>NZ_JBHXVO010000020.1:17778-146941 GCF_042672265.1 Nocardia sp. NPDC127526 | reverse complement strand
GTACAATCGAAGATGTGTTCGATGGGCTCACATCGATATCGGAGTGATGGGAGCCCTGGTGACGACAGGAGGATTGGTCGTGCTCGCAGCCGTAGCAAATATTTCCGATCGAGCGGCAGCCGTGCCCAAGAAGGGGGACCTGATCGATCACGCGTGGCGGCCGCTGGCCAAGCAGCCACTGCCCGCGGGCCGGCCGCGGACCTGGTACATCGCGCACAACCGGCGGCTCAAGGCCATGCGCCTGGCCATCGCCCTGCTCGATGCCGGCGCCTTCAGCCCGGACCAGGCCAGCAATGAGAAGATCCGCGACACCGCCGATTTCATCGGCGTGCACTGGCCCTCGGACGCCACCTGCCGCATGGTCCGCCGCATGATGGCGGCCCAGCGCTGAGCCGCGCCCGGCGGTCTGCGGAGGCGGATGCGTGAGGGGCACATTCACCTCGGCGGCAACCGTAGGGGCGAAAACGGCCGTGCCCCGCACCTTTCCGGTGCGGGGCACGGTCACGTCGGCTATCGCGACCTCGGCCGGAACTGTCGCGGCCTCGGCCGCAACGCATCCGGCGTCAGCGGCTGCGGCGGCTCTTCTTGCGCGGCGGCGGCAGCAGGCCCTCGGCGCGCAGGTGCGCGGCATGCTCGGCGAGCGCCTCGACGAGCGGGCCGACCTGGGCGACCTCGGGCTGCACATCCACGCGCAGGCCGAATTCGATTGCCGTCTCGGCGGTCTTGGGGCCGATGCACGCCACGATCGTGCGGGCATGCGGCTTGCCGGCAATGCCGACCAGATTGCGCACCGTGGAGGACGAGGTGAACAGCACCGCGTCGAACCCACCGGTCTTGATCATCTCGCGGGTCTCCGCCGGCGGCGGGGAGGCCCGCACGGTGCGGTACGCGGTGACATCGTCGATCTCCCAGCCGCGATCGCGCAGGCCCTCGGCGAGGGTCTCGGTGGCGATATCCGCGCGCGGCAGCAGCACCCGGTTGACCGGATCGAAAACATCGTCGTAGGGCGGGAAGTCGGCCAGCAGACCCTCGGAGGACTGCTCACCGCTGGGCACCAGCTCCGGGTTGATGCCGAAGGAGCGCACCTTCTCCGCGGTCGCCTCACCCACGCACGCGATCTTCACACCGCTGAAAGCGCGGGCGTCCAAGCCGAATTCGCCGAACTTCTCCCACACCGCGCGCACCGCATTGGTGGAGGTGAACACGACCCACTGGTACCGGCCGTCGACCAGGCCCTTGACCGCGCGCTCCATCTGCGCGGGGCTGCGCGGCGGCTCCACCGCGATGGTCGGCACCTCCATCGGAATGGCGCCGTGCATGACGAGCTTCTCGCTCATCTCGCCGGCCTGCTCCTTGGTGCGCGGCACCAGGACCGTCCAGCCGTAGAGCGCGCGGGACTCCCACCACGAGGTCTTGGAACGCTTCTCGACCTCCTTGCCGACGGTGACCACGAGCGGGCCGACCATTTCGGAGGCGGCATTGTTGAGCGTCGCCAGGGTGGCGTCGATGGTGCGCTGCTGGCGGGTGGTGCCGCGCACGGTGACCGCGACCGGAGTCTGCGGGGCCATACCGTGTTCCACCAGCGCGCTGGCGGTCTCGGCCAGATGACCGGAGGTGGCGTGCAGCACCAGCGGGCCGGGGGCGGCGGCGACGGCGGCCCAGTCGACCTCGCCGCGCACATCCACCTCGGTGTGGCTGGAGCCCAGTTCGATACCGGCGTAGGCCGGGACCGTGGTGCCCGCGGACAGGCCCGGCAGCACCTCGAACATCATGTGCGAGCGGGTGACCGCATTGACCTCTGCGATGACCGAGTCCGTGGTCAGCGGGTCGCCGGAGACCAGGCGCACCACATCGGCGCCATTGCGGGCCTCGGTGATCAGGGTTTTCGCGACCTCGGCCGGATCACCCAGGGCCGGACGGACATCGACGGGACGCTCGCCGTCGGGGCCCGGCTCCACCGCGGTGCCGATCAGGGCGAGCACGCCCTTGTCGACATCGGGATCGGTGAACGCCAGCGTCGCCCGGCCGAGCACCTCGCGGGCCCGCACGGTGAGGAGCGCCGGATCACCCGGTCCGGATCCCACGAAAAGGATCCGACCGGGGTGCTTCTTCGCGGAGCTGCGGCTCATCGGTTGTTCTCCATTGGGCTGGGATTGCTGCTGGTCTCGGTGTGCTCTCCGGTGTCCGTGACCCCTGATGACGGGTCTTCCTCTGTGACACTGAGCAAGTCGCGCGCCCCCAGCTCCAAGAGCTCGCGCGCCAAAGCGCGGCCCAGCTCCTCGGCATGCTCGAGAGAGCCGACCGCGCTGGCCCGGATCACATCCGAGCCGTCGATCGCCGCCGCGCAACCGCGCAGCGACAACTCCTCCACCACCCGGCCGTCATCGTCGAGCGATTCGACGACCTCGGCCAGCGCACCGATCGGCGCCGTGCAACCGGCCTCCAGTTCGGCCAGCAGCGCCCGCTCCGCGGTAATGGCGGCACGGCTGCCGGCATCGTCGAGAGCGGACAGGATGGTCACGAGTTCGGTATCCACGCTGCGGCATTCCACCGCCAGCGCACCCTGCGACGGAGCGGGCAGCATCTGCACCGGCTCCAGCGCCTCGGTCACCGCGTCCAGGCGATCGATGCGGGCCAGCCCGGCACGGGCCACCACCACGGCATCGAGTTCGCCCTTGGCGACCTTGGAAAGTCTGGTGTCCAGATTGCCGCGCAGCGGGACGATCTCCACGCCGAGGCCGAGGGCCTTCAACTGCGCGGAACGGCGCGGGGCGGAGGTGCCGATGCGCGAACCCGGCGGGAGCTCGCCGAGCACCATGCCGTCGCGGGCCACCAGCGCGTCGCGCGGATCCTGCCGCGGCGGAATGGCGGCGATGGTGAAGCGCTCATCCTGCGCGGTCGGCAGATCCTTGTAGGAGTGCACGGCGATATCGACAGTGCCCGCGGCCAGCTCGTCGCGCAGCGCGGCGGTGAACACGCCCACGCCGATCTTCTGCACCGGATCCATGGACTGGTCGCCGGCGGTCTTCACGATCACCAGCTCGGCCTGCTGGCCATTGGCGATCAGCGCGTCGCGCACATGCCCGGCCTGGGTGAGGGCCAGCAGTGAGCCGCGAGTGCCGATCCGCCAGGGGGCGTCAGTCGTTCCGCGCACTCTCGTCGTCTCCAGCTGTTCGTCGTGCACCATCGCTCCGGTCATGCGGTCGGCCCCTCATCCCCTGGGTGGGCGGCGGTGAAATCGTCGGCCAGGTCCCTGGCGATCTCCATCGGAGCGGCAACCGCCTGCGCCGCACCGGGTTTCAGCTCGAAAAGCTCCCGCAGCGCCTCGGCGTAGCTGTCCCCGCCGGGCGTCGAGGCCAGCTGTTTGACCCGCACCGTCGGCGCGTGCAGCAGCTTGTCCACCACCCGGCGCACCGTCTTGGCGACCTCGTCGCGCTGACCCGCGTCCAGGCCCGGTAGTCGGGAATCCAGGCGCAGCATTTCCGACTCGACCACATCGGCGGCCATCTGCCGCAGCGCCGCCACGGTCGGCGTCACCTCGGCCATGCGCTGTCCGGCAAGGTATTTGGCGAGTTCGTCGGCGACGATGGTGCGCGCGGCGGCGGTGTCGTCGGCGGCCGCGCCGGCCGACGGATCGCGCTGCAGCGTCTCCATGTCGATGACGGTGACCCCGGGCAGTCCGGCCACCGCGTGGTCCACATCGCGGGGCAGGCCCAGATCGCAGATGACCAGCTGCCGGCTCGCGCCCGGAGTGGCCAGCGCGCGATGCACATCGGCGATGCTCACCACGGTGCCGACCGCGCCGGTACAGGTGACCACGACCTCGGCGGCCGCCATGGCCTCCACCAGGTGATCCATGGCCATGGCCGCGGCCGCCACCCCGTGCATGGCGGTGGCCGTATTGGCAAGCCGCTGTGCGCGTTCCAGCGTCCGGTTCACCACGATGATGCGCTCGACCCCGGCCCGCGCCAGCTGCGCCACCGCGAGACCGCCCATGGCGCCCGCGCCCAGCACCAGCGCGGTGCGCCCGGCCAGCGGGCCCAGCACCAGCTGCGCCCGATCCAGCGCCACCGATACGACCGACGCGCCGGCGCGGTCGATGCCGGTCTCCGAATGCACCCGCTTGCCGACCCGCAGCGAATGCTGGGCAAGCTCGTGGAGCGTGCGGCCGGAGGCCTGCTGCGAATCCGAGGCGGCGTAGGCGGCGCGAATCTGACTCAGCACCTGCTGCTCGCCGACGACCATGGAATCCAGGCCCGACGCCACCGCGAACAGATGCTCGGCGGCGGCCTCGGCGTAGCGGACATAAGCGTGCTTGGTGAGTTCGGGCAGCGGCAGCCCGGAATGCTTGGTCAGCAGTTCGCTGATCTCGCCCAGTGCGGGGTGGAAGGCGTCGACCACGGCGTAGATCTCGACGCGGTTGCAGGTGGAGACGATCATCGCCTCGGACACGTGGCTGGAGGCCAGCATCTTCTCGGTCAGCTTCGGGCGGTCGTGCTCGGTGATGGCGACCTTCTCCAACACCGCGACGGGCGCGCTGCGATGCGAAATCCCGACGAGAAGCACACTCATGGCTGGACCACCGCTCCCTTGCTGGTTGTCTCCGTGTGAAACGCGATCACACCCACGGGATCACCCGAGGCCGCCGCGTTCATCTCCTCCGCGGCTTCCGCACTGCGGGCCCGCTCGAAGGACAGCAACTGCATCTCCACGGCCAGATCCACCCGCCGCACCTCGACGTGCGACGGCGCGTCCAACGCGACCGGGGAGAAGCTCAGAATGTGGTGCACACCCGCGGCGACGAGGCGATCGCAGACGCCCTGCGCGGCCGCGTCCGGGGTGGTGATGACCGCGATGGTCGGCTCCAGCGCCGCCACCGCACCCGGTAATTCGGCCACATCGCGCACCAGCAGCCCGCCCACCGAGGTGCCGATAATGCCGGGATCGTTGTCGAACAGGCCGACCATGGCGAAACCGCGGCGGCGGAAACCGCCGTAACCGACCAGCGCGCGGCCCAGATTTCCGGCCCCGACCAGCACCACCCGGTGCCCCTCGGACAGGCCGAGCACATCCTCGATGCGGTCGCGCAGCTTGATGACGTCGTAGCCGACGCCGCGAACTCCATTGGGCCCGAGGAAGGAAAGATCCTTGCGCAACTTGGCGGAACCGACACCCGCCGCGACAGCCAGTTCCTCACTCGATACGATGGCTACACCGTCGTCGGCGAGTACGGCGAGGACCCGGAGATAGGTGGCCAACCGGGCCACCGTGGCCTGCGGGATGTCCTTCTGCAGAGCCCTGCCGGAGACGCCACTCGGCGGCGTCTCATGCTGCTCTGTCACGTCGCTTGCGCTCCTCGTCCGGCCGGGTAGGTGTCCGGGTTCTTTTCTCGACCCGACGCCGGGAGACCGTCGCGGGGCGGTCCTGCAGGCGAGGTCGAGTCAGGTTCAGGGGGTCGCTTCCGCTGCCCGAGAAGGCGGGTTGCGTGCCACCACCGTAACCGCTTGTGAACCCATGCACAAAGTCGGTGAATTCAGTCACTTTGCAGCGGGCTCCGGCGCCAGCCTCATTCAACCCTTTGCAGGCTTAACCCGCTACGCAACGCGCCGGTAACTCCCCCGTTGGGGGAAGGGAGCAGATTCTTGGGGGCTACGCCCCCAAACCCCCAGAAGAAAAAGACGTATTGGGGGCACAGCCCCCCGGCCGGGGCAGAGCCCCAAACCGGCAGGCTCAGCCTGGCCCCGCCCATTTCGCCCCGGCAGGGTGGGGCTTGGCCCTGGCCCTCTTCACCCCCGGAGGGTAAGGGGGTTTGGGGGCTTAGCCCCCATCCCCTCTTTCACCTCGCAAGATCGGCGCGCAAGCGGGGTTCGTCGACGTCGAAGTAGCTGTGTTCGCGGCCGTCCAACAGGACCACCGGGAGGCGGTCGCCGTATTCGGCGCGCAGGCTCGGATCCGACGCGGCGGCTTCGTCCACATCCAGGGTGGCGACCTCGATACCGAATTCGGCGCAGATCGGGCGCAATTGGTCAAGCGCCGTGGTGCAGAGTCCGCAACCGTTGCGGGTCAGCAGGGTCACCTCGTGTGTGGCTTCGCTCATAACCGACATTTAACTCCCCGTTATGTCGATCGCCGTCTACGTTCCGGCCACCGACGGGCGTTACTGTTGAGGATGCCGGTGCATGCACCAACCGGATTGGACTCGGGCTACTGAATGTGTCGGCCAGAACAGGCGGAGGTACTGGTGCCGGAACGATCGAAAGAGGCGAGGACGGGTTTGATCGCGGGCCGATTCGGTGAATTCGCGCCCCGGTGGGCGGAGGGTCTGCAGGACCAGTTCACCCGGATCACTCGCAGTCCGTTCGGTCCGAGCGAGGAAGAGGTCCGCGCCAATCTGGCCGGTGAGGCCAGCGCCGACGCCGCCCTCGCGCTCCACGATGTCGAACTCGCGCTGCACGAGCATGACGACGAACCCCCGGTCCCGCGCGATCTCACCGCGGCCGCGTTCTTCGACGTGGACAACACCATGGTGCAGGGCGCGTCCATCGTGCACTTCGCCCGCGGCCTGGCCGCCCGCAAATACTTCAAGACCTCCGACCTCGTCGACGTCGCCTGGAAGCAGGTGAAATTCCGGGTCACCGGCAAGGAGAGCCATTCCGATATGGCCAGCGGCAAGGAAAAGGCGCTGTCCTTCATCGCCGGCCGCTCCACCGCCGAACTCGCCGCCCTCGGCGAGGAGATCTACGACGAGATCATCGCCGACAAGATCTGGCCCGGCACCCGCGCCCTGGCGCAGATGCATCTCGATGCCGGACAACAGGTTTGGCTGGTCACCGCCACCCCCGTCGAACTGGCCCAGGTCATCGCCAAACGACTAGGCCTGACCGGCGCACTCGGCACCGTCGCCGAAAGCCGCGACGGCGTCTTCACCGGCCGCCTCGTCGGCGACATCCTGCACGGCCTCGGCAAGGCGCACGCCGTCCGCACCCTCGCCATCCGCGAGGGCCTGAACCTCAAGCGCTGCACCGCCTACTCCGACAGCCACAACGACGTCCCCATGCTCTCCCTCGTCGGCACCGCCGTGGCCATCAACCCCGACGCCGACCTCCGCGAGGTCGCCAAGAACCGCGGCTGGGAAATCCGCGACTTCCGCACCGGCCGCAAGGCCGCGAAGGTCGGCGTGCCGACAGCCCTCGCCCTCGGCGCGGCCGGAGGTGCAGCCGCCGCCGTCCTCTCCCGCAAACGCGACGCCAAGGCCAGCTAGCCGGAAAGACAACGGGTGCGGAGGCCGAGCCTCCGCACCTGATTTCTCGATTCCCTAGCCGGTGAATGGATTTCGGCGCTTGGTCAGGTTCTTGTAGAGGGTCCCCTGAATGGTTTCCCGGACCTGGTCGGTGATTTCGAACAACGTCATCGGATCGTCGGCGGCCTCGGGTTCGTACCCACCGGTGGAGATGGGCTCACCGAATTCGATGTACCACTTGGACGGCAGCGGAATCGCGCCGAGCGGCCCCAGATGCGGGAACATCGGGGTCACCGGGAAATAGGGGATGCCGAGCAGGCGCGCGAGCGGCTTGAGATCGGCCAGCTTCGGGTAGATCTCCTCCGAGCCGACGATCGAGCAGGGAATGATCGGCACCCCGGTGCGCACCGCCGCCGACACGAACCCGCCGCGCCCGAAGCGCTGCAGTTTGTAGCGATCACCGAAGGGCTTGCCGATGCCCTTGTATCCCTCGGGGAACACACCCGCGACTTCCCCTGCGCGCAACAGCCTTTCGGCATCCGCCGGGCAGGCCAGGGTATGCCCGGCCTTACGCGCCAGACCGCCGACGATGGGCATCTCGAACAGCAGATCGGCGGCCAGCAGGCGCAGCGCGCGCTGCTTGGGATGCCGATCGTGCACCGCCAACTGCAGCATGAGACCGTCCAGCGGCACCGTCCCCGCGTGGTTGGACACGATCAGCGCCCCACCCACTTCCGGAATGTTCTCGATCCCGGAGACCTGCACCCGGAACCACAGCTCCGACAGCGGCCGCAGCATCGGCAGGATCACCGATTCCAGAAGATGCTCGTCCAGCCCGAATTCATCGACCTGGTAATCACCGGTGATCCGGCGGCGCGCGAAATCCGCGGTGCGGCCGACCCCCTCGGCCAGCGTGCCGCGGATGAGTTCGCCCAGCGACTTGGGCCGGCGCTCTTCGGCGTCGGCGAGCCGATCGGTCAGCGAGGTCACCGGCGTCAGCGCTTGCTCGCCGGGCCAGACGCGCGCCGGGCGGTGCCGCGCCTCGAAATCCACGTCGTGAAGACGAATCACCTTCGCTACATCACTCATTGGTGTGCTCCCGTCCCGGCCCCGAGCAGGCCGAGAAGTCTGTTCTCTGCGGCGTCGATCCAGCGGGGATCGATCACGGGCCGCAACGCTGCGCCCCCTATGAAATCGTCGAATGCCTGCACCGTGGTCCAGCGCGGCTGAAATCCGAGTTCGGTGCGCATCCGGGTGGTGTCCAGACCGCAGCCGAAATGGAAGTAATCGATTTGTTCGGCGGTGAACTCCCGCATCACCGGGCCCATGAGTGTGCGCCCGGCAGTGCGGAAAATCGAATACGGGACCGGTAATTCGATCCGGCCGGCCCGCCGGATGGCCTGCGACAACGCCATGGCGCCGTCACCGGCCACGTTGAAGGTACCGCCCGGTGCGCCCAGGGCGGCGTGGGTGAGCCCGGCGATGGCGTCCTCTTCGTGCAGCAGCTGCATCCGCGGATCCCGGCCCAGGATGGTGGGGGTCACCGGCGAACGGAAGTACTGCACACCGCGATTCGCCAGCTGCGGCCCCACGATCGGCGGGAAACGCAGAATCGCCGTGGAGATATCGGGCCGCCGCCGCGCCAGACCGCGCACGAAGCCCTCCACCTCGATCATGTCCCGCGCGAACCAGCCGCGCGGCGGGGTGCGCGCGCTCATCTCCTCGGTGAATTTCACCGGATCCTTGGCGCTGCACCCGTAGACGGCGGACGAGGACCGCACCACCACCCGGCGCACGCTGGAAGCCTTGCGGCACACCGCGAACAGCTGCATGGCGCCGAGCACGTTCATATCCTTCATGGCGGCTCGGCCACCGCCGGCCGGCGGGCGCGACAGTGCCGCGGGATGCACCACCGTGTCCACCTGATGCCCGTCGATCACCTTGCGGATCAACGGATTTCGAATATCGGCGCGCACGAATTCGGCGCGGCCCATGCGGCGCAGCAGCTCGCGGCTGGGCTGTTTGGCGTCCACGGCGATGATCGTCTCGATGGCAGGGTCGGCCGCCAGCCGGGCCACCACATTGCCGCCGAAGAACCGGCTCGCACCGGTCACCATCACAACCTTGGGCGCCTGCCCGTCCCGAGTGCCCGAACCCACCGCACCGGATGCCAACTCGCAGCCCCCATTTCTGTTTTTCCCGCGCTCCAAGGGTAACCGCGACAACGGGGCTCACCGAAGAGTATTAACCAGGATCTAACGATGAGTTCGGTCACCCGCAAAAAAGCGAAAGCCCGTCACCGAGGTGACGGGCTTCCAGCTACCGCTGTGCTTACTTGCCGAGTTTACGACGCTGAACACGCGTGCGGCGAAGCAGCTTGCGGTGCTTCTTCTTCGACATGCGCTTGCGGCGCTTCTTGATCACAGAACCCATAGGGTTGTTCCTCGCGTTCTACTCGGGTCATCCCCGCGTCCGCGGGGTGCACACTTCCGACCCTGCACAGTCCTTACCCGATACGGGCCGATATGGACCCGACGGCACCACCGGCACGTACAGGATGCCGGTCCATGTTACCGGGCCACTATCCGGCGAACGAAACGGGTCTGGACTGGGCCACCTGGGCCTGTCGTCTCACCCCGCGTCGAAGTAGGACGTCTCCAGGTAGTCGTGCACCGCCTTGGCGTGCACCCGGAAGGAACGCCCCACCCGCACCGCGGGCAGCTCTCCCGAATGCACCAGCCGGTACACCGTCATTTTGGATACCCGCATCAGATTTGCCACTTCGGCGACGGTGAGGAACTGCGTTCCTCCGCCTATGACAGATCCTGCGGTGATTGGGCTGTTTCCGGACCTCGCTTGGCTGTTTCCAGACATCATTGCGCCACTGACCTCCGGCACGTCCGCGCCGCCGGCTTCCCCACCGGCGGAACAGACACGCACGTGCTCCTTGAAGCTTAGCGGGACCAGTGGGATTGCTGCGACGGGTGTGAGAAATCAGCCTTTGCTGTGGGCGAGTCGGCCTCGGCAGCAAACTAGCAACCGAGCGGTACGCCGCCGTCCGCATAGCCGCTGGCAGCGCGACCGCCGTACCGAATAACGTTAGTCCGCGGCAGCGCCCTGTTCGGCGGAACGGCGTTTTGCGGCATTGAGGGCCTCATGGAAGGCCGAGCGCACCGCGCCCCGCTCGAGTTCACGCAATGCGGCGGCGGTGGTGCCGGCGGGCGAGGTGACCGCCGCGCGCAATTCCACGGCGGACTGGCCGGACTCCTCGAGCAGCGCGGCCGAGCCGAGCATGGTCTGCACGACCAGCTGGGTGGCCACGTCGCGGGTCAGACCCAGGCCCACGGACGCGTCGATCATGGCCTCGACGACCAGGAAGAAGTACGCCGGGCCGGAACCGGATACCGCGGTGACCGCGTCCATCTGCGATTCGCTGACGGTCACCACCTTGCCGACCGACTCCAGCACCTCGGTCACCAGCGCCAGCTGCTCCGGGCGGGTGTAGCGGCCGGGGGCGATGGCGCTCATGCCCTGGCCGACCAGCATCGGGGTATTGGGCATGACCCGCACCACCGGGAAGCCGGCGGGCAGCTTGGCCTCGAACCGGGCGGTGGGCACGCCCGCCGCCAGCGACATGAGCACCGCCTCGCGCTCCTGTTCGCCGATTTCGGCCTTCTGCAATTCGGTGAGCACGCCGTCCACATCATGCGGTTTCACCGCGATCACGATGAGATCGGCGCCGATCGCGGCATCGGCGATTTCAGCGGTGACCCGAATCCCGAATCGCTCCGCCAGCAATTCCGCGCGCGCCTTCATCGGCTCCACCGCGACCAAATCCTTGCTGGCCCGCCCGGATTCGAGCAGCCCCGCGATCAACGCCTCGCCGATCCGGCCGCCGCCGATCACCGCAATCCTCGTCATAGGCTTCTAGGCTAGTCCGCGCACGCCGGGGAACTCGCACGGGATTGCACCAAACTCATCGGTGGTCCGGCCAGGTGCGGCCGGTCACGGAATGCGTCGCAATCACCACGATCACCAATGCCGCCGCGCCGCCCGCGAGCAACAGCACCGCCGAGGGCGAGCTGTGGTCCACGATGACGCCGCCGGTGAGCGCGCCGAGGGAGAAGGTGGCCTGGAAGGACGCCGTGAACAGCACCGCCGCCGCTTCGGGCGTCTCGGGTGCGGCCTTGACGAACCACGTCTGCGTCGAGACCGGGACCGCGCCGTAGCCGATTCCCCAGACGATGAGCAGGGCCAAGGCGCCGATTTCCCAGCGGCCGAGAATCGGGAGCAGCAGCATGGCGGCGGCGATCAGCGCGGCGACCACGCCGAAGGTCAGGCGCGGCCGGTGCGCGACCGCCGTGCCGCCGAAGAAGTTTCCGGCCAGACCGGCCGCGCCGTAGACCAGCAGCAGGACTGTGACGGCCGCGGAATCGACGCGGGTGACCTGTTCGAGAAACGGTGTCACATATGTGTAGGCGCCGAAATGCGCGAGCACGATGAGAAATGTCAGCAATAGGGCATAACGGATATTCATGCCACGAAACAGGGCGCGCAACACGGCGACTCGGGTCGCCCGGCCGGCGGGCAGCGACGGCAGGAATATCAGCAGCAGGCCGAGCATCGCGGCCGACAGCACCGCGAGCACCACAAAGGTCATCCGCCAGCCCGCGAGCTCACCCAGAAGGGTGCCCGCCGGAACGCCGACCACCGAACCCAGCGGCACCGCGGCGAAAATGACCGAATTGGCCCGCGCCACCGCGGATTCCGGCACCAGCCGTTCGGCCAGCCCCGCCGCGATCGACCAGAACCCGCCGATCGTGATGCCGACGAGCACCCGCGACGCCAGCACCACCCAATACGCGGCCGCCACCGCCACCAGCACATTCGCCAGCACCAGCAGAAATATGAACAGCCCCAGCATGTGTCGGCGATCGATGCGCGCCGTCGCCACCGTCACCACCGGCGCGGCCACCGCCGCCACCAACCCGGGCATGGTCATCATCAACCCGGCCATGCCGTCGGAAATCGCGAAATCACCGGCGATCGAAGTGAGCAGGCCGATCGGCAGAATCTCGGTGGTGATGATCGCGAACAGCGCGATGGTCACCGCGACGACCGCGAGCCACCCCCGCCGTGATCGCGCGGGTACGGGAGTCTGGGAAGAGATCAGAACCGTGGACACGCAGCCCAGTTCACCAACACTCGCGGCGCAGGTCCGGCGGGTTTCCGACACCACCGTGACGCCCGAATCCGCACGCGGCGAAGCGATTCGACCCGCACGTTCACATCACCATCCGGGCGCGAAGCCGCCATCCCGACGGCCGCCCGCCATCACCTCGGCGGACTGCCCAGCGTCATCCCGGCGGACCGCCCAGCGTGATCCCGGCGGACGGCCCAGGGTCACCCCGGCGGACCGCCCAGCGTCATCCCGGCGGACCGCCCAGCGTCACCCCGGCGGACCGCCCGTCGTCATCCCGGCGCGTCTTTGGCCGGGATCCATACGCCCAGTGCGCCAACACATGCGGTGGATTCCGGCCAAAAGCATGCCGGAATGACGACTGGTGGGCGACGCCGCGACCGCTGGCCTTGTCCAGCGCGATGGGCGGCCTTGTCCGGCGCGATGGGTGGCCATGCCCGGCGCGATGGGCGGCGAGGACCCGCGAGTACGGCTATTGCGCTTGCGGAACCAGGGCCAGCTGGCGGCTCTGGGCGACCAGGGCGCCGGTGGAGTCGATGACGAGCTGGTCTTCGTCGAACATGCGGCCGCCGACTTCGCGGCTGTGGGCGATGACGCGGAGCCAGCCGGGGGCGGGGCGGCGGCGGAGGTAGGTGGTGAGCTGAACGGTTGGGGCCCAGCCGAAGTGGCCCAGGTTCATGGGGACCGGCGGGGACATGTCGGCGGCCATCATGGCGAAGTAGGCGGCGACGTCCGGATCCTGTTCGTCGCCGGGGCGGGGGCGGATCCACAGGCGCAGGCGGGGTTCGGATTTCTCGCCGGTGAGGAAGCGGGCCCACTGGGTGTCGATGGCGGCCGAGGAGCCCTGTGCCACATGGACGATCTTGCCCATGGGGTTGTCGTCGTCGTAGGCGAGCGCGTCGGCCGGGGGCTCGGCGGGCATATCGCCGGCGTGGTCGGCGGTGTATGCGGGGGTGGTGTCGTCGAGGTGGCTGAAGGTGAACGCGGTGTGCACGAGGGTGCGGTCGTTCTGGATGAGGCTCGCGTCGATCAGGCAGATCTGGCGGCCGATCTTGCGGGTGCGGACCTCGTACTCGACCACGCCGGGATCGGGGGCGCCGAGGAAGTCGGTGCTCGCGGCGATCGGGAACATGGCGGCATGGCCGGGGGCGGTGCGGCGCAGCCATTCGGTGGCGGCGGCCGCGCTGCCCGCGACCATGGTGCCGCCGTGCAGCTTCTTGCCGATGGTCCAGGTCGGTTCGATGACACCGGCGAAACGGCCGATGCCCGGATCATTCGAGGGCAGTTCCGCCAGCGCGCACACCCGGCTGAAGGGCGCGTCGTCCACGCCGCCGGCCTGCCCGAGGTCGACGGTCAACTCCGCTGTCATCCCGCTCGGTCCTTCCAACTCTCGGTGCTGTCCGGGGCTTCGCCCTCGAACCCTCCGCTCTCGGGGTGTTCGGGGCTCGGTCCCACCCCAGTGGCTGACCCAGGGGTTTATACAGCGTATAAGCGGAGCATGCCGGATGGTCCGTGGGATGAATCACTCGACGGCTACACCGGGTAGCGCTGCAACCCCGCTTCGCCGGAGACATTGCGGATCATCTGGCGCAGCACCTTCACGGTGGTGACGTAGTCGGCGTCGTCGATGCCCGCGTGGATCGCGGCGCGAATGGCCGGCAGGTCCGCCTTCACCGCATCGTGAGCACGGCGGCCGGGGTCCGCCAGTCGCAGGCGGCCGTCCGCGTCGCGGATGAGCAGGCCGCGGGTGACGAGATCCTCGGCGTCGGGTTCCGGGCGGTCCTGCGGGAGCAGATAGGTGCTCATGCGCTCGGTCAATTCGGCCAGGGTGAGGCCGGATTCGGCCTCGGCGGCCGTGGCCAGATCCTCCGGGTGCAGGTTGCGGATGATCCAGTACTGCGGCTGGGTGAGGCCGAGGTCGGCCAGCCGGCCGCGGATGAAGGCGATGACTTCGGTGTGGGCGGCATCGGTCCACATGCCGATGGGGAGACGGGCCAGCGTGGCGTCGTCGAGGTCGGTCGTCTGTGTCATGACAACCACTATGCACCCTCAACCATTGTTGAGGTCAACCGCGGTGTGCGCCAGAGGGTTCCGGTTCGGGGGCCGCGGCCGGTTCGACGTCGTTGAGGTGCTTGCGGGCGAATTGGAGGGCGCGGTTGAGCATGGCGGCGCGGTCCATGGTGGTGCGGGCGGTCTGGGTATTGACCTCGATGACGGCTTGGCCGTCGAAACCCTTGTGCACCAGCATTTCGCAGAGTTCGGCGACCGGCTGGGTGCCCTCGCCGGGGATGAGGTGCTCATCGGTGGCGGCGCCGCGGCCGTCGGCCAGGTGCAGGTGGGTGAGGCCGGCGCCCATGCGGTTCGCCAGGGCGATCGGATCCATTCCGGCGGTCGCGGTGTGCGAGGTGTCCAGGGTGTAGTGCCGGAAGCCGCGGTCCGTCGGGTCGTAGGAGGGACTGAAGGTGGTGATGGACGGACCCGGTCCGCCGCGGCGCTCCAGGCGGCGGATGGAGGTGGAGCCGCGGCCGAAGAGCGTGTCGGCGCGCATGGGGAACATGTTCTCCACGGCCACCGCCACCGGGCTCGAGCTCTCCAGTTCGGCGACCTGCCGCGCGAAGCCCTCGGCGTAGCGGCGCTGCCAGCGGAACGGCGGATGCACGACAACCGTTGCGGCGCCGAGCGCTTCGGCGGTGTGCACACTGCGGGTGAGTTTGGCGACCGGGTCCGAGCCCCAGACCCGTTGCGAGATCAACAGGCAGGGCGCGTGAATCGCCAATACCGGCACCGAATACTTGTGCACGAAGGATTGCACGGTCGAGATGGACTGACTGGCCGGTTCCGCCCACACCATGAGTTCGACGCCGTCATAACCCAGTTCGGCCGCATAACGGAATGCGGCCTCGGTGTTTTCCGGATACACCGATGCGGTCGACAATCCGATCCGGACTTCCCCACGGCCCGGATTTCCGGTGTTCGCCCCCTGCGCGTTATTCCCCACTGCCCGCTCCCTGCTCAGTTCGTACTGAGTAGAAAGGCTAGCGGTCCCAGCGTCACGAAGACGCCTACGACGACAGCAATCACAGTGCTGAAAATGTCATCGGTCCGCCGCAGCACGCGCACGAGTGCGACCAAGCCCAGGATCACGATCATGGCGAGCATGAGGGCAACCCACGGGAGCACTTCCCACATGCGCTCGAAACCCTTGAACAGCAACATGCCCGCGACCGCGGCGCCCGTGCTCTGCCCGGCCAGCACCAGCCATTGGCGGCGGTTCTCGTCCTCCTCGGAGCGGCCCGAGGGGCGGGCGCCCGCGCCGGCGCGGGCGGTGAACCGCGAGGTGAGCGCCGACAAGCGCCCGGCCAGGGAGGTATCGGGCTCGTCGTACTCGTCGTGCTCGTCGAGCGGTTCGTACACATCGGTGTACCGATCGTCGTGCTCCGGCTCGGCGACGGCCACGCCGCCCTTGCCGCGGCGGCGCGAACCCGCGGCCCGCCGGGTGCCGCCGCGTCGCGAATCGCGGTCGGCGCGTTCGTCCTCGCGGTCGACGGCATCGCGTAGCAGATCACCGGCAACCGTCTCGCCGGAGAGCAGCTGCTGATCCTGTTCGGCGAGCGACCAGCCCGACTCCGAATCGTGCTCGTGCTCATCGCGTGCGGCGGGTTCGGGCACCGGACGTCTTCGCGCCGACCACGCGGGCAACCCGTTCGGGGCCCCGTTGCGGCCGCCGCGCTCGGCCCGGTCGTCCGGTGCGGCCCACTCCTGGCGCCCGGCGCGCTCGTCCCGCCACGGCTCGTCGGGCCGCCCACGCGGATCCTGACGGTCGTGCGGGTCCTTTTGCCAGGGCTGGTCCTGCTGCCAGGACTGATCCTGCTGCCACGGCTCCTGCTGATGCCAGGCCTCCGGCTCGCGCACTTCAGCCTGACGCTGCTCGTCGGCGTGCCGGCGGGCCGAGCGCGACAGCGGCGGCGCGGCGGGCGCCTGGGCCTGCCCGGGATCGAATCCCGGGGCGCGGCCCGGAGTGTGCGGTAGCGGTCCGGGCTCCGGCACGGGCGACCAGGCGGGCGCGCTGTCGCGGCGGGCCTGGGCGGCGGCGTCGGGGCGGAACGGCCGCACCTCGGTGGTCTCGTCGTCCGGATCGAAGCGGCGACGGCGACCGCCCTCGCCGCGCGGCGCGGGTGCGGGCGGCTCGGCCTCGTCGAGCCGGGGCAGCGCGAAGTCCGAATCCAGCGGATCGGGCTTGCGGCGACGGCCGCCGCGCGGCTGGTCCAGGCCCGGCCCGGAATGTCCGTTGGCGGGCGGTGTTTCGACGGGCGCCCAGTCCGATCCGCTGGACCAGCTGTAACCGGCCGGCTCGGGTAGGGACGGCGGTTCGGGCGCGGACCGCTCGCCGGGGGCGAGGGGGTCGTAGTACGAGATCGGCCCGGAGAGCGGGGAATAGGCGGGCTCCGGATCGGGTACCGAGTAGGAGGAGTAGTCCAACTGCGGCGCTGCGGGAGCGGAAAAGTCTTGATATTCCGGAAAGTTCGAGTAATCAGAAAAATTCGAGAAGTTCGAATAGCTTGAATTGTCCGATTCAATCGGCGCAGGATCGGGCACGGCCTCGGCCGGAGCATCGTCCGGCGCGGCATGAGCGGACGAGCCCGCCCGTATCTCCGGCATGTCCCCGGTCAGATCCTGGACGGAAATTCCTCGCCCGCTCCGGCGTCTGCGCCCGCCGCTGCCGGAGGACGCCGCACCCTGCTGCCCATTGCGCGCCAATAGTTCGGCGACGGACAGCTGACTTTCATCGGTCATCGAGACACCGTTTCGATCGTGCCCGACAAGCCGTCGTTGGGGCTGTCGGCTATCGGTTCGCTATCCAGGTCGGTATCAAGTTTTCGCAGGATCAATCCCTCCCGCAGTGCCCAGGGACAGATTTCGAGCGTATCCAATGACAATGCCCGCATACTCGCCTCCGCGACCAGCGCGCCGGCCACCAACTGCTGGGACCGATCGGAACTCACGCCTTCCAATTCTGCCCGGTCTGCCGCGGTCATTCTCGATATGAAGGCGATCAGCTGCCGCAGGCCGGAACTGGTGAGGGTACGCCGCACCCGCGGACCCGCCGTCGAGGGGGCCGCACCGGTGAGCCTGGCCAGCGATCGGAAGGTCTTGGAGGTGCCCACCGCCAGATCCGGGCGGCCCACGTCCAGGAGCTGCTTGGCGGGCAGCACCAGCTCGGCGTCGAGCCAGTCGCGCAGCACCGCCACCCGCCGCTTGCCCGGCGGATCGTGGCGCAGCCAGTCCCGGGTCAACCGGCCCGCGCCCAGCTGCAGCGAGAGGGCGATATCGGGTTCCTCGTCCGCGCCATTGCTCAACTCCAGTGAGCCGCCGCCGATATCGAGGTTCAGAATGCGCCCGGCGCTCCACCCGTACCAGCGGCGCACCGCGAGGAAGGTGTGCCGGGCCTCGTCCTGGCCCGTTAACACCTGCAGGTTCACGCCCGTCGCGGCGCGCACCTGGGCCAGCACCTCCTCGGAGTTGGTGGCCTCGCGCACCGCGGAGGTGGCGAATGCCATGAGCTCCACACAGCCGGAAGTCTTTGCGATGCTGGCGAATTCGCCGACCGTACGAGTCAGCCTGGCCGCGCCCTCGCGGGTGATGCGCCCGTGATCGTCCATGCTCTCGGAAAGCCGCAGGGTGGCCTTCGTCGAGCTCATGGGCATCGGGTGGCCACCGCGATGCGCGTCCACCACGAGCAGGTGGACGGTATTACTTCCCACATCGAGTACACCGAGCCGCACAAGAACACGGTACTGGGTGCGTCACGTCTTCAGGCCAGGCGACTGAGCTGTTAGCGTTCCGCGGTGTGACGGCAGGTGCATCCGCGAGTGGTCCGACCGGGCTGCGACCAGCGGCGAAGATCGACCCGGCTCCCGAGGTCGAACTCGACTTCCCCCGGGAATGGATCGAGTTCGTGGATCCAGCTAATGACGAGCACCTGATCGCGGCCGACCTGACGTGGTTGTTGTCGCGCTGGACCTGCGTCTTCGGCACGCCCGCGTGCCAGGGCATCATCGCCGGGCGGGAGAACGACGGCTGCTGCTCACACGGGGCATTCCTCTCCGACGAAGAGGACGGCAAGAAGCTGCACCAGGCTGTGAAAATGCTCACACCCGAGGACTGGCAGCTCATGGACCAGGCCATGGACGACAAGGGCAAGGTCCGCAAGAAGCTCTATCTCGAGGAGGACGACCTCGATGACGAGCCCGCGCTGCGCACCCGCCGGTTCGACGGCGCCTGCATCTTCCTGAACCGGCCCGGGTTCGCGAACGGCATCGGCTGCTCGCTGCACACCATGGCGCTGCGCAAGGGCCTGGAGCCGCTGACGGTGAAGCCGGAAGTGTGCTGGCAGCTGCCCATCCGCCGCACCCAGGAGTGGGTGGACCGGCCCGACGGGGTGGAAATCCTGCGCACGGTGATCACCGAATACGACCGGCGCGGCTGGGGTCCGGGCGGTTTGGACCTGGAGTGGTACTGCACCGGGTCGCCGGACGCGCATGTCGGGACGCGTCCCGTCTGGGAGGCTTACGCACCCGAATTGATCGAATTGATCGGCAAGCCCGCGTACGACGAGCTGGCGCAGCACTGCAAGCGCCGGCAGGGGCTGGGCATCGTCGCGGTGCATCCGGCGACGGTCATCGCCGAGGAGAAGGCCGCCGAGGAGGCCGCGCAGGCCGCGCCCGCGAAGAAGGCTCCCGCCAAGAAGCGGGCGGCCAAGGCGACCGGCAAGGCCACCGCCAAGAAGGCGGCCACCGCGAAAAAGGCGTAGCGACCTGGCACTAGTTTTCTGAAATCTCAATATTTCAGAACACGTTTCACTTACTGTGCACAGACCCACCCCGCGTGGGCCGCAGCACAGGAGAACTCATGCACATCACCACCTCCGGGCGCCGGATCGGCGCCGGGCTGGCCGGTCTCACCCTGGCGACCGCCACGGCCGTGGTCGTCGCCGTCTCGCCCACCGCGAACGCGAACGTGGACGCCATCACCGTCTCCAGCGCCATCCCGCAGGTCGGCGGCACCTACACGCTGCACGCCGCGCTGAGCGGGGCGTCGGTCGGCCTGCTCGTCTACTGGAGCGACAACGGCGAAAGTCTCACGCCCGCAGGCAAAGTGCCGTGGCCGCCGGGCGAGGCCAGCCTGGACTGGACGCCCCGCACCCCGGGCCGGCACATCATCACCGCCTCGCAGGGCAGCAGCACCCAGACCCTGGTCGTGACGGTCACCGACGGCTCCACCACGCCGCCCGCCACCACGCCGCCGACCACGACCCCGCCGGTCACCACTCCCCCGGCGACGCAGCCGCCCACGACCACCACACCGGCGGAGGAGACCAAGCCGAACAGCGGCAGTTCCGGCAGCGGCACCGGCAGCGCGAGCCGGATTCTGCGCGGCCTGTTCAGCGGCAGCGGCTCCGGCAGCAACTGACCGGCGCGGACGACACAGGAGAGCGAACAGCCATGCGCAATACACCTCAGCGAATCACCGCGCGCCGAGCCGGCGTGGGCGTCACCGGATTCGCCGCCCTGGCGGCGGCCGCCGTGCTGACGGCCCCCTCGGCCTTCGCCACCGTCGACTCGGTGACCGTGGACGGCTCCGACCACCGGGTGGGCACCGAGTACACCATCTCCGCCACCCTCAGCGGGGCGGCGGCCGGACTGCTCGTGTACTTCAGCGACAACGGGAACTTCATCGGCGGCGCGAAGGTGCCGTGGCCGCCCGGGCACTCGAGCATCGAGTGGACGCCGGATACCAAGGGACAGCACATCATCACCGTCGAGCAGGGCGGCTACACCAAATCGATCATCGTGAACGTCAAGGACGCCCCGCTCGGCTCGGGCAGTTCCAGCACCGGCAGCGGATTCGGGCCGGGCGGGCCGCTGGGCAGCGGCAGCAGCGGCACCACCCCGGGCAACTAGGCCGATCGAACAGGACAGGAAAACCCATGAGCACCACCATCTCCCGGATCGGCGGCGGGATTGCCGGATTGGCGACCGCCGCCGCGGTCGCCGTGTTCGCCGCGCCGCAGGCGCACGCGACCGTGGACGCGGTGAGCGTCTCGGGCAGCGCGCCATACAAGATCAATACCGAGTACACGCTGACGGCGGACCTCAGCGGCGCGGGCATCGGCCTGCTCGTCTACTGGTCCGACAACGGCGAGAACCTCACTCCCGCCGGCAAGGTGCCGTGGCCGGTCGGGAAGTCCAGCATCACCTGGAAGCCCAGCACCGAGGGTCAGCACCTGATCACCGCGTCGCAGGGCGGCAGCACCAAGACCATCGCGATTACCGTCGTGGATCCATCCAAGCCCACCGAACCGGGCAATCCGGGCGGAGGCGGCGGGAGCGTGGACAAGATGCTGGGCGGGCTACTCGGAAGTCGCACCGGCAGCGCGAGCTGACCTCGGCGGATGTCCGGCGAGTGAGTAGCCGGAAGTGTGCGCGCTACACGTAGGTCAACACTTATTCACCAATACGTGTTAGACATCGTGGCCATGATCAAGAAAACCTTCGCCGTGGCCGCCCTGGCCGCCGGAGCCGTGCTCGCCCTTGCGCCGGCCGCCGGCGCCGATAATGTCGATCCCGCCAAGTTCTCCGACGTCACCGCCGAATTCGTGCCCTACAACGATCTGAACGTGCTCAGCGCCAAGGAGAACGGCAAGCTGATCATCGTCAGCCCCTACGGCACCTCGGCGACCATCGCCTGCCGCGGCAACGGCAAGGACGTGGCCTACTACGACTGCAAGCAGCAGGACTCGCTGGGCTGGATCAACCTGCAGGAACAGGAGATCCCGGCGCTCGGCAAGGGCTGGGTCTACACCGGCCAGGCGGACCCGAACGCCTGATACGGACCCGCCCATGGACGCACAACGCGCCCGCTCCGGAATCCGGAGCGGGCGCACTGTATTTCGCGGGTCTACGCCTCCAGCTTGTAGCCGAGGCCGCGGACGGTCACCAGGTGTTCCGGCTTGGCGGGATCGGCTTCGATCTTGGAGCGCAGGCGCTTGACGTGCACGTCCAGGGTCTTGGTGTCGCCGACGTAGTCGGCGCCCCAGACGCGGTCGATGAGCTGGCCGCGGGTCAGCACGCGACCGGAATTGCGCAGCAGGTACTCGAGCAGGTCGAACTCCTTGAGCGGCAGGGTCACCGCCTTGCCGTTCACCTGCACGGTGTGGCGGTCCACGTCCATGCGGACCGGGCCCGCCTCCAGCACGCTGGTCTCACCGCCGTTGTCGGTCTCCTCGCCCGCGCCGCGGCGCAGCACCGCGCGGATGCGGGCGATGAGCTCGCGCGAGGAGTACGGCTTGGTGACGTAGTCGTCGGCGCCCAGTTCCAGGCCGACCACCTTGTCGATCTCGCTGTCGCGCGCGGTCACCATGATGACCGGGACGCTGCCGCGGGCGCGCAGCTGTTTGCACACGTCGGTGCCGCTCATGCCCGGGAGCATGAGGTCGAGCAGCACGATGTCTGCGCCGGACCGATCGAACTCGGCCAGGGCGGAGGGACCGTCGCCGACGACAGTGACCTCGAAACCCTCCTTGCGCAGCAGGAACGCGAGCGGATCGGCCAGCGACTCCTCGTCCTCGACGATCAGCACACTCGTCATCGGGTTGCCTCCACACCGTTGGTTCTGGCCCGTCCGAGGGAGCGCGGGCCGGTTTCCTTCTTCGCCGCCGGATTCCCGGCGGAAAGTCTCTTGTCGCCGTGTTCGGGATCGGCGGGGTGGGCCGGGATGCGCAACGTGAACGTGGACCCCGTGCCCAGCTTGCTCCACAGGGTGATCTCACCGTTGTGGTTGGCGGCCACGTGCTTGACGATAGCCAGCCCCAGCCCGGTACCGCCGGTGGCGCGCGAGCGCGCCTTGTCGGCCCGGAAGAAACGCTCGAACACGCGCTCCTGGTCTTCCTTGGCGATGCCGATGCCGCGATCGGTCACCGCGATGTTCACGCAGCCGCCGCGCAGCGATCGGCTCACCGACACGTGCGAACCGCGCGGGGAGTACGCGATGGCGTTCTCCACCAGGTTCGACAGCGCGGTGACGAGCAAGGTCTGATCGCCGAGCACTTCCAGACCGCCGGGGGCATCGGTGCTCACCGTGATGCCCGCGGCCTCGGCGGCGGTGCGGGATCGCTCGATGGCCTGAGTGACCACGGTGTCGACGTCGACGGCCTCGAGCTCCGGCAGCTTCTCCGCGCCCTGCAGGCGGGACAGCGCGATCAGCTCGGTGACCATCTTGCCCATGCGGCGGGCCTCGCCGTGCAGGCGCTCGCCGAAATGCCGGACCGAATCGGGATCGTCGGCCGACTCCAGCAATGCCTCGGCCAACAGGCTCATGGCGCCCACCGGGGTCTTGAGCTCGTGGCTCACATTGGCCACGAAGTCGCGGCGGGTGGCCTCCATGCGCGCCTGCTCGGAATCGTCGTCGGCGAAGAGCACCACGAAATTGAGGTTCTCCTGCGACAGCGGGCGGGCGACGCCGCGGACGGCCAGCCGGGCGCGGCCGGGCAGCGGAATCTTGGCGGTGAGCTCGAAGTCGACGTCGTTTCCGGTGGCCAGCACCGTCTGCACGGCGGCCCAGGCCCGCTCGTCGAGCAGCCTGTCGTGCACCACGCCCAATTCCTCGGCGCGCGGGTTCACCAGCACGACGTCCCGGTACTGGTCGACCACCGCGATACCGCTCTCGGAGGCGAGCACGATCAGGTCCAGCACCTGCGACATGGTCAGGCCCGGATCCGCGGCGGCGCGCCGCTGCTCTTGGCGGGCGTTCACATACGGGATGAGCAATCCACCGACAGCCAGTCCGACGACGGCCGCCAGGACTGCCAACAGCACGGCCTGTGGAACGCTCACACTTTGAATCGTACGGTCGCCGACCAGTGGTCAAACCCCGGGTGGGGGAAGTTTCACGCAGGTCACAGGCACTTCTTTGCTTGTTAGCCCGTCGTTTACGCATTGTTCGGACTGTGCGGGGCGGAATTTCGGCAGATTTCGGGCAACTGCGGTCGGCGCGTCGGCTTCAGTCCCCGGGATCCCCGTACAGGGCCGCGCGCACGGCGTCGCCGTGCGTGTCCGCCCAGGCGCCGAGTGCGAAAATCGGTGTCAGCAGGTCGATTCCGGCCGGGGTGAGGGCGTACTCCACCCGCGGCGGGGCCTCCGCATAACGGCGACGTTCCAGCAATCCCATCCGCTCCATGCGCCGCAGAGTCTGGGTGAGCATCTTCTGGCTGATGCCGCCGATGGCGCGCCGCAGTTCCACCGGGCGCAGAGGCCCGTCCCGGAGTGTGTAGACGATCACAGTCAGCCAGGAGTTCCCGAAGATGTCCACGGCAAGCCGGGCCGGGCAATCGGATTCGTAATCGCCGTAGGCCGGGAATTCCACTTGCCCGATATCCGTCTCGATCGTCACCGTTCCAGCATGTCAGCGCCGATGCGCACCCGCAGGTGCGCATCGGAATTCGTAGCGTCCGATTCGTAGGCACGAACTAGGGGTTCACATGCGAATCGGAATCATCGGAGCCGGGCAGATGGCGCGGGCGCTCGGCGGCGGCTGGGCGGCGGCCGGGCACGAGATCGTGATCGGGGCGCGCGATATCGCGCGGGCGGAGCAGACGGCGGCGGCCGTCGGCCACGGGGCGCGCGGGGCCACCATCGCCGCGGCCGCGGCCTGGGGCGAGGCGACACTGCTGGCACTGCCGGTCAGCGCGTTGACCGACGTGCTGTCCGAGGTCGGCGTCGTGTTCACCGGGCACACCCTCATCGACTGCGCCAATGCGTTCGCTCCGGACAGCGGCGGCTTCACCCTCTCCGAGGACGCCGTGGCCGAACGCATTGCGGCGACCGTGCCGGGGGCGCACGTGGTGAAGGCGTTCAACCTGTGCGCCGCCGAGGTCTGGGCATCCCCGCAGCGGGAATTCGAGGGCCGCACGCTCATGGTTCCGCTGTGCGGCGATGACGCGGCGGCCGTGGCGCGGGTGGCGGCGCTCGCGGAGGACCTGAAGCTGCGGCCGGTGCACGCGGGCGGGCTGCGGCAGGCCCGATACCTCGAAGCCGCATCGGTATTCGCCGTCGGCCTGTGGTTCGGCGGGCACGACGCGCGGGCGATGTTCCCGCCCTTGGAAGCGGCATTTGCCGTACCGGACGGCGAGTAGACATCCTGAGAAAGCCCTCTTCGTCATTCCGGCACGCTTTTGGCCGGAATCCACTGGGCGGTGGTGGATCCCGGCCAAAAGCACGCCGGGATGACAAGGGAGGCTGCGACCGGAGCCGGGCGCGCACAACGCTGTGCTCGCCCGGGCGGCGGCGGCAATCACCAACCAGGGTTGCCGCGGATCGGGAGGTTCACGTAGCTGGGGGCGTCCGGATCGAGCAGCAGGTGCTGCGGCCGGAAGCCGGTGTCCATGAGGATCGCGGTCGGCGGCAGCCCCTTCGGGAAGTTCCCGGCGTAGACGTCCACGCGCAGGCGGTGGCCGGGTTGCAGGACGGCCTCCACCCCGGGAATCGAGATGTCCAGGGGCACCGGCACTCCGGGCACGGTGAGCTGCCGGGTGTCGAGGGACAGATCCGGGACCGGATCGGTGAAGTCGCCATTGGCGAGGCGGATGCTGCGGGATTCGTCGATGGTGCGCAGGGAGGCGACGAGCTGGCCGGAGGACAGCGTCACCGAGGTGCCGTCGGGCGCGACGTCGTTGACGGTGGCGACCCAGTAGCCGTCGGCGGCGTCGTGCACGGTGTTGAGGTGTACGGCGATCGGGCCGGAGACGGTCGTCGCCGCGGCGACCGGCGCGCTGGTGAAGGTCAGGCCATTGGATTCCCAGATGCGGGAATCCTTTCCGCAGGCGTCGAAGACCGATAGCACGCCGATGGTCTGCTGCGCCGCGTCCCGCGAGCACAGTCCGGTCAGGCCCGGCGCGACGGTGAGGCGGGCGAGGTCGCCGGGCTCGGTCAGCAATGAGCCGTCGTGCACGCTGTGGCCGCCGGTGCCGCTGGGCGCGGCGGACAGGTACATGCGCTGGTATTCCGCGCCCTCCTGCGGGAAGTCCGAGGCGGTGATCCAGCCTCCGCCTTGCTCTTTCATGGTGATCGGCCCGAATTCGTCGATGCCGTTGTCGATCCCCTTGAGCCACTTGTCGAACCAGGCCCGCTGCAGCACATCCATGCGCGGCGGCTGTCCCGGCCGACCGGATTCATTACCGTTGGAGATGTGGTAACCGTCGCCGATGAGGATCTGTTTCGCGCCGGGGGCCAAGGGCATTCGCCGGTACACGTCGGCCTGTGAGGCGACGAAGACGTCGTGCCAGCCGCCGGTGATGAAGGCCGGCGCGGTGATGTTCTCGGGAGCGGTCTCCCAGGAGAGCCGGGTGGGGCTGTCGGCATCGAGCAGCTGGCGCACCCTCGGGCTCAATGAATCGATGTCGGGTTGCAGGAACACTTCCAGCAGCGCGTCGACGAAGGTGAACGGGTCGGCGAGCCGATCGGACAGCCACTTCATATCGAAGCGGCCCTGCAGCAGCGAGACCATGTCCGGCACCAGCTTGCCGCCGTTGACCGCCGCCAGCCACATGGGCATGAAGGTGACGCCGATGGCGCCGCCGGGCGCGACCAGATCGCGGAAGGGGTTGCGGCTGGGGACAACCGGGAAGATGGCCTGCAACGCGGGTGGTTGTTTCGCCGCCGCCTGCAACTGGTTGAGCCCGGAGTAGGAGACGCCGGTCATGCCGATATCCCCGGTGGACCAGGGCTGACGTGCAGCCCAGTCGATGGTTTCGATGGTGTCCTGTTGTTCCCGCTCCCCCAGCAGATCCCAGATGCCTTGGGAGAAGCCGGTTCCGCGCACGTCCACCACGACCTGGGTATAGCCGGACTTGATGAGCTGGCGGTCCACGGTGAAGGTGCGCATGAGCCCGCCGCCGAGCGCCTTGGTCAGATCGGTGAGCCCGGAGAACGGCGTGCCGGTGAGATCGATGTTCCGCGACAGTTGTTCGATGAGGCTCCACAGCACCGGCACCGACATCGCCGAATCGGCGATCATGGAGCCGAGTTTCGTGTAGGGCGTGAAATTCACGATGGTCGGCGTGGGCTCGGTGATGGGCCGCCCCGAGGCGTCGGCCGGGTGATACACATTGGACTTCAGCACGGTGCCGTCGCTCATGGTGATCGGCACATCCCACTCGATGTACACATTGGGATAAAGCTGTGGACTGTCATGCCCCGCAGCCCATTCCAGCCCCGCCGGGCCGCCGTCAGGTCCGCTCACCGCAGGCGTCGCGGCCGCTGCCGGCGCGAGCAGGGCGACCGCCGCGGCCATGGCCACCAGGGATTTCAGTAACAAGCGCATAGTGCCCCAACCACTTCTATGCCGATCAAAACCTACCCAAAAGTAGGGTGCGGCAGGAGCTTCGGAGGCGGATCGCCGAAAAATGGTGTAACTGCACAAAATAGAAAAACCCCGGGTGTGCACGCCGTTGTGCACGCCCGGGGAGTTCATCCCCGAAGGGACGGAATCACCAGCCGGTGTTCCCGCGGACCGGGATGTTCACGAAACTCGGCCGGTTCGGATCCAGTTGGATGTGCTGTGGCTTCAGGCCCGTGTCCAGGAGCATGGGCAGGATGGGCAGGCCCTTCGGGAAGTTGCCCGCGAAGACGTCCACGCGCAGCCGGTGTCCCGGCTGCAGGACGGCCTCGGTGCCGCTGAGCGGGATGTCGAGGGTGGTGGCCTCGCCCGGCACCACCGGCAGCTGCTTGTCCAGCGAGGTGAACAGGCGCGGATCGGTGTAGTCGCCGTTCTCGGAACGGGCGCTGCTGTCCTCGTCCACGGCCCGCAGCGAGGCCACGACCTGGCCCGAGGTCAGCACCGTGGAGGTGCCGTCGGGGGCGACGTCATTGACGGTGACGGTCCAGTAGCCGTCCTCGGCGTCCTGAACGGTATTGAGGCGCACCGCGATCGGGCCCGAGATGGTGGCGGCCTCGAGCACCGGGGCGCTGGTGAAGGTCAGGCCGTTGGTCTCGGCGATGCGAGAGTCCTTGGCGCAGGCGTCGATCAGCGACAGGAAGCCGGCGGTGGCCTGGGCGGCGTCGTTCGAGCACAGGGTGCTCAGGCCCGGGGCGACCGACAGGCGCGCGGTGTCGCCGGTGGCGTCGGCGGATAGCGAACCGTCGTACACGCTGTTGGCGGTGCCGCTCTGCTGCGCGGACAGGTACATGCGGCGGTAGCGGGCCGCCTCGTTGACGGCCGCGGATTCCCCGAAGCCGTGCTGGGTGATCCAGCCGCCGCCCTGCTGGCGCAGCGTCACCGGGCCGTAGGTCTCGATACCGTTGTCGATGCCCTTGAGGTGCTTGTCGAACCAGGCGCGCTGCAGCACGTCCAGCCGCGGCGGCAGGCCGGGCTTGCCGGCCTCGGCGCCGGAGGTGATGTGGTAGCCATTGCCCATGAGCAGCTGCTTCTGTGACCCGGCCGCCAGCGGAATCTCGTTGTAGATCTTGGATTCCGAGTAGGTGAACAGATCGTGCCAGCCGCCGACCACGAAGGTCGCGGCCCGGATCCGGCTCGGATCGCCCAGCCAGCCCTGTCGGGCCACCGAGAGATCGTTGAGCAGGCCCTGGACGCGCGGGTCCAGGTTGGCCATATCGGTGCTGGTGTACGCCGACATGAGCACGTCGAGGTAGGTGTACGGATCGCCGACGCGATCGTTGAGCCACTGGAAGTCGAACTTGCCCTGGGCGATGGCGGCCAGATCCGGCACCCACTTGAGGCCGTTGATGGCGCCCAGCCACAGCGGAATGAAGTTGAAGCCGAAGCCGCCGCCGGGCGCGAGCACGTCATTGACGAGGTCGCTGCCCGGGACGACCGGGAAGATCGCCTGCAGCGCGGGCGGCTGCTGCTCGGCGGCCTGCACCTGGTTGATGGCCGAGTAGGACAGGCCGTTCATGCCGACCTTGCCATTGGACCAGCCCTGCCGCGACGCCCAGTCGATGACCTCGACGGTGTCGGCCTGCTCGCGCTGGCGCAGCATGTCCCATTCGCCTTGCGAGAAGCCGGTGCCGCGCACGTCCACGACGACCTGCGTGTAGCCGGACTTGATGAGCTGGCGGTCGACGCTGAAGTTGCGCAGCTGGCCGTTGCCCGCCGCGTTCAGCAGTTCGCCGAAGCCGGAGATGGGGGTGCCGGTCAGGTTGATGGATCGGAACAGGTTGACCAGCGCGTCGGACAGGCCCGGAATGGCGAAGGCGCTGTCGGCGACGTTCGACACCAGCTTGGTGTAGGGCGTCATGTTCACGATGGTCGGCATGGGCGCGTCGATGGCGCGGCCGGAGGCATCCGCGGGGCGGTAGACATTGCCCTTGAGCACGGTGCCGTCACTCATGGTGATGGGCACGTCCCATTCGATGGCGACGTTCGGATACTGCTGCGGACCGTCCTCGGTCGCGGTCCAGGCCGCGCCCGCGGCGCCGCCGTCGGGGCCGGTGGAGGTGACTGCCGCATCCGCCGCGTTGATGGCGGTCATCGGGAGGAGCAGAGCGGCCGCGGCGGTGAAAACCGTGGCCCGTAGCGCGTGCTTCATCGAACGTGATCTACCTCTCGCAAATGGTCGAACGACCAGAGCATAGCTACTCAAAAGTAAGTTGCAAAGCGGGGTTACTGTTACCAGCTTTTGACGGGCAATACTTCGGCAAATTGAGTGCAGGCAGATGCCATCGGTTCGGTGAATCATCCATCGACGCACTGTGATACGCATCGCATTACGGAACCGTAGGGTATTTCAGACAATTCGATCGGGAAATGAAAAACGCGCCGCAGCCGAGAAATTCGGCCGCGACGCGTCCCGCGTTACAGGGTTACTTGCCGCCCTGGTTGGCGACGGCGGCGGCGCCGGCGGCGGCCGCCTCCGGGTCGAGGTATTCGCCCTTGCCCAGCGGGCGCAGGTTCTCGTCCAGCTCGTACTTCAGCGGAATGCCGGTGGGGATGTTCAGCCCGGCGATGTCCTCGTCGGAGATGCCCTCCAGGTGCTTCACCAGCGCGCGCAGCGAATTCCCGTGCGCGGCAATGAGAACCGTCTTACCTGCGCGGACATCGGCGGAGATGGTGTCCTCCCAGTACGGCACCATGCGGGCCACGACGTCCTTGAGGCACTCGGTCAGCGGGACCTCGATGCCGTCGTAGCGCGGATCGCCGGTCTGGCTGTACTCATTGGCCGGATCGATGGGCGGCGGCGGGGTGTCGTAACTGCGGCGCCACAGCATGAACTGCTCGTCGCCGTACTCGGCCTTGATCTCGGCCTTGTTCTTGCCCTGCAGCGCACCGTAGTGCCGCTCGTTCAGACGCCAGTCCCGCACCACCGGAATCCAATGCCGGTCACAGGCATCGAGGGCATTGTTGGCGGTGCTGATGGCCCGGCGCAGCAGCGAGGTGTAGACGATATCCGGGAGAATGCCGTGCTCGGCCAGCAATTCACCGGCACGCTTGCCTTCGGCAATGCCCTTCTCGGTAAGACGGACGTCCACCCAACCGGTGAACAGGTTCAGGGCATTCCATTCGCTCTCGCCGTGGCGCAGCAAAACGAGGGTGTACGTCATGGGGTCATCCTGCCACGGGCGGATGAACCGGCGACCTGCACCCTCTCCCGGTTTCGGCGGCCGCTAGGGCCACTCCACCTCGTGGAATCCGACCGTCATACCCACCGTCTGCCGGTGCCGTTTGCCGCCGGACTCGCGCACGACCAGTTCCAGGCGTAGTTCGGAGCGACCGGCGTCCACACCCCAGACCACACCGCACGCGCCGCTGAACGGCCCGTCCGAGAGGTAGACGACATCACCCTGAGCGAACTCGGTTATCCCCACGCCGCCCCAGGGTAGCGGCGGAATTCACGGTTGCACCGCAAGCAGGGCCGCGCCCGCGAGTGTCGCCTGATCGGTGAGTTCGGAAGGGACCACCCGCAGTTCGCGCAGGAAAGTGAGGCGCGCGTGCTTCGCGGTCGATGCGCGCAGCGGACCCCAGAGCAGTTCCCCGGACTGCGCGAAACCGCCGCCGACCACGACCAGGTCGGTATCCAGCAGCGCCGCCGCGGAGGCGATGGCCATGCCCAGCGCCGTGCCCGCGCGGGCCAGCGCGGCCACCGCGATCTCGTCGCCGGCGCGCGCGGCCTGCGCCAATTCGACGCCGGTGTGCCCGGTCCAGCCCTGGCGGCGCGCCCAGCGCACCGAGGACTTCCCGCTCGCGACGGCTTCCACGCAGCCGAATCCCCCACAGGCGCAGGGTTCTTCACTACCCGCCACCACAATGTGGCCGACATGTCCGCCGTTGCCGGTGCGGCCCATGACGACCCGGCCATCGGACATGACCCCGCCGCCGATGCCCGAGGACACGGTCATGGCGAGGAAGTCCGGCACCCCCTTCGCCGCACCCCAGCGCTGTTCGGCCAGCGCCAGGCAGACGCCGTCCATGGCGAAGCGGATCTCGGCCTGCGGGAACAGCTTCCGCACCGAGTCCACGAGCGCGAAGCCGTCCGCCCATTCCGGGATGTTCAGCGGACCGGTCGATCCGGCGCGCACATCGATCGGCCCGGCCGAGCCGATGCCGATGGCGGCCACCTCGGAAGCGCCTGCGACGGTGGTCAGCAATGCCCGGCAGGCGTCCCACACATCCGACTCCGGCACCGCGACCCGCCGGACGTCCTGCACGGTGTCGTTCGAATCCACTATCCCCGCAGCGAATTTCGTGGCTCCGATATCCAGCGCCAGCACCGTCATGGCGTCGATCCTCCGATTTCACACTCGATGCCGGTGTCCGGCGATGTCAGGTATTCCTACCGCGCCGCCACGGCGGCGTCTTCGTATTCGGCGAGCACGGTCTCGAGCCACGCGATATAGCCGTCCATGGAGTCGCGGCCGTTCTCGTGCGCGGTGCGCATGATGCGGGCCGCCCAGGCCGGATCGATCTCGGCGATCGGATCGCTGTCGGCGATGAGCTCGTCGATGGTCATGGGGTCGTGCTGTTGTGCGCGACGGTACTCGAGTTCGGTGCGCAGTAGGCGGACGGCCACCTCGGGACCGAAGATTCCGGCGAACAGGAACCGGAGCATGAAATCCGGATCCATCGGCCGCGGCGCGGGATCGTAGGGGCCGTGCGCCCAGTCCAGCAGGGCCTGGCGGCCGATCGCGGTGAGCCGGTACACCTTGGCGTCCGGGCGGCCTTCGCGGGGATCGACCTCGAAGTCCACGAGTCCGCGCTCGGCGAGCTTGACGAGGGTGCGGTAGACCTGCGGCCGCGACACCCGGTAGCCGATGAATCGCCCCGGCCCGTCCATACGTTTACCCAGGTCATAGCCGGACATCGGGCGCAATGCCAGGGTTCCGAGGATCACGTGGTCGAGCATCCGGCCTCCTATGCGGTCGCTCACAGATATTAGCCGCTGATACACCTATGTGCATGCACACCTATATGCTCGGGCACCTAATCGGTGAATGAACGGAGCGAAAGCATGCGCAAACTCTTATCCCTACTGCTGTGCTGCGCGGCCCTCGGCCTGCTGCCGGGTTCGCCCGCCGCAGCGGCGGATACGGCACCGGCCGAACCAGCGGCGGTCGGATTCTGGGCCGGCGAGCAATACCTCGTGGATGGGCGGTCGAAGTCGGGTTATCCGGCAGGTCCGGGCGAATACCGGGCCGAACGGGACCTGAGCTCGTGGACCCCCGAGCTGTGGGAGGTACTGCGACGCCACCGGACGCCGGTGTATTTCCACCTCCGCTACGGACAGGACTTCGGCGCGGGGGCGTCCGACACCGGCGCGCTGTCGATCATTCACCGGGCCAACAGCCTCGGCGTCCCCGTATTCGCCTGGGTCGCAGTGCCTTACGAGGACGGCTATTGGGCGACGCAGAGCAATGCGGAGGTGCAGATGGCCGCCACCGTCGCCCTGGACGGCTGGGCCCGGGACAATCGTCTCGAGCTCGCCGGCATCGCCTACGACCAAGAGCCGCCGCTCGAGACGGTGAATGCCTTGGCGGCAGGGCGATTCGATCCGAGCCGACCCGTGCGATCGCTCGATCCGGCCGCGCAACACCACGCGATTCGACAGTACGAGGCCGTATACGACTATGCGCGAGAGCATTTCGCGCAGGCGATCGGCGCGCCGGTGCCCTTCGCGCTCGACGACCTGGCCAATGACGATCTCGCACTACAGAACTCGCTCGACCTGTGGGGTCTGCCGGACGGCGCGCAGTCCCTGTTCTTCCAGGCCTACCGGAGCACCATCGCCGAGGTGATGGGAGCCGATCCCGGGTCGGCGCTCATCGCCCACTATCTGCGACTGGCGCAACGCACCCTGGGCTCGGAACGGGGCCTGGTCACCCTGGGCGTGGCCGGTGACGGCGTCTACGGCGACCTCGACACCCTCGTCGACGATGTGCGATTGGCCCGCGCGCTGGGCGCGACATCGATTCCCGTCTACGCACTGGAGAATGCGGCTGCCGCCTATGGCGTCGACGGCGTGGAACGACTTATTCGAGCCGGAACGGCACCCCTCGACCAGGACCGCGTGCGCGCCGCCGAGCGGCCCACCCCCGGTCTGGCCAGCTACCTGTCGGTCATGACCGCACTCGATACCGCGGCGACCGCCGGCACGCTGCCCGCCACCGCGGCGACGGGGAATCCGCAGCAGCCGAACCGCTTCCCGAGAAAGTGAGATCGCAAACCATGCGACGCGCCGTATTCGCCCGCACCGCCGCCGCAGCGCTCGCGGTGGTCACCGCCGCGACGGGCTGCTCGACCAGCGAAACCGCCGATACCCTCGGCACTTCCGCGTCGGACTGGCGGCTGACCTGGTCGGACGAGTTCGACGGGCCCTCCGGCGCCCGGCCCGATCCCGCCAAGTGGCGGTACGACACCGGCGGTGAACCGCAGTGGGGCAACGCCGAATGGCAGTACTACACCGACCGGCCCGAGAACGTCTCGGTTGACGGTCGCGGGAATCTGGTGATCTCCGCCCGGCGCGAGCGGCTGCCGGAAATGGCCGGATGCCCGTACGGGACCTGCGATATCACCTCGGGGCGGATCACCACCCTCGACCGCTTCGCGCAGAGCTACGGCCGCTTCGAGGCGCGCATGAAAATCCCTGCGGGTAAAGGAATGTGGCCTGCCTTCTGGTTGATGGGCGTGGATATCGACGCCAACCCCTGGCCGGACAACGGCGAGATCGACGTCATGGAATCGGTCGCCGATGATCCGGGCACCGTGCACGGTTCGGCCCACGGCCCGGGTTTCGCGGATCCGGGATTCACCGACAGCTACCGGATGCCCGGCGGACAAGCCCTGGCGGACGGCTTCCACCTCTACTCCGTGGAATGGGGCCCGGCCCGCATCGACTGGTTCCTGGACGGCACCTCGTACTTCAGCGTCACCGAAGACGATATTGCCCCGGGGCAGCGCTGGGTATTCGATCACCCCTTCTACGCACTGCTGAATCTCGCGGTCGGCGGCGTCTGGCCCGGTCCGCCGGATGCGGCCACCGTGTTCCCGGCCGAGCTGCTGGTCGACTATGTCCGGGTGTACGAACGGAGCGAGTGAACCGCCATCGCGAAGGATCGTCAGGGTTTGTCGGCCGCGTCCACCAGATGTTCGAAGGCACGCAGATTCTTCAGGGATTCGCCGCGGGAAACGCGCCATTTCCATTCCCGCCGAATGGATTCGGCGAAGCCGAGTTCGAGCAGGGTATTGAAATCGGCGTCCACGGCCTCCAGGATCGAGCCGAACCAGCGGTCGAGCTCATCGGCCGTGACGGCGTGATTGGACAGGCGACCGACCAGGTAGATGTCACCGACCCGGTCCAGGGTGTAGGCCACGCCGTAGAGGCGGCGATTGCGGCGCAGCAGGAATTTGTAGACGCCCTCGAAGTTCTCGTCGGGCTTGCGGCAGACGAAGGATTCCATGCGCACGCCGTGCTTGCCGACGGTCACGCCGATGACGGTCTTGAGCTTGCGCTCGCCCGGCAGCACCACCACGAACAGGTCGGGGGCGTCGCGGGTGAACTCGATCTCGCGATCGCGCAGGGTCTCCTCGATGAGCTGCGCGGTGGCGCGGGCAGTGTCGTCATTGAGCTGCCCGATGCTCTCGTGCGGGCGCGGCGCGACGGGCGCGGTCGGATCCGAGTGCTCGTCGGTCATCGGCGTACGACTCCCATCCGCCGTCGCCATGCCGGCTCGGCCTCACCGCGTAATGTTCTCGGGCTTCCAACAGACCTTGCCCAAGATCGCGCTTGATAGCTATCGGAGTGCACGCTACCGCTGCGACCACGCACCTCCTTCGACTGGGACAGGGCCGCGGCATAGCTGTCCAGCAGTCCCTCAGCGGTGTGCGCCCAGGAGAAGTTCGCGGCATGCTCCACCGCGGCCACACCCATGCGCTCCAGCCGTGCCGGATCGTCGAACAGCGACCGCAGCGCCGCCGCCCAATCGGGGGTGCGATGCCCGGGGACCAGCAGACCGGAGACCTTGTCGCGCACGGCCGTGCCCAGACCGCCCACATCGGCGGCGAGAACGGGGGTCCCGCTGGCCTGCGCCTCGATGGCGACCAGGCCGAAGGATTCGTTGTAGCTGGGCACCGCCACCAGGTCCGCGGCCCGGTACACCTGCACCAGGCGGTGCGGCGGCTGCGGCGGCAGGAAGGTGACGCGATCGGAAATGCCCAGGGCCGCGGCCAATTCGATGAGCGCCTCCGGGCGCTTGAGACCGCTGCCGGACGGGCCGCCGACAATGAGCACGCGCAGCGGGCGCTCCGGCCGATGCGGTTGCACGGCCTCGTCGGCGAGCATCTGCGCGGCCGCGCGGACCAGCACGTCGGGGGCCTTGAGCGGCTGGATGCGGCCGATGAAGGCGACGATCCGCTCCTCGGCGGACAGGCCCAGCTCCGCGCGGGCCGCGGCCTTGTCGCCGGGGTGGTAGCGGGTGAGATCCGCGCCGGGCAGCACCACGTCGATGCGGTCCGGGTCGGCGCCGTACAGCTCGACCAGTTGCCGGGCTTCCTCACCGGTGTTGGCGACCAGCCGGTCGGCCTCGGCCACGATCTGCTTCTCGCCGATCTCGCGCGCGGCCGGTTCCGGGCAGTCGCCCTCGGCCAGGTAGGCGTTCTTCACCGCGGCCAGGGTGTGCGCGGTGTGCACCATGGGCGTGCGCCAGCGGTCCCGGGCCAGCCAGCCCACCTGCCCGGACATCCAGTAGTGCGAGTGGATGAGGTCGTAGTGCCCCGGCAGGTTGCGGGCCTCGGTGCGCAGCACCTCGGCCGCGAACGGACACAGCTGCGTCGGCAGGTCGTTCTTGTCCAGGCCCTCGAACGGCCCGGCCACCACATTGCGCACCAGCACGCCGGGGGCGGCCTCGACGACGGGTTCGTCATTGGAGGAGGTGGCGCGGGTGAAGATCTCGACCTGGGTGCCGCGCTTGGCCAGCTCGATGGCCGTCTGCAGCACGTACACGTTCATGCCGCCGGCATCACCGGTTCCCGGCTGCGCTAGTGGGGAGGTGTGTACCGACAGGACGGCGATGCGGTCAGGCCGCAGGTCGGTACGTTGACTCACCACTCCAGTGTGCATGGCTGACATAACGTCACATACCCGCACTACCTTCCCAAGTGACCTGAGTCACAAGCCGTTTCGGGCGTGATCAGGACAGCGCGGCGGCGAAGTCGGTGACCTCGGCCACGAATCGGACCGGATCCTCGATGAACAGACCGTGCAGGGAGTCCTCCCAGTAGGAGGTGCGGGCGCGCGGGGCGGTCTCGGCAATGTAGCGGCCGTTCTCCACGGGCACCACCGGGTCGGCGGTGCCGTGCATGACCAGCACCGGAATATCCAGTGCACGAAGCGTTTCGGTGTTGTCGACGGTGCGATAGAACAGCGCCTTGCGCACCCGCGGGAGGGTGGAGATGCTGCCGCCGAACAGGCGCTGGGCATCCGGACCCTTGTCCGGCCCCTTGCCGGTATTGGCATTGCCGAAGGCGGCGAAACCGCGCATGGCCCGCGCGGAACTCTCCTCGAAGACGTCCGGAATGGCCTTGACCATGGCCGGGCCGGTGACAGCGCCGGGGACATCGCGGCCGATGCTCGCCATGGAACCGGTGTAAACCACCCCTGCCACCGCGCCGGCGCCGTAGGTGGCGAGGTAGTCGGTGAGGACGATGCCGCCGTAGGACCAGCCGAGCAGGATGGCGCCGGCGGTGATGCTCTCGTTGGCGAGCACGGCGGCGATATCGGCGGCCCAATTCTTCGGATCGTCGTAGCCGGTCTCCGGAGCGTCGGAGTAGCCGTGGCCGCGCAGGTCCACCGCGAGCACCCGGAAATGCTCGGCGAGCAGGTCGGCGGCCTGTCCCCAATTCCGCAGATTTCCCGCCCAGCCGTGCAGCAATACCAGCGGGCGCGCGCCCTCCGGCCCGGTCACCCGGTAAACGATGCTGGTTCCGTCCGCACTCACCGCTTCGCGTATCGCCATAGCGCAAGGCTAATCCGGGGTTCTCCTGGCTCTCGCACCCCGCTGCATGGGCAGCGGGGTACGAGGTAGGGGGACAGGGGGACGCGCTTCGCCCGATATGCCGTGCTTAAGCTCAGGGCATGAGCACTCGTACCGCTGTTGTGACCGGAGCCAGTTCGGGGATCGGGGAGGCCACTGCCCGTGAGCTCGCCAAGCAGGGGTACCACGTGTACGTGGGCGCGCGGCGGGTCGATCGGCTGGCGGCGCTCGCCAAGGAGATCGGCGGGACCGCGCTGCCGCTGGACGTGACCGACGAGGAGTCGGTGCGCGCCTTCACCGAGGCCGTCGAGCGCTGCGACATCCTGGTCAACAATGCCGGTGGCGCAAAAGGTTTGGCGCCGGTGGCCGAGGCCGATCTGGACGATTGGCGGTGGATGTGGGAGACCAATGTGCTCGGCACGCTGCGGGTCACCAAGGCGCTGCTGCCCAAGCTGATCGCCTCCGGGGACGGGCTGATCGTCACCATCACCTCGGTGGCCGCGTTCGTGGCCTACGACAACGGGTCCGGGTACACCACGGCCAAGCACGCCCAGGCGGTGCTGCACCGCACGCTGCGCGGTGAGCTGCTGGGACAGCCGGTGCGGCTGACCGAGATCGCGCCGGGCGCGGTGGAGACCGAGTTCTCGCTGGTGCGCTTCGGCGGGGACGCCGAGCGGGCCGCGAACGTGTACAAGGGCATCGACCCGCTGTACGCGCAGGACATCGCCGAGATCATCGGCTTCGTGGCCTCCCGGCCGGCGCACGTCAATCTCGACACCATTGTGGTGAAACCCCGGGACCAGGCCGATGCCGGCCGCTTCGCGCGGCGCGACTGATCGCTACGGAGTAGTGCATGGCACTCACGGAAAAGCCCGGCGGCCGTACCCATTCCGCACTGGCGGCGGTGCCGCCGCCGGCGCTGGTGCTGTTCGGCATCGTCTCGGTGCAGGCCGGTGCGGGCATTGCCAAGCATCTGTTCGATCAGCTGCCGCCGAATGCGGTGGTCATGCTGCGGCTGCTCACCTCGGCGCTGGTGCTGGGGTTCCTGGCGCGCAAGGCCCTGCGCACGGTGTGGCGGGACCACTCGATGCGCGAGCTGGCGCTGGTGGCCGGGTTCGGACTGTCGCTGGCCTTGATGAATTTCTCCATCTACCAGTCGTTTTCACGGATCCCGCTGGGTGTGGCGGTGACGATCGAGTTCCTGGGCCCGTTGACGGTGGCCGTGATCGCCTCGCGGCGGGCGCGCGATCTGATCTGGGTGGTGCTGGCGGCGGCGGGCGTGGTGCTGCTGGCCGAGGGCGGCGGTGAGCTGAACACCGCCGGTATCGCGTTCGCGCTGCTGGCCGGCGCCGGCTGGGGCGCGTACATTCTGCTCAGTTCGGCCACCGGGCAACGCTTTCCGGGTCAGACCGGGTTGGCGCTGGCCAGCATTGTGGGCACGATCGTCATGCTGCCCGCCGGTGTCGGCGCGGGCGGTTCGGCGCTGCTGGATCCGAAGCTGCTGCTGCTCGGCCTGGCCGTCGGCCTGCTCTCCTCGCTGATCCCGTACTCGCTGGAGCTGGAGGCCTTGCGGCGCATGCCCGCCCGCGTGTTCGGGATTCTGATGAGCCTGGAACCGGCGGTGGCGGCGCTGGTCGGGCTGATCGTGCTGCGCGAGATGCTGTCCGGATATCAGTGGCTCGCCATCGGCTGCGTCATCGTGGCGTGCGTGGGAGCCACCCGGGATCAGCAGAATCCGCCCGAGGCGCCGGAGGGCTGATCCCGTTGCCGCCCACGGGTTTCAGTCCTTGCCCACGGCGCGATCGACGGCGATCTCGACCAGCTTGCGGCTCTGCTCCTCGCTGAAAATGCCGGGCAGCGTGAGGCGGTCGAGGATGAGCCAGTTCAACGCCAGGTACAGCAGTACTACCGTCTCCTCGTCGCCGGGCATGTCATTGTCGAGGTGCGTGCGGATATTGAAATCGAGATCGGCGCGCACCCGCTGGGTGAGCAGGGTCTGCAATTCCGGGCGGCGGGTGGCCTCCAGCCGCAGTTCCAGCTGGGCGAGATAGCCGGTGCGGAAGGTGGCGACCCGGTCGACCACCTCGGTCATGAGCTCGGCGATCTTCTCCCGGCTGCGCTCGCCGACGGCGACCTGGGCCATGGTCTCCTCACTGGGGATCAGGCGCTCGTAGTAGCGATTGCCCACCTGCACCATGAGGTCGTCGCGATTGGCGAAATAGTTCGAGGCCGTGCCCGCGGGGACGGCGGCCTCCTTGTCCACCGCGCGGAAGGTGAGGCCGCGCGCGCCGTCGCGGGCCAGGACTTCGATCGCGCCGTCCAGCAGGGCGTTCCGGCGTTCGGGATTCGTGCGAACCACTTGACACCACTCCGTTCGTAGTACTACGTTGAAACCACTTCAAACAGAGTACAACAATGAAGGCGGCTCACCAATGCGAAAGCTCAGCTACTTCGTCGGAATGTCCCTCGACGGCTACATCGCCGGTCCGGGCCACAACATCGACTTCATGCCCCTGAGCGAGGAGTTCGTGGCCTGGCTCGGCAGCGAATACCCGGAGACGCTGCCGACCGCGGCACGCCCGCACTTCGGCATTCCCGCAGACGCGCCGAACCGGCACTACGACACCATCGTCATGGGCCGCGGCACCTACGAACCCGGCCAGTTGGCCGGGCTGGCCAACCCGTACGAACATCTGACGACCTATGTCGTGTCGAGCACGCTGGGCGAGGTGCCCGAACCGGTCCGGCTGGTCGAGAGCGATCCGGTCGCGCTCGTGCAGCGGCTCAAGAAGGAGGACGGTCTCGATATCTGGCTGGGCGGCGGCAAGCTCGGCGCACAGCTCATCGACGAGATCGACGAGCTGGTCATCAAGAGCTATCCGGTCATCGCCGGCGACGGCACCCAGGCGCTGGCCGGCAACTTCCGCCCGGCCGATTTCAAGCTCCAGCGGCGGCTGGAGTTCGAGAACGGCACCCAGGTCAGCTGGTTCACCCGCGCCTGATCAGCGCAGGCGGATCCGGAGGGTTTCGTAGGTCGGGATGAAAACCTTTCGGCGATAACGACGTTCGACGATCTCCCAGGGACGGCCATTGGCGGTCAGCGCCTCCAGCAGGGCTTCCAGCTCGGAATGCACGAGCTGCGCGCCCAGGCAGAGGTGCCGGCCGCCGCCGAACCAGAGCTGGCGGGTCTCGGGGACGTAGTCGCGGTGCACCCGGAAGTCGCCGACCGCATTGTTGATCGACCAGGTGAGGATCTTGACGTGCTCACCGGCGCGCAGCCGGCGGCCCGCGACCTCGACGTCGGCGGTGACGGAGCGGCCGACCAGGTAGGCCGGGCTGGTGACGCGCAGGGTTTCGCGCACCGCGTCGGGGGTGCGCTCGGGGGCGGCCAGCAGGGCGTGCTGCTCACCGCTGTCGTGCAGGATGGCGACCATGCGGGTCATGGCGCTGGCCAGGGTGTCGGTCCCGGCGACCGCCATGAGAATGGCCAGGCCCGAGGCGTGTTCGAGGCGCAGGCCGAGTTCGCGGCAGCGGCCCAGCGTGGTGTTGCCGTCGGCGCGGGCATACGCGGCGGGGACCGAGCTGGCGAGCTTGGTGGCGAGGGTGCGGGCGCGCTCGACCGCCACCGGATCGAGGGTGGTGGAGGCCATGGTGCCGATGCCGAGGTTCACCAGTTCCTCGACGTGGTCGAACAGAATGCGGAACGGCTCGTCCGGATCATCGGGTTCGCCCGGACCGTGACCGGTCACCAGGCGGCCGTCGGCGAAGATGGCGGAGATATCGGCGGGTTCCATGCCGACCAGATCGGAGACGCTGCGGCCCACCAGGACTCGCGCCCGCTCGGCGATGTCCACGGTGCGGCCGGCGGACAGCTCGGAGGCGATCTCCTGCAGCGCGGGCCCGAGGACCCGCTGGACCAGGGCGTCGGTGTGCTTGGCGATGAACAGGTCCCGCACCTGATTGCGCAGCTCGGTGTGCCCCGGACCTTCGAACAGGTCCTCCACCCAGTCGCCGATGACCTGCGCCCACCAGTGCCCGGCCGCGCCCTCGGCCACGATGCTGAAGTGCGCGCTGTCGTTGTAGATCTGCCGGGCCACCAGCGGGTCGGCGACGAACCAGCCGAGTTTGGGCACTTTGCGAATTGGTTTGGCGGCCCGGCCGGCCAGCAGCAGGGCCGGCAGCCAGGGCTGTCCGGCGGCGAGCAGGGCGAGTTCGTGGCGGACGGCGGCTTTCGGCATGGGTGCTCCGTACTGCGTAATGCGAATCGGCATAGCGCGGCGGTGTTGTTCACTTCACACGATCTGAACTAGAGATTTTTCAATAAGGAAATCTGCACGCTGCTAGCGTCGCCCGCAACTCAGTTCGGTTTGGAAGTGAACACATGGCGAGAACTCGCATCGAGGCCATCGGGTCATATCTGCCCACCGCGGAGGTGTCGACGGCGGAGTTGCTGGCGCAACTGGCCGTCGAATCGCCCATCGACCTGGAAAAAGTCAGCGGGGTTCGGGCGCGGCGGCGCTGCGGCACCGATAGCGAAGGCCGGGCGGAGGATTCATTCACCGTCGCTATGGCGGCCGCGCGCGGCGCATTGGCCAATTCCGGCTACTGTGCCGCCGAGCTCGACATCGTCATCTCCTGCTCGATTACCCGCATTCGCGGCGACGAGTTCTGCGTGGAGCCGTCCTTCGCGCTCATGCTGCGCAATGAACTGGGCGCGGCGGGCGCGATCCACTTCGACGTGTCCAATGCCTGCGCGGGCATGCTGACCGGAGTTCTGGTGCTGGACCGCATGATTCGTGCGGGTACGGTGCGGCGCGGGCTGGTGGTGTCCGGGGAGTACATCACGCCCATCTCCGATACCGCGGTACGCGAGATGTCGGAGAAATACGATCCGCAATTCGCCTCGCTGACCGTGGGCGACGGGGCGGCGGCGGTGATCCTCGACGACCGGGGCAGCGCGGACGAGGGCATCGACTACATCGAGCTGAATACCAGCGCCGCCTTCGCGCAACTGTGCCTGGGCATGCCCTCGGATCGCACGCCCGGAATCGCGCTCTACACCGACAATCGGGCCATGCACAACGAGTCGCGGTATCTGCTGTGGACGACGCGGCAACGCGATTTCCTCACCGCGCGCGGTACCGATTTCGCCTCGGAGAACTACGAATACGTGATTCATCATCAATTCAGCGGTCCCGCCGTGGAATTGATCAACAAGATCGCCGAACGCGAATTCGACGCGCCCGTTCCGCCCGGTCCGGCTGTGCTGGACCGCTACGGCAACACCGCGTCCACCTCGCATTTCGTGGTTTTGCACGACGCGTTGAAACAGGACCGGATAGCGTCCGGTGCGAAAGTACTGATGGTGCCCGCCGCCTCCGGTGTCGTAGCCGGGTTCCTATCGGTGACTCTCGGCGAACTACGGGTGTGATGAAGATGGCTATCGTGATGTCCTCCGTTGCCGTGGAAATGGGCGGCGGCAGCTCCATCGAACAGGCCGCGGCGGCCGCCCGCCGCGCGATCTCGGAGGCGGGCAGCACTCCGGAACGGATCGACGCCCTGATCAATACCGGCGTGTACCGCGACTCGAACATGGTGGAACCGGCCATGTCCGCGCTCATCCAGCAGCAGGCCGGGATCGGGCTGGAGTACCGCAGCGGGGATGTGCCCTGCCTGTCGTTCGACCTCATGAACGGCGCGTGCGGAGTGCTCAATGCCATTCAGGTGAGCCAGGCGCTGCTGGCGGCGCCGACCGTGGAACGGGTGGTCATCGTGTCGGGGGACGCCCACCCGTCGAAATCGCCGGAACCGCAACCCGGGTTCCCGATCAAACCGGTCGGCGCCGCGCTCATGCTCGAAAAAGGTAACGGGTCAGCGGGTTTCGGCGCGCTGCACATCAGCTCGACCGACGGCGTTCCCGCCGCGGCCGGATTCGTGCGGCTGTCCGAGATGGGCTCCTCCGGGCGGTCGACCATCACCGTCGACCGGTCGGTGAATACCACCGAAGAGATGCTGCACCATGCGGTGTCGGCGGCCAGCGAGGCGCTCGAGGTAGCCGATTCCGCCATCGAGCGAACCGTGCTGCTGTGCAATCGGCCCACGCCCGAGTTCCCGGCGCTGCTGGCCGGCCGTCTCGGGCTGCCCGTCGAAGCCGTGTGCACCGATGCCATCGAAGGCTGGGCCGATCACCACACCGGCGACGCCCACACCTCCGCCCTGCCCACCGCTTATGTGGCGGCCCGCGACGCGGGACGGTTGGATGGAGCCGACGTGGCGCTGTTCGTGGCGGCCGGCGCGGGACCCGCCGCGGCGGCCATCGCCTACCGGCTGCCGAAAGTTTGAGCCGGGAGGACCATCGGTGAGCAGACTCTGGGTGATCGTGCCCGCCTACAACGAGGAACACGGCATCACCGCCACCCTGGACGCGCTCGCCGCCCAGCAGGATCGGGACTTCACGCTGGTCGTGGTGGACAACAACTCCACCGATCGGACGGTGGACGTGGTGAAGGCGTTCGCCGTGGCGCATCCGGAGATGACCATCGAGGTCGTGCACGAGGAGCAGAAGGGCACCGGCGCGGCCTCCGACACCGGGATGCGGCATGCCATCGCGGCCGGGGCGCGGCGGCTGGCGCGCACCGATGCCGACTGCCTGCCCGCGCCGGACTGGACGACGCGCATCCACGCGGCCTTCGACGCCGGGCTGCGATTGATCAGCGGGCAGCTGATTCCGCGCACGGACGAGGGCGTGCGCTGGCGGGATCGGACGATCATCCGCGTGGTGCTCGAGGTGGCGTCCACCTTCGGCAAGTTCCGGCCCGGCAATCAGGACCCGCGCTATCTCGGGCCCTATGTCATGACGCCCGGCTGCAATATGGCCATCACGGCCGAACTGTACGAAGCCGCAGGCGGATTCCCGCGCACGGCCATCGAGGACCTGCACGAGGACCGGGCGCTGGTGAACGCCGTGCGCATGCTCACCACCGACTACGGCCTGCGCCGCGATGTCCGGGTCCTGGCCTCCAATCGCCGGGTCCGCGCGTGGGGCGTGCGGCGCACGCTCGAGTGGTATGCCGATCACCGCTACAAGCCGGAGTTGGTGGATATCCGGTGACCGCACCGGGTCCCGCCGCCCAGACGGATTTCGTCGCGCTATTGCGGGAACAGGCGCGACGGCATCCGGACGCGCCCGCGCTCGGCATGATCGGCGCGCCGCCGCTCACCTTCGCCGAACTCGAGGCCAGGATCGCGACCACCGCTAAGCGATTGCACGACAATGGTTTCCGGCCCGGGGATCGGATGCTGTTCTCGATCCGGCCGTGCGCCGATGCGGTGGTGCTGGCCTTCGGGACCATCGCCGCGGGCGGCACCATCGTCTTCGTGGATCCGGGTGTGGGGCCGGAGTTGTTCGCGCGCCGCATCGAACTGGTCCAACCCGCTTGGGCGGCAACGGAATCGCTGCTCTATTCGCTCAGCGGGCCGGCGAACCGGCTCGGCCGCGCACTGGGGCTGTCGCTGCCGGCGTTCGGGCGTCTGCCCGTCCGGCACATTCACAGCGGGCCGCGGCTGCCCGGCACGCCGTCCGCGTCGATTCCGCTGCGCAAGCTGCTCGGCTCCGAAGCGGGCGCGGGCGGGGCGGCGGTCGCCAATCCGGAGGCCGAGGCGCTGATCGTGTTCACCTCCGGGACCACCGCTGCACCGAAAGCCGTTGTACACACCCGTGGTTCGCTCGGCGCGGGTTTGGCGGCCATGGCGGGGCGCAGCACGCTCGGCCCGGGCACGCATCTGCACACCGAGCAGTTGATGATGGGGCTGCCCGCGCTCATGGCCGGGGCGCGCTGGTCCATGCCGCGGTATCCGCGTTTCGGGACCCATATCGACCCGATCGGATTCGCGCGCACCCTGGACGGTGCGACGCATGCGTTCTTCACGCCCGCGGATCTGGCGGTGGTGCTCAACACCATCGAATCCGGCCGGCTGACCGCGCCCACCACATTGCGCGAAGTCTCGCTCGGCGGTGCGCCGGTGACCACCGCGCTGCTCCGCCGGGCGCGCGCGGCGCTGCCGGATTGTGAATTCCTGGCCATCTACGGCATGACCGAAATCCTGCCGGTGGCAATCACTTCCGGAACCGCCAAGCTGGCGTTCGAGGACGCGGGCGATCCGCTCGGAGCACCGGTCACCGGTGTCGACGCGCGCCTCGCCGACGACGGCGAGCTGATTCTGTCCGGCCCCAACCTGTGCCGCGGCTATCTCGGCGAACCGGAGCTGAAGGAGATCCACACCGGTGATCTGGCGCGCTTCGACGGGGACACCGTGATTCTCATGGGCCGCAAAAAGGACATGATGATCCGCGGCAAGACCAATATCTATCCCGGGCTGTACGAACCGGCCATCACCGCGGTCGACGGCGTGCGCCAGGCCATCATGGTCGGGATTCCCGACGAGATCGGCGATGAGCGCATCGTGCTCGCCGTGGTCGCCGATCCGGGCGCGGCCGATATCGCGGACCGGTTGCGCCGCGAATTGCCTTCGCTCATCGACACTTCCGCGCTACCCGACGAGATCGTCGTGGTTCCGGAGATCCCGGTGAGCGGCCGCACCCGAAAGCCCGACCGCGCCGCCCTGCGAGCGCGGCTCGCGGCTACCGCGCGCTGACCTGCTCCACCAGCGAATCCGGGCGCGCCGTCAGCTCGCCGAGCACCCGGTCCGCGAAGGCTTCCGCCTCGCGGCCGGTCAGCATGCCGTCGACATAGCAGAATCCGAACTGCATCTCCCGGTGCGCGGTCGTGATCGCCACGGTCAGCGCGCTCACGCAGGAATTCGACGCCGCCAGCAGCAGGCCCGACAGCTCCCACTCCCCCACCCGGTCCGGGAACTCGACCCGGCCCAGATTGGTGACCGACACATTCCACGGCGCGCGCCGATCGATCAATTCGACTATGCGCCAGCCGGATTTCACCGATCGCGGCGTCCCGAACCGCATGCCCGCCACCGTCGCCAGATGCCGCCGCTGCCGCACCCCACGCGCCACTTGGCGATTCACCGATCGCGCCATATCCCACAGCGACATTCCCGGCCCGTAGCGCACGAATCCGGACAGCACCGGTGCGTAGATTCCCAGTTCGTCCCGATCCGGCTGCGGCACAAGCGCATCCCGGAAGTCCACGGGGGATCCGATACCCACGACCCCCGCCGCCTCCGGCCCCGCGCGCTCGGCCACCGCCCGCGCCACCGCCGCCGCCAGCGCGCCGTGCACCGTCACACCCGCGCGGCGGCAATCGGAGGTGAGGCCGGCCACGGCCTCGGCCTCCAGCACCCGGTGCACGATTCGGGTCCGCCGGTGCCCCAAGGGGACCGGTCGCGTGCCGCGCAGCCGTCGCGGCCGCAAGGCCAGGGCTGCCAGCTGGTCGTACAGCGTCGTATACGCGTAGCGCCAGAACCCGCGCGCCCCAACCGGAATGAGCTCGTCCGACGGCGGGATCGGCAGCCGTCCGGGCGAGACCGCGGCGTCGCCCCGTCCCTCGACCGCAGCGGGAGGATCAGCGAATTCGATCAGCTTGCGCAGCGCCGCCACGAGCGAGCGGCCGTCCACGATGACGTGCGAGATCGTGAGAATGATGTCGTGCTGTTCGGCGGGCGTATCCGGATGCCGGACCACATCCACCACCCGCGCCAGGCCCATCCCCACCTCGAAGCCCTCGACCATCTCCGCATCGAGTTCACGCAGCCAGGCTTCCGGATCGGCGGAAACCACCCGGCGCACCGGTAGCCGCGACTCGGCCAGCCCACCGAAGCGCGGCCCGCCCGCCGTATCCCGCACTCCCACCCGCAGCAGCGGATACTCCGCCACCAGTGCCGCCGCCGCTCGTTCCAGCCGTTCCAGCGGCAGCCGCCCGTACAACCGCACCCGCCCACTGCAATTGGCGGGCGAAATCTGATCGATGATCCAGAACCACCGCTCCGAGGGACTCAATGGCCGCGCGAAAGTCATTGCCGCCGTTGCCACTCTCGCAACCACTGCCCGACCTCTCCGCTGCGCTCCCCTGCGCGAAACGATAGTGGGCACCCGTCCGAATCGCGACCCGGCCGATCAACGACCGCTCACGGTAATCACCTCGACCTGCCGCACCAGCGATTCGGGAATCCTCCCACCGTCGAAATGCTCGGGCCCCGCCACCACGACGGCCTCGGCATCCAGCCGCTTGGCCTGCGCCTTCAGCCGAGCCAGCGGCGCCCGACCGCTTCCAGGGTCGTACACCACCATGCCCGCGAAGTCGTACCCGAGCCGTTCGGCGAGCTCCCGAATCCGCGACTCGTCCCAGAGTTGCGCAATCCCGGACACATCCGTCCGCAGATAACCCAATGCCGTCGGCCTGTACCGCATCTCCACCCCTTCATCCCGCTCTGCATCGGCTTCGTCTTCGTAGACGCGGGTCTCCAGGACGCCGCCGGGAAACGCCACAAGTTGTGTACGCCAAACCATCTCGACTCCAGCCAGATCCGTGGTCTGTTGCGTCGACGCTAAGTTCCCGTACGACAGCGACTCCAGAAGTTTGCACGACTTTGATTTATTTTCTTCATGCGGTCGTGGCTCCGAGCAGGGCGGAGGATCATTGAACGCAGCATGGAAAGTCCGTGCACAGCACACGACGGGGGTCGAATCATGTGCTTGAAATTCCTCGGCAAGGGCGGATCAGACGTCACCGGATGCCCCAGCCTCTATGCCACCGGCAATGGCTATCTCGCACAAGGCTGGAAGACCGACCGGCCTGAAACCATTGAAATTCCCCATCTACTGCTCGGGTTCCTGGAGCCGGACACCTACATCGGGACCACACTGACCGACACGGGCCGTGGGACGTTCACGCTGACCGGCAGGCCGATCACCGACCCTGAAACACTGAGCCAGTTGGATCTGGCCGATGACGAGACGGCCATTGCCGTGCCGATGACACGGAGGACGGTTTACGGTGCAGTACTTGCAGAATGACCCGGCGGTATGGGCGGAGCTCTTTCGCGGATGCAAGGAGCAGGCGTTTCATTTCGAGGTCAGAGATGTCTACGGTGTTCCACAGGAGTCCGAACCGCTGCGCCGGTTCTTGAGCGGTGAGCCCCCGCTGGTGGACGACTACAAGAGCGATTGGCTCGAGCTGGTGCGGGAAACGACCGGGCGCGGTATCGCAATGGGCCGCATACGGGTGGTCACGGTCCCGCACAGCGACTATCAGCGGTGGCTGTTGTCGGTGACCGACAGCAATGTCGCGGCCGGCGAGGATATCCGTTATGTCCCCAGGCATCTGGCCGGGGAGGTGCCGCCGGATGACTGGTGGATGTTCGACAGCGAACGGGTGGTGTTCAACCTGGCCGCCGAGAACGGTGCTTCGGCACCGGCAATGGCCGCCAGCACCGATCCACGGATAATCGAGTACTGCCAGGGTGTGCGGCAACGGCTCTGGGAGCTTGCCGTTCCCTATTCGGAGTACGTCGAGAGCGACTACGCACGGCGGTGACTTCGGGATTCGATGAGGCACAGGAAGCTCTCGGGGCGCGGCTCCGAGAGCTTCGCCGACGGGCGGGGCTCAGCGGCCGCAAGCTGGCGGCGCTGTCCGGGTGGCATGAATCCAAGGTCTCCAAGATCGAGTACGGGCGAATCAGGCCATCGGATGCGGACATTCGGGCCTATTGCGAGCATTCTGGCGCGGCGGATCAGCTACCCGACCTGCTGGCGACGCTGCACACCATCGACACCGCCTATCTGGAGTGGCGGCGGATTCTCGGCACGGGCCTGAAGCGCCGCCAGCAGAAGTCGCTGAAGATCGAAGCGGCCGCGACATTCCTGCGCGGCTACCAGACGCAGGTCGTGCCCGGCTTGCTGCAGACAGCGGAGTACGCGACCGCGCTACTGAAGCGGTCCATCGAGTTCCACCGGATCCCCGATGATCTGGACGAGAGCGTTTCGACTCGCATGGAACGGCAGCGCATCCTCTACCAGCGCGATCATCGGTTCCACTTCCTCCTCGCCGAGCAGGCGCTCTATTCGACCGTGGGCTCCGACGATGTGATGGCCGGTCAGCTCGATCGCCTGGCATCGATGATCGGAATGCCCCGCGTGACCCTCGGAGTCATCCCCGCGGTCGCCGAAGTGCTGGTCGTGTCGACGAGTTTCGTCCTGTTCGACAACCGCATGGTCATGGTCGAGGGGACAGCGGCCGAGCTGACCATTACACAGCCGCGCGAAGTCGCCCTCTACGGCCGCGCCTTCGATACGCTCGCGCGCCAAGCCGTGACCGGCAAAGCGGCGCGCGAGCTGATCATGAGCGCTCTCGGCAAGCGGCGCTGAAGGTCAGTTGCCGGCCGGGGGCTGGGGAGCCAGCGGGGTGGCGCTGACGCCGGAGGAATTGTCGTTGTCCAAGGCGGACATGGACTTCCAGGTGTTCCAGTCGATGGTCCAGTCGTAGATGTCGCCGTCGGCCGCGGAGAGGGGGATGCGGGTGCCGGTCACCTCGACGGGATCGCCGTAGAGGGCCGTCGGGAAGTACTGCTGGGCGTCGCCGGGGCTGAGGTTGATGCAGCCGTTGGTGACGTTGGTATTGCCCTGGGCGGAGAGGGATTCGGGGTTGGCGTGGATGAACTCGCCATTGTTGGAGATGCGCACGGCCCAGCGTTCGCGGACGTTCTCGTAGTACGGCGGGTTGGACATCATGAAGTCTTCGTACTTCTCGGTGACCACGTGAATGCCGGAGCGGGTGACATTGCGGTCCTCGTTGCCTTCGCCGTAGGAGACCGGGAAGTCGAAGATGACCTGGCCGTCGCGGACCACCTGCATGCGGTGGCTGGGGGCGTCGCCCTTGACGATCTGGGCGCGGCCGATGCGGAAGTCGGAGGTGAGGTCGGCGGCGCCGTAGGAGCCGTCGCCCATTTTCTGGCCGTAGAGCTTCAGGTCGACGTGCACGGTGGTGCCGGGCACCCAGTATTCGCGGGGCCGCCAGTGGGCGCGGGAGCCGCCGTTGTCGTCGGGCAGCCAGGCCCAGGAGCCTTCGGCGCCGGGGGTGGTGGTGACGGTCATGCGGCGTTCGACGGCGGCCTTGTCGTCGATGTGCTTGTTGAACTGCACGATGATCGGGGCCGCGATGCCGACCTCTTGGTTGTCGGCGATATTGATGGTCGCCGAGATCTGGTTCTTCGGCGTCAAGGTGGTGAACTTGGAGTCGATGGCCACCGGCTTGTTGTCGGTGCCGACGGCGGTGCCGGACCAGGTGTAGGTCACGTTGTAGCCGAGCGGCTCGGTGATCGTGAACTTGGTGCGGTCGGCATTGAATTCGCCGGTGACCTGCTTGCCATTGGGATTGGTCAGCGCCACCTGATCGATGCGGCCGCCGCTCACCGAGACCGAGACGGGCGCGGTGGGGTCGACGTCCTGGGCCCCGTCACCGGGTTCCAGGGTGACCTGCGCGGCGGGCTCGGCGGGCTTGGCGGGACCGCCGCCCTTGTCGGTACTACAACCGGCCACGACCATGACCAGCGCCAGCAGCGCGGCCAGCACGGCGGTCACCCGGCGCACGGACACTCCTCCTCGATTGCTCACTTTCTCGACGATACCGCCGCAAACCGAGTCGGCCGGACGCGGAGAAGTGGCCCGAGACACGTTCTACAGGGCAACACCCACTGTGACAGGTTCCGGTTCGAGGCGGATCCGGAAACGTTCAGCTACTCCTTGGCGAACTGTGCGCGCGAGCGTCACCAGATCCTCGGCGGTGGCCGTCCCCCGATTGGTCAGGGCCAGCGTGTGTTTGGTGGACAGCCGCGCCGGCGCATCCTCGCCCGGGAAGCCCTTGGCGAATCCCGCGCGTTCGATGAGCCATCCCGCGGAGAACTTCACCCCGCCCGCGACGGGCCAGGTGGGCACCGCCACATCCGCCCCGACATGTGTGGCGATCGCCGCCCGCACCGCATCCACCTGAGTGTCCGGTACGACCGGATTGGTGAAGAAGGAACCCGCACTCCAGGTGTCGTGATCGGCCGGATCGAGCACCATCCCCTTGCCCGCGCGCAACCGCAGCACCTCCGCGCGCACCTGCGCGACCGGACGCGATTCGCCCTCCTCGGCCCCCAGCGCGGCCGCCAGCTCGCGATACCGCAGCGGCTCGCTCGAGCCATCGGGGCGCAGCGCGAACTCCACCGCCAGCACCACCGCGTGATCGCTGTGCTTGAGCACCGAAGTGCGATATCCGAATCCCAGCTCCCCCGGCTCGACCCAGCGGATCGCACCGCTCGCCCGATCCAGCAGCTGCACCCGGCGCAGCAGCGTCGCCACCTCCACGCCGTACGCGCCGACATTCTGCACCGGCGTGGCGCCCGCGGAACCCGGGATCCCCGAAAGACATTCGAGCCCGCCGAAGCCCGCCTCGACGGTCGCGGCCACCACGGCATCCCAATTCGCGCCCGCCTCCGCGAGCACCGAGTCGCCAGCGAGGGTCACGCCCGCGGTGGCGATCCGCACCACGACGCCCGCGAAACCCGCATCGGCGATGAGCAGATTCGACCCGCCCGCGATGAGCAGCACCGGAATTCCGGCCGCGTCCAGCTCCCGCACCGTCGCCACCAGCGCTTCGGTGCTCGCGCAGTCGGCCACGATGGCCGGCCCGCCGACCCGCAGCGTGGTCAGCTCCGCCAGCGGGACGGCGGCGCGCAGCCGCGCACCGGTCGCCGCGAGCCGGTCCGCCACGTCGTCGAAGGACACCACCCCAGTAGTACGCACAGCCACAGACGGTAGCCTGTCCGACCATGGCGACACCTCTGGCCTTCACTGCGCACTCGACCCATTCCACCGCCGCCGTGCGCGCGGCCCTCGCCAATGAGCAGTACTGGAAAGACCGCATCGAAGCGGTCGGCGGCCCGAACGCGCGCATCGACTCCATCCAGATCGACGGCGGCAATGTGCGAGTCGAGATGGTGCAGGCCATTCCGGCGGAGGAACTGCCCGCCCAGCTGACCGCGGTCCGCCCCGGCGATCTGATCATTCCGCGCACCGAGACCTGGACCGGCAGCGGCGGCAGCGTCGACGCCTATGTGGAGGGCGCGCCCGCCACGGTCAAGGGCACCCTCGACATGTCCGATGACGGCGCCGGCTCCAAGTTCATCGTGGACGCCGCCATCGAGGTGAAGGTGCCGCTGTTCGGCAAGAAGATCGAGGCGGCCATTCAGGAGAACCTGCTCGATCTGCTGCAGCGCGAAGCCGAGTTCACCGACAATTGGCTGAGTTCGCACTGACGGAGTCTTTCCGGCAGTAGTCTGGGCGATCGTGCCTCGCCGACTCGACTACTCCGCACGCTATCCGCTGCACACCACCGAGGAGGTGTACGCAGCGCTCATGAACCGCGACCACTGGGAGGCGCGGATGGATGAGCTGCGGAAGTACTCGCCCAATGATCTGGTGCGCCTGGAAGCCGGCGATCACGGCATCACCGTCGAGCTGCGCCATGTGCTCCCGCGCGAGAGCCTGCCGGAGATGGCGCAGGCGATCATGGGCAAGGACATGGTGATCAGCCGCACCGAGACCTACGGACCATTCGGACCCGAGGTGACCGGCACTTATACCGCCGAGATCCCGCGCGGTCCGGGCACTCTCGGCGGCAGCACGCACCTGTTCCCCACCGAGACCGGATGCACCCTGCGCACCTCCTCCCGGGCCGAGGTGCTCATCCCGTTCCTGGGTCGCAAGCTCGAGCAGATGATGCTGGTGAACCTGATCGACCTGTTCCGCGCCGAGGCGAAGGTGACCCAGCAGTGGCTGGACGAGCGACACCCGGTCGGCTGACCAAACCCCTCGGAACGATCACCCGCGGCACCACCGGCATCAATCGACTGCGCCGCGGGGACCGCTGGCTCGTCCACGACGCACTGATCGCCAAGAGATTGCTGGCCCCCGCCGAGCCGCCGCTCGTTGTCGATCTGGGCTACGGTGCGAGCCCGGTGACCACCCTCGAGCTGGCGGCGCGACTGCGCACGCTGCGGCCCGACCTTCGCGTCACCGGACTCGAAATCGATCCCGAGCGCGTGGTCCCCGGCCGCGACGGCGTCGTCTTCGCCCGCGGCGGTTTCGAATTGGCGGGCCTGCGGCCGAATCTGGTGCGGGCCTTCAATGTGCTGCGGCAGTATCCGGAGGAGGCGGTCCCGGACGCCTGGGGGACCATCCTGTCCGGTCTGGCGCCCGAGGGGCTGCTCATGGACGGAACCTGTGACGAATTGGGCCGCCGCTGCGCCTGGATCATCCTGGATCGCGACGGGCCGCTCTCGCTCACCCTGGCCTGGGATCCGTTCACCGTGGACAAGCCCTCCGATATCGCCGAGCGGCTGCCGAAAGCCTTGATCCACCGCAATATTCCGGGCGAAGCCGTGCACGCACTGCTCACCGCCGCCGACCGCGCGTGGACGCACGCCGCGCCGCTGGCGCCCTACGGCCCGCGCATCCGGTGGCGGCAGGCCGCGAACCTGCTGCGCGAGCAGGGCTTTCCGCTGCGCGTCTACCGGCGCCCGACGCGCGACAATATCCTGACCGTGCCGTGGAAGGCGGTCGCGCCGCTCTCCTGAGCCAGATCGCGCAGCGCCTGCACCGATCCGGAGACCGCGGCGGGCGCGAGCAGTGAGCGCGGGGCGAAGGGCTGCCGCCAGAGCCCGCCGTGCGCGGCGCCATTACTGAACAGGGCCTCCGGATTTCGATCCGGTCCCGGGGCGGGATCCATCACATCGGCGACCAGCTTGGCCGCCAGCAGCGTCCGCGCCGTGCCCGGATCGAAGATCTCGATGCCGAAGCGGGTGGCCGCTCGGTAGGCGGCCGTCCGCCAGACACTCTCGTCGGTGCCGGTCGTCCAGGTGGGCGGGGCCACGGTATAGGACACGGCGTGCCCCGCCGAGCGGGCCAGCACCGCCCGCCAGCGCGGGAGTCGCTGCGCCAGGGCGTAATCCGGTCCCGCCAGATAGGGCAGATTGTCGAACAGGCTCCACTGCGCGCCCTCCGCATCGCGGACCGGATCGGTGTAGTTGAGCCGGTACAGCGAACTCGGCGCCAGGCGATGCAGCAGATCCTGGGCGGTGCCGCGAATCCCGCGCCGCGCCAGCTGTTCCCGCGCGGCGGCGACCACCGACTCGGGGACGGCGTAGCAGTCGGTCGGCGAGCCCAGCCAGGCCAGCGCGGCATCCGGATGCCGGCGCAGCACCGACTCGGCCAGCACGTCCGAGGCCGCGGCGATCCGCAGGCCGGTCGCGCCGGGCGAGCCCGCGTACAGGCCGAGCACCGGCCGGGCATCGGTGTGGGTGGCGATCCAGTGGGCCAGCGCCGGAAAGCTTCTGGCGATATCGGCGCCCGGCCCGGTGGCGGTGACCGGGAAGCTCATGGCGCCCGCACCGGCGCGGGCCAGCGCGCACAGCCGCTCCCAGCGCCCGCGGCCGGGCAGATCCAGCGCGAGCACGTCCGCACCCCAGGCCAGCAGTGGTTGCAGCGGGCTCAATTCCGCGCCCGCGCCGACGAGCACCACGCGGAAACCGGGTAGCCGCAACCATTCCGGATGATCGACCACCCGTCGCACCGCAGCGGTGAACCCGGGTTCGAGAATGCCGTGCCGCTCCCAGGCGTCGAGCTGCTCGCGTAATGCGTCCTCCGCCAGCAGCTTTCCCTGCCACGGCAGCTCGAGCCGCCCGGCCGGCGCGGCGATCCCGGCGACCTCGCGGGTTTCCAGGGGTGTCGCCGCGGCCTCGGCCTCCAGATCGACCGCTTCCAGCGAGGTGACGGTGCGGCCGGTCGCGAAGCGCAGCATGGTGCGCATCGAATGCAGTCCGGCCCGGGCGATGCCGAGTGAGATCAGCGGTGCGCTCACCGCCAGCGCGGTCATGCCGCGGAAGCTGTACCGATGGTCGTGCCGCCAGTTCCGGCTGGTCTCCACCGATTGCGCCAGATCGGCGTCATAGGGCCGCACCGCGTCGGCGACCACCGCCGCGGAGAACATCTCCGCGATCTGATCGGGCGGGCCGGGCGGAAAAGCCAGATCCCACATGCCAGTGCCGACCGTCCCCATGCTCGATCACATTGCCACGTCAACAGCCCGCGCGAAACTCGAGACGAGCACGCGATACCCGCCACGCGGCGCCGCGTAGATCGGGCGGTCCGGGGAACAGCTCAGACACGGATCAGGGCGCGGTGCAGGCGAGCAGCCGTCGGGGGCGGGAGAGCGCTACTGGCGGAACGTATCTCGGCGCGCGCACAGCGGTGGATGGCCACCGCGTCGGCCACCACCTCGTCCAGCGCGGACTGCCCGATACCGGCCTCGGCCAGGTCCAGGACCGTGCGCAGCGGCGTCGTCACCAGGAAGGCGCCCGCCGACTCCACATCCGTGCGGGCGAAGGCGCGCCGCAGCACCACCAGGCGCGGAGAGAGCGGGAACCGGCCGATGCGGGCGGACATGTGCACGAACCGCGGCCGCAGCCGGCCCAGACCGTGCAGTTCGGCTGCGCTGTGATGGGAGACGGCCGCGGCCCCGTCGAACCACGCCGACCACATGGCGTACTCGTCCAGCGGCCCCTCCGGCCAATCGCCCAGGCGCAGCAGTCCGACCCCGGCGCGCACCACCGACCCGTCGCGCAGGGCGTCGCGAATGCGGTTCTCACAACCCGTGTGCAGCACCTGCCGCGTGGTGAAGTACCCGGCGTGCTGCCCGGCCAACTCCCGTAATAGTCGCCAACTGTCTTCCGGATCCTGCTCCGCCGCGGGCTGCCCAGCCATGGAAACCAGGCTACGCCGACCGCTGTGTGTTATGTCACAATCCGGTGGGACCCTAGCGACACCTCACCGGAAGCACAGAGCCCGCACAGAAACTTTCGGAAGAATCGGCCGCATGAGTTCGAACCCCACCTCGGACGACGCAGGCAAGAACAACTCGGGCGACCAGACCGAGCAGCTCGGCGCGCAGCCGCCGGTGAGCGATACGCGGGAAACCGAAGTGCTCGGCCGGCACGACACCAAGGCGCTGCATCCGGGTGAGGCGGCGTACGCGGCGGAGGCCGGGGCGCTACCGAGCGATTCCTACGGCCCGGTCACCGGCGGCTACCAGCAGCCGCCGCTCACACCCCCGCCGCCGGCGAATCCGGCTGGTGGACAAGGAGGCCCCTCCGGTATGCGCCGCAAGCGGACCCTGCTCATCATCGGCCTGGTGGTGGCCCTGCTCGCCGTGGCCGGGCTGGCCGGCGGCGAGGCCTATGCCCGCCGCTCGGTGGAGAACTGCATCGCGTCGGGCTTCGAGGCGGAGATGGGTTCCCAGATCGATGTGTCCTTCGGCTGGAAGCCCTTGCTGATCACCATGTTCGACGGGAAGGTCGGCAAGGTGACGGTGGACAGCGACGACACCAAGTTCGGCCCCGCCGTCGGCATGGTCGTGCACGCCACCTTCAATGACATCGAGGTGAAAGACCAAGGGCGCCAGGGCGGCACCATCGGCAGCTCCTCGGCCGACGTGACCTGGAGCAACGACGGCATCACCAAAACGCTCGGCGGGCTGGTGTCGAACACCACCTCCGATCCCGCGGCCGGGACGCTGAACTTCGCGGTGCTGGGCGGTATCGCCGAATTGCAGGTGAAGCCGAAGGTGGTCGGGGACAAGGTCGAGGTGGAGACCATGTCCGCCAGCCTGCTCGGCTTCGGACTGCCCACCGATCTGGTCTCGGGCATCGTGGATCTGCTCTCGCAGAGCCTGCAGAGCTACCCGTTCGATATGAAGCCCACCGCCGTCAAGGTCACCACGGACGGCCTGGCGGTCACCCTGGACGGCGGGCGCAGCGAACTGCCCGCCCCGGACAGCAGCAAGACCTCGCAGCAGAGCGCCAACTACCGCTGCTGAGCGCGGTCAGGCCGGAAACCCTTCCAGCACTTCACGAGAGCGCGACAATCCCAACCGCGTGGCGCCGGCGGCAATGAGCTCGGCCGCCGCGTCCGCGGTGCGGATACCGCCGCTGGCCTTCACCCCGAGCCGGCCGCCGACCGTCTCCGCCATCAATCGCACCGCGTGCGCGCTCGCGCCGCCGGCGGGATGGAATCCGGTGGAGGTCTTCACGAAATCGGCCCCGGCCTGTTCGGCCGCCCGGCACACCTCGACGATCTGCTCATCGGTCAGCGCCGCCGATTCGATGATCACCTTCAGCAGGGCGCGATCGCCGATGGCCTCGCGCACCGCGACGATATCGGCGAGCACGGCGTTGTAGTCGCCGGCGCGGGCCGCGCCCACGTCGATGACCATATCCACCTCGGCCGCACCCTGATCCACCGCGAGCCGCGCCTCGGCGCCCTTCACCAGCGAATGATGTTTGCCGGAGGGGAATCCCGCGACGGTGGCCACCACCAGACCGGGTGCGCGCACCGGCAGCATGGACGGTGAGACGCAGATTGCCAACACGCCTAGCTCTCGGGCCTCCTTGATCAGCGCGTCGACATCCGAAGCGGTCGCTTCGGGGGCGAGCAGGGTGTGATCGATCATCGCGGCCACGTCCGCACGGGAAATCCGGTCCATGAGCACCGAGTTTGGCATATCGGTAGCGAATTTCGTTGCGGGCCGCCGCCGCCGTCGCGCACACTCGTAGGGTGCTGATCCGTCGTGAACGACCCGGCGATGCCGCCGCGATCGACGCGGTGCACCGCAGCGCATTCGCCGCCCACTACGCACCCGCCAACGGCGACCGGCCCGAGACCGCCGCCCGCCTGCCCGCGGACCCGCCCGAAGTGGCCCTGGTCCGGCAGCTCCGCGACAACTCCGCCTGGATGCCGACACTGTCCATGGTGGCCGTCCAGCACGATGACGTCGTCGGTCACGTCTGCCTCACCCGCGCCGGAATCGGGCCGTTTCCGGTGCTGGCGCTCGGCCCCATCGGGGTCCGCACCGACCATCAGGGCGGCGGGGTCGGCTCCGCGCTCATGCATGCCGCCCTCGGCGCGGCCGACGCCCTCGACGAGCCGTTGATCGGGCTGCTCGGCAGCCTCGACTACTACCCCCGCTTCGGCTTCGTGCCGGGCGTGCGGCTGGGGATCGTCCCGGACGAGGCCGACTGGACCTCGCACTTCCAGGTGCGGCCATTGAGCGCCTACGAAGCCGAGATCACCGGCGAGTTCCGCTACGCGGATCCCTTCTACGAGCTCTGAGCGCCTCACCCCGGCAACTCGACGGCGTACCGGTCCTGGGAGGATTGCCGGTATGAGTTCCACCCCCGGCAACCCTGATGATCGTCGTTACGTGCTGACCCTGGGCTGCCCGGACCGTCCGGGCATCATCGCCCGCATCACGTCCTTCATCGCCGATTTCGGCGGTTCGATCGTCGAGGCCGGATACCACTCCGACCTGGAGACCGGGTGGTTCTTCACCCGTCAGGCCATCAAGGCCGCCACCGTCCCGTTCCCGCTCGAGGAACTGCGCGACCGCTTCCTCGCCGTCGCCGCCGAGCTGGGCCCGGAAACCGAGTGGCAGGTGCACGACTCCGGCGAGAAGCGCCGCGCCGTGCTGCTGGTCAGCAAGGACGGCCACTGCCTGCACGATCTCCTGGGTCGCGCCTCCAGCGGCGAACTGCCCGCGACCATCGAAGCCGTCATCGGCAACCATCCGGACCTGGCCCCCACGGCCGAGGCGCACGGCGTGAAATTCCACTACGTGCCCTTCCCCAAGGATCCCGCCGAACGCGGCCCAGCCTTCGAACAGGTCCGCGCCCTGGTCGACGCCCACGACCCGCACGCCGTGGTCCTGGCCCGCTTCATGCAGGTCCTCCCCGAGAGCCTCTGCGAGCACTGGACCGGCCGCGCCATCAATATCCACCACAGCTTCCTGCCGTCCTTCGTCGGCGCCCGCCCCTACCACCAGGCCTTCGCGCGCGGAGTGAAACTCATCGGCGCCACCTGCCACTACGTGACGGCCGAACTGGACGCCGGCCCCATCATCGAGCAGGACGTCTCCCGCATCGACCACGCCGACACCGTCCACGACATGGTCCGCCAGGGCCGCGATATCGAACGCGTGGTTCTCGCCCGCGGTCTGCGCTGGCACCTGGAAGGCCGCGTCCTCGTCCACGGCCGCCGCACCGTCGTCTTCAACTGACCCCACCGGTCAAGATCCGATCAGCAGGCGATCACTTTCGGCTCCGCGCACGGTTTTCCGGCGCTGAGCGCTGATCTCGGGTCGATACGTTGGGCGGCAGTCATCGAGGAGGAATGGATGAGTGCCGACCACCGCACGGATCGTGTGGCGCCGAGACTGAATCGCCGAGGTCTGCTGGTCATGGGCGGTGGGCTGGTCGCGGCGGCGTGTGCGCCGGACGGCCGGGCGGCGGGCGGGGACGAGCGGCTCCGGTCGGCCGTGCGCGGGCGCGTATTGCTGTCCGGGGACGAGGGTTTCGAGCAGGCGCGGCAGCCGTGGAATCTGACGGTCGAGCAGTCGGTGCGGGCCGTGGTCGAGCCCGCCGATGCCGATGACGCGGCGAGGCTGGTCCGGTACGCCCGCGATGCGGGGCACACGCTGACCGTGCAATCGAGCGGCCACGGCGCCTCCGATGCTCTGGCCGGGGCAATACTGGTGCGCACCAATCGATTCGACGAGGTGCGGGTGGATCCGGGCGCGCGCACCGCGCGGGTGGGCGCGGGCGCTACCTGGGCCCGGGTGCTGACCGCCCCGGGGGCGCACGGGCGGACCGGCGTGACCGGCAGCGCGCCCCAGGTCGGGATCACGGGCTTCACCCTCGGTGGCGGATTGAGCTGGTTCTCCCGCAAATACGGTTGGGCCGCGGACAATGTCACGGCATTCGAGGTCATCGACGCCGACGCCCGGAAGCTGCGGGTGACCGCCTCGTCGGAACCCGATCTGTTCTGGGCGCTGCGGGGCGGCGGGGGCGACTACGCCATGGTCACCGCGCTGGAGTTGGCATTGCACCCGGTTCCCGCCCTCTACGGCGGACGGATGGCGTGGCCGGTCGACCGTGCCCGGGAGGTCATGGCGGCCTTCCGGGAGATCGTCGCCGGCGCGCCCGAGGAGCTGACACTCTGGTGCAGCCTGTCGCAATTCCCCAATGCCCCGGCACTGATCAGCGTCAGCGTCACCTACCTCGGCGATGCGGGGACGGGACAGGCCCTGCTGGCACCGCTGGACCGCATCGGCGGGCGAATCGCGGATACCCGTGCGCTGATGCAGCTCACCGATATCGGCACGATCACCGCGGAGCCGACGAAGCCCACCCCCAGCCTCCATCACACCGCGCTGCTGACCGATCTCACCGACACCGTCGTCGAAACCCTGCTGGCCGAGTCGATTTCACCGCTGGTCAGCGTGCAGATCCGGCATCTCGGCGGCGCGCTCGCGCGCCCGTCGGACAGCGCGGCGGGCGCGGTGCCCGAACCGTTCTGCCTGACCTGCTACGGGCTGGCGACGAACCCGTCCGCTGCCACCGAATTCCAGAAGCGGGTCCGCGACTATCTCGGCCGACTCGGCCTGATCCCCAGTGGCCGTACCCCTTTCAGTTTCCTGGCGCCCGGTCAGAGTGCGGCGGACGCCCTCGGCGCGGACACGCTGGCCAGACTGCGCGACATCAAACGCGACCGCGACCCGAAAGGCGTTTTCCGCGCCAACTTCCCGGTCCTCACCTGACGGAATCGCTTTCGACGCGGTCCGGTTGGATCCGCTCCCACTCGTCCAGCGCCTTCCCGAGGTATTCGCTGACGAGTTCTACGAATTCGGCGGTGGAGGCGAAGCGGGCGCCGGCGGGTGTTGCGGGGCCGAGGATTTCGGCGCCGCGCTGGGAGGCGGTGGCGAGGATGTCGTTCATCTGGCGGGCCGCGACGGTGGAGCGGAACCAGATCCGGTCGTCGATGACATAGCGCTCGCGGCGCTCGCCGGGCGGGCGTTCACGCGTGACCATTCCCTGCTGTTCCAGGTAGGTGACGGCGTGTGAGACCGAGGCCGGGCTGATGCGCAGGCGCTCGACCAGGTCGGCGGCGGTGAGGGCGCCGGAGTCGGTGACGAGCAGGCAGGCCATCACCCTGGCCATCATCTGCGGCAGGCCCGATCCGACGAGAAGTTCGATGTAGGACTCGGTGAAGTCCTGGACCGCGCTCGGATCGCGGCCGTGGCCGGGCGCGGGGATCGGCCGGGCCGGGGGGCGGGCCCGTTTGCGCCGGCGGGCGCGTTCCTTCGTGGCCTCGTCCGCCCGGTCCGCCTGGTATCCGGTCAAGCCGCCGTTGCGAGTGACCTCTCGCATGATGGTCGACGGCGGACGGCCCAGGCGCTCGCCGATTTCCGTATATCCGAGTCCCTCGGCCAGTCCCGCGGCAATGCGCTGCCGGTCCTCGCTGGTCAGCCTGCCTCCAGGCATCGGCGTCCTCCTCCTCGTTCGCGAGCAAGTATGCAACCGAACGAACCTCATTGCAAAATTCGGCCCGTTGATTACTTTGCGTTCACTTCCATGTTCATTGCAAAATATGCATTCTGCCTTGCCACTGCCACATTTTCTTCGGGATTAGTGTTGACGTATCTGTAAACGCAATCTAGTCTTTGGTCATTGCTTCAGACGGAAGCGAACAAAACTTGGAGGACGCCATGACCCGCTCGACCACCACCACCGCGACCGCCGCCCCTTGGACCGGCATGGTGGCGACCGAGGACACCGCGCTGGCGGTGACCGACACCCGCGGCCCCGGCATCGCGGTCGTCTACCTGAACGGCTGCTACGCCGATCAGAAGCACTGGCAGCAGACGATCACCGAACTCGGCCCGGACTTCCGGCACATCACCTTCGACGCCCGGGCCCGCGGCAAGTCGAAGACCTCGTTCGACTACTCCTTCGCCGCGTGCCTGCGGGATATCGACGCGGTGCTGAACGCCGTCGGCGTGCGGCAGGCGATCCTGGTGGGCTGGTCCTACGGCGCCTCACTGGCCGTGCACTACGCCGAGCAGAACCCCGGCCGCGTGCTGGGCGTGGTCTCCGCCGACGGCGCCATGCCCTACGGCCTGGCCGGCGAGGAGGGCCGCGAGCAGATCCGGAAGATCTTCCGCCGCATGCGTTTCCTGCTGCCGCTGGCCCGCCCGTTCGGCATGGCCGCCCGCATGAGCGCCGACGAGCACGCCGAGATCAATATCGAGATCAATGAAATCTCGGCCACCACCATGGCCGGGGTCCTCGAAAACGTCACGCGCCCCGTGCGTTACGTCCTGGCCACCGGTTCCAACCTCGGCGGCAGCGCGGAGGACATGGCCGCCGCCCGCGCGTCACTCGACCCGATCCTGGCCGCCAACCCCAACATCACCATCAGCGCCCAGGTCCCGAGCAACCACTCCCACATCCTGCGCAAGGACTTCCGCGCCATCGCCGACGCCGTCCGCGCCACCGCCCACCACGAAGCCGCCGCCCGATGACCCCCTGCCCGTGCACCACCCGCCGGCCGGCCGTTCTCGGCCGTCACGCCTGGAAGTCGGCCACGATCTTTGCGACTCGGTCGGCGGCGTACCGGGACCAGCTCGGGTGGGTGGTGACGTAGAGGCGATCGGATTCGATTGCCGTGAGGATGATTTCGGCGGCCTCGGCGGCGGGCATGATGTCATCGGACAAGTGGCCGGCGAACGAGCCGAGGACGCCAGCGAGGCGTTCCCACTGGTCCGGGGTGAGCTGGGCGTACCAGCCTTCGGCGGGCTGGGGCGGGACGGAATCGCCGTCACCCAGCAGGGATTCGAGGCCCTCGGTGGCGCCGCGCAGCAGCTGGGTGTCGACCGGCCCCGGGCAGACCACGGTGACGCCGATACCGGGCGACAGGATGGCCAGTTCGCCCTGCAGGGCTTCGCTGAGCGAGACGACCGCGTGCTTGCTGGCGGTGTAGGGGGCATTGAGCGGGCCGGTGGTGACGCCCGCCAGTGAGGCGGTATTGATGATGTGGCCCCGCCCGGCCGCGATCAGATGCGGGACGAAGGCGCGCAGGCCATTGACCACGCCCTACACATTGACCGACCAGAGTCGTTGCCAGTCCTCGGGTTCCACCAGCCAGATGGGCCCGCCCACACCCATTCCGGCATTGTTGAAGACCAGGTCGACCCGGCCGAAGCGCTCCAGGGTGGTGTCGGCCAGCTGCTGGACCTGCGCCGGATCGGCGACATCGACCGTCATCGGCAGGACATCGGCGCCGATCTCGCCGGCGGTCTTCGCGACCGCGGCTTCGTCGATATCGGCGAGCACGCAATGAATCTCGCGGGCGTGCAATGCCTCCGCGATCGCCCGCCCGATGCCATTGGCGCCACCGGTCACCACCGCGACCTGTCCGGCTTGCAGTTTCATCTCGACTCCCTCGATCGACTATCGGCGGAACTTCTCGAATCACACGACGTGGGCGCGATCCCCCTATATCCACTCTGCCGCAACAGAACTAACCCCGCCCGTGCTTTCGCACGAACGGGGTGAGCGTCGAATGTCGTTGCGGCGTCAGCCCGCGACGGCGATGGAGCCGCGGCGCGCCTTGGCCATCAGGCGGTGCACCTCGGTATTGAAGGCTTCCTCGGCCTCGATGTTCACCAGATGACCGGTGGGGAGGATGAGGTAGCGGTCGAGGTAGCCGGAATCGGCCAGGGTGTCGGCGATTTCGCGGGAGTGCAGCTCGGGGAGCAGGCGGTCGTGCGCGCCGGCGATGACGCTGGTGGGGACCGTCAGATTGGCGGCTGCGCCGTGCATGTCCAGGCGGAGTAGGCCGCGCGCGACCGCGGCGCGCGCGGAGGGACGGCAGGAGCGGACGATGGCGGTGCCGAAGGCGACCTGATCGGCCGTCGCGGCCGGATTGCACAGCCGCGACTTGGCGACCAGGTGTACGGCCCGGCCGCCGGGCAGCGGAAGCGGGGTGCCGAACATGACCTTGGCCAGCCATTCGGGGGCCGGGATCACATCGTTGAACAGCGGCAGCACGGTGGCGCGCTGCGGGATCTGCCGGGCGGCGGTGGTGGCCAGCACGACGGCCGAGGCGCGGGTGGCGACCTGCTCCGGATAGCGCCGCGCCCACGCCTGAATGGTCATGCCGCCCATGGAATGACCGACCAGGGTCGCACGCTGCCCGGGACGCAGTACCGCGTCGAGGACGTCGGAGAGATCGTCGGCGAGCTGATCGGCGTCGAAAGGCCGGGAACCCATGGTGGATTCGCCGTGGCCGCGCTGATCGTAGGCGACCACGCGATAGTCGCCGGCGAAGGCGTTGATCTGCGGGTTCCAGTATTCGATGGCGCAGGACCAGCCGTGGATGAAGACGATGACCTCGCCGTCGGCGGGGCCGTAGGCCTGCACGCGCAGGGTCGCGCCGTCGGCGGTGGTGACGGGGACGACCTCGGCGGGAGCCAGGGTGTTCAGCGACTCGGTCGCGTAGGTGCGGGACCGCAATGCGGTACGGAAGGGGGCGGTCACCATGTCCGCGCCCGCCTCGGGCAGCTTCACCAGCATGAGCACTCCTTTGTGTTCCAGGCCACACTACCGCGTTAGCAGTAGTGCTTGCTAGAGCAAGCAGCAAAAATCTTTCGATCCTGCCGCATGCGGCCCGCTATTCCTGATTACCCGTTCGGCCGCACGGGCATTCATCGACCAAGTCACAAACCGACCGCTTGTGCCGGAATCCCGAACGCGGACTTGGCGACTCGCGCCAGCTCGCCGTTGAACTCCCGGTACGCCTCGACATTCCCGAGGTGGCCGGTGGGCAGAACCAGGTAGCCGTCGAGACTGCCCGCCTCCCTGAGCATGTCGGCGATCCGATCGGTGTGCACCACGGGCGTCATATCGTCCGCGGACCCGGCCACCAGGCTCGTCGGGACGGTCAGATTGACCGCGCCCCGGCCCACATCCAGATACGACAGCAGCGTGCCGAACTTGCCGCGCACCCGCGCCGGGCAGGACCGCACGATATTCATGCCGAAATCGGCGATATCGCCGACCGAATCCAGGCTCATGATCTGCCGCCGGAACAGCCATTGCACGGGCGCGATGGGCGGGAACACCAGGCGCGCGCTCAAACCGAGCAGCCCGACCACGAACGGCAGGCGCAGCAGGCCGCGATTGAACAGCGGCACCACGGTGGTCTCGGCAATGAGATTCCCGGGGGCCGTATTCGTCATGAGCACCGCGAGCGCACGCTGCTCGACCTGCTCGGGGTACCGCCCGGCCCAGGCCTGAATGGTCATGCCGCCCAGGCTGTGTCCCACCAGCACGGCCCGCTGCCCGGGCTGCAACGCCGCGGCCAGCACGGCCGACAGGTCGTCGGCGAGCCGATCGGTGGTGAGCGGGGCGGTGCCCAATTCGCTCTCGCCGTGACCGCGCTGATCGTAGGCGACCACGCGGTACTCGCCGGCGAAGGCGTTGATCTGCGGATTCCAGTATTCGAGGCAACAGGTCCAGCCGTGCACCAGCACGATGACATCGCCGTCGGCGGGCCCGTAGGAATGCACCCGCAGCCGCGCGCCGTCGGTCGCGGTCACCGGGACGACCTCGTACGGCCCGGCGGGCGGATTCAGGTCCGCATTGCCGTAGGTCCGGGTGCGCAGGTCCGCCCGGTGCGATCGCAGCATTGCCCGCATAGGACACTCCTTTGTGTTACTGACAGATACAGTAACCCACCTACGGGTGCGCTAGCTAGAGCTAGCACCAAAAGGGCGTGTCGGGGCCCGGCTCCCGCACCCCCCTCCGAAAAGCAAAAAGGCCGCCGCACCCGACATGGGGTGCGACGGCCCGAGTCGTAGGCGCTACCAGCGCGGACCGCGCTGAATCTCATCCACCTTGGGACGCACATCGGCCAGGTATACGCCGGTCGCGACAATGGCCGCGATGCCCAGCAACCCGACCGGGGTCCGGGCCAGCAGCAAACCACCCAGCGCGGCCGCCAGAATGGCGATCCAGATCGGCTTGCTCAGCTTGTCGACGGCGGTGAAGGCGTCCGGACGCTGCCGGATGGCATGAATCAGCGCGAACACCGTCATGGCGATCGCGCCGAGCTGAATCACGGTCAGAATGATTCCGGGAATTCCCATCACCCGATCCATCATATGCGGGCGGCGCGCCGGTCACCCGCTGAAAACGCGAGCGGCGCGCGCCCCCCGCACACGACCGCGGCCCTCGCACACGGAATGCGCGAGGGCCGCAGCAACTTTCGTGCCCGAGCCGGATTACTTCTTGGCGGCGGGCGCGGCCTTCTTGGCCGGGGCCTTCTTGGCGGGCGCCTTCTTGGCCGGGGCGGCCTTCTTGGCGGCCGGGGCCGGCGCGGCGGGCTCGGCCTCGGTGGTCACGCCGACGACCTCGGCCTCCACGGTCTCCTCCTCGGCCTCTTCCTTGGCCGGGCGGCCCAGCAGCGGGGCGACCTGGTCGGAGACCTTCTCCACGACGTCCTGGGTCTGCGCGACCAGGTCCTTGTAGAGGGACTCGACCTGCTCGAAGCGCTCCTCGAAGGTCGGGTTGGCGCGCAGCTTCTCGACGGTCTCCTCACCGCGGGCGGCGAGATCGGCGTAGAGGTCGAGCAGCGAGTGGTAGTACTGGTCGACCAGCCGGCGCAGCTCCTCGGGGGTGGCCTTCTCGCGCAGCTCGGCCAGGTCCTCGGGCAGTTCGGACGGCAGCGCGGCGACGCGCTGGCGGATGACCTCGACCTGCTCCTGGACGTCGGCCGGCAGGTTGGCGAAACGCTCGCGGGCCTCTTCGACGCGGCCGCTCACATCGGCGGACTGGGCGCGGGTGCGCAGCTTCTCGACAATGTCGAGGAAGGAGGCGTAGATGGCGTCACCGGCGCCGATGCCGGCGTAGAGCGGCTTGGTCACGGTGGCGGTGCTGATCTTCGGTTCGGTCATGGTTCGTTCTCCTGGCGTGGCGGAACTTCGGTTTGGTGCGGAACCTCGTTGTCCCTGGGGGCAGTGCTGCCCCCGATTCCCCCTGGGACGCCCCCCTTCGGGTCCGTCGCGTCCCCTCGGTCCTCGTTCGCCTGGTTCTCCCGGCGGAACGATTCGTAGATGTCCAGGAGCACCTGTTTCTGGCGTTCGGTCAGATGCGCATCGGCCAGCAGCGCGTCCCGGACCGGGCCGTGCGGCCTCTGTTCGAGGTACCCGGCCCGCATGTACAAGACCTCCGAGGACACCCGCAGACCCTTCGCGATCTGCGCGAGCACCTCGGCGGACGGGTTTCGCAGTCCGCGCTCGATCTGACTCAGGTACGGATTGCTCACCCCCGCCAGCTGTGCGAGCTGACGCAAGGAGACCTGGGCGGCCTCGCGTTGCGCCCGGATGAAGCCCCCGATGTCGTGTGCCGCGCTGGCGACGCGGCCCGTCAGGTCTTCGGCGTCGGCGGACGTCTCCGCCTTGTCGCCGTCGGCCGGTTCGGGAACCTCGGGATCGTGTTTCATCACTCACCTTCCGGCGGTTGTACGGTCAATTCTAGAGCGGGGTGCTAGCTCTTGCAAGCAGTCTGCTAGCACCTGATGGGCAAACGCCCGGCGGCCACGTCGGCGGCCATTGTTGGACAAACGATCAGCCATTGAAGAGCAAATGGGAAACCGTATAAATGGCCAGGCCCGCGAGCGAGCCGACCACCGTGCCGTTGATGCGAATGAATTGCAGATCCTTGCCCGCCGCCAATTCGATCTTGCGGCTGGCCTCCTCGCCGTCCCAGCGAGCAACCGTATCGCTGACCAGCGTCGCGAACTCGTCGCCGTAGTTGGCGACCAGATACCGGACGCCGCGCTCCAGCCACCCGTCCACCTTGTCGCGCATCTCCGGATCTGTCGAGAGCCGCTCGCCGAGGGTCTGCACGTTCTCCTGCACCTTGCGGCGCAGCGTGGAATTGGGGTCCTCGGCCGATTCCAGGATCATCCGCTTGGCCGCGCGCCAGGTCGCGTGCGCCAGGCCGGTGATCTCCTCGCGGCCCATCAGCTCGGATTTGATCCGCTCCGCCTTCTTGATCATGGCGTCGTCGAATTGCAGATCGCGCGCGAAATCCTCGAGGAACCGATTGGCCGCCAGCCGCACCTCGTGATCGGGCTGGGTGCGCACCTTCCAGGTGAATTCCACCAGTTCCCGATAAATCCGCTCGGCCAGCAGCGAGTTCACGAATTTCGGCGCCCAGCCCGGGGCGTCGCGATTCACGATGCGGTCGATGGTCTCCTGCGAGTCGAGGGCCCACTGGTGGGCGCGCTCGGCCAGCAGATCCAGCAGCGGAGCCTGCCGGTTCTCGGAGATGAGCTCGTCGAGCACCTTGCCGATGGGCGGGCCCCACAGCGGTTCGGCAATGCGTTTGACGATGGTCTGGTCGATGATCTGCTCGACGTCCTCGTCGCGCAACACGCCGACGACCGCGCGCAGAATGGTCGCGCTCTCGTCCGAGACCCGCGCGGCGTGCTCGGGATCGGCCATCCAGCGGCCCAGCCGCAACGAGATCTGCGCGGAATTCACCTTCTCCGCGACGGCGTCGGGGGACAGGAAATTGGTCCGCACGAAATCGCCGAGGCCCGCGCCGAGCTGATCCTTCTTCTTGCGGATGATGGCGGTGTGCGGGATGGGCAGGCCCAGCGGATGCCGGAACAGCGCCGTCACGGCGAACCAGTCGGCCAGCGCGCCGACCATGCCCGCCTCCGACGCGGCCCGCACATAACCCACCCATTCCCCGCCGGCGCCGCGTGATTCGGTCCAGCGGCAGAACAGGTAGATCACCGTCGCCACCAGCAGGAATCCGGTGGCGATCGCCTTCATGCGCCAGAGTTCGCGCTTCTTGCCCTCCTCGTCCATGAGGTCGGCGAATGCTCCGCCCGGCGGGGCGGTCGGCTTCGGCGCTCGCCCGCTCTTCTCGAGTACCCCGGCGCTGCCGGCAGGTTGCTCCATATGTTCCATTCTGCTGCTTGCTGTGACCTACTCCCTCTTACCGGGCCGGTCCCGAACAACGGCGTACCCGAGCATGCGAGGCTTAAGCTGAATAGGCCCAGCACAACACGCGAACAAGGAGCCCACGCTGTCTAACCGAACAGTCGTCGACACCGATAGCCGCGCAGGGTTCGCAGGAGGTACGGAAGCGTGAGCACCAAGGGCACCGTGAGCGCCGCCCTCGACGCCGCCGGCAGCACCCGCACGGCGGGCCGGGTGGACGGCCGCAAGCGGCGCTGGCAGCAGCACAAGATCGATCGTCGCGAGGAATTGGTGGACGGCACCCTCGCCGCCATCCGCAAGCGCGGCGGGGATGTGGGCATGGACGAGATCGCCGCCGAGATCGGCGTCTCGAAAACCGTGCTGTACCGGTATTTCTCCGATAAGCAGGATCTCACCCGCGCCACCATGGAGCGGTTCATCGAGACCACGCTGATGCCGCGCATCTACGAGGCCATCAGCGACGATCTCGACGAATACCAGCTGGTGCGCAATACGCTCGCCGCGTACGTGCACACCGTGGACGCCGATACCGACGTCTACCGCTTCATCATGGGCAACGGCGCGTCCACCGACACCTCCACCCTCGCCGATTTCGAGAAGCTCTTCGCGCAGGTGGTGTCGGCCGTCATCATCGACAAGGCCTTCGACCGCAAGGTGCAGACCGAAGGCGCCATGCTGTGGGCCTACGTGCTGGTCGGCGGCGTGCAGCTGGCGACGGACTGGTGGATCACCAACCGCACCATGTCCAGCGAGGAGATGCTCGACTACCTGACCATGATGGCGTGGAGCGCCATCGAGGGCATGGTGCGCGCGGGCGGAGATCGCGTGTGGTTCAACTCCCGGCAGCACGTGCTGCCGGATCCGGAGAACGTGGACTGAGCCGGGCTCCGGAAAGCCTGGCCGATTCGACGCTGGGCTCGAAGATCGCTGTGTGGTTAGGCTGAACCGAGGCGGGCACACCGGGGTGATCCGCCGCGCCGGCTCCGAAGGGGGCGCCGGCTCCTATGGAGGGTCACTGATGGCGAAAGAGCTGCCCACATCCAGGCTCGCGCGGGGGACGAAGCTGGGAATGGCCGTGGCCGGCAATGCCATACGCGCGCAGCGCACCCGGCGTTCCATGCGGGGACGGTCGGAGGCGGTGCGGGCGCGCATGGCCGAGGAATCCATGATCCGGGCGACCGAGCAGATGGTCATGGTGCTGGGCACCATGAAGGGCGTCGCCATGAAGCTCGGGCAGATGCTGTCGGTGCTGGATCTGGATCTGGTGCCGCCGCAGCATCGGGAGCGGTTCCAGCGGCGGCTGGCGGTGTTGCGCGACAGTGCGCCGTCGGTGTCGTTCGAGGTCATGCAGGCCGTGATCGAAGAGGACTACGGCAAACCCATCAAGGAAGTGTTCGCGGAATTCGATCCCGAACCCATTGCGGCCGCCTCCATCGGGCAGGTCTACAAGGCGACGCTGCACGACGGCCGGGAGGTCGCGGTCAAGGTGCAGTACCCGGGCATCGACGCGGCGGTGCGCGCGGATCTCAAGAACCTGGCCATGTTCCGGCGCATCCTGCAGCAGGCCATGCCGTGGGTGACGCCCGCGGTGCTGGACGAGCTGCGGCTGAATCTGGAGAGCGAACTCGACTACGTCGCCGAGGCGACCACCCAGAAGCAGATCGCCGAACTGTTCACCGGGCATCCGTTCATCTTCGTGCCGAGCACCATGCCGGAGCTGTCCACCACGCGAGTGCTGGTGAGCGAGTACTTCGCGGGCAAGGGGTTCGAGGAGATCCGGGAACTGCCCGCCGCGGAACGCAATCGGATCGGCGAGATCATCTACCGGTTCTATGTGGGTTCGCTGTTCACCTTCAATGAATTCTGCGGTGATCCGCATCCGGGCAATCTGCTGCTCGGGCCGGACGGGCGGGTGGCGTTCCTGGATTTCGGGCTCTACAACCGGATGGATCCCGAACACGTGCAGTTCGAGGCCATCTGCATTCGCGCGGCCGCCGAGGAGCGGGCCGAAGACCTGCGCAATCTCATGGTCGAACGCGGGATCATCGAATCGCCGGAGGAGATCACGCCGGAGGAGTGCCTCGAATATGTACTGGCGGCCTGTGAATGGGCGTTGGTGGACGAGGAACTCACCATCACCCCCGAGCTGGCCTCGGGCGCGTTCGTGCTGGCGGTGGACCCGCGAGCGAGCGAGTTCGCGGGGATGAAGCAGCAGAATCTGCCGCCGGAACACCTGTTCTCGCGCCGTGCCGACTTCCTGACCTTCGGCATGCTCGGCCAGCTCGAGGCCACCGGCAACTGGCATCGCATCGCCCGCGAATGGCTCTACGGCGACGATCCGGTCACCGAACTCGGTATCGCCCATCACGAATGGCTGGCCGGCCGCCCGGCCGCCGCCCCCACCACCGCGCCCGCCAAGAAGACCAAGAAGCGCGCCGCGAAGGCGTAGCCCCACCAACGGACGGAACATCATGGCAGAACGCGAATTCGACATCGTGCTATTCGGCGCGACCGGTTTCGTCGGCAAGCTGACCGCGGAATATCTGCGGGAGGCCGCCCCCGCGGGGGCGCGCATCGCCCTGGCCGGCCGGTCGCCGCAGAAACTCGCCGCCGTGCGCGACGAACTCGGGCCGGCGGCCGCGGAATGGCAGCTGGTACAGGCCAATTCCAATGATCAGGCCAGCTTGGACGCCCTCGCGGCGCGCACCAAGGTCGTCGTCACCACCGTCGGCCCCTACCTGCGCTACGGTCTGCCGCTGGTGCAGGCCTGCGCCGAGAACGGCACCCACTACGCCGATCTGACCGGTGAGCCGCTGTTCGTTCGCGACTGTATCGACCGGTTCGGCGACAAGGCCGCCGAGACCGGCGCGAAGATCGTGAATTCCTGTGGCTACGACTCGATTCCGTCGGATCTGAGCGTGTACGAGCTGTACAAGCGCAGTGTCGCGGACAATGCCGGCGAGCTCACCGACACCACCCTGGTGGCCGCCCTGAAGGGCGGCGCCAGCGGCGGCACCATCGATTCCGGTCGCGCCATGATGGAAGCCATTGCGGCCGACCCGAAGAAGGCGTCGATCATGTCGCATCCGTACTCGCTGAGCCCGGACAAGACCATGGATCCGGATGTGGGCCGCCAGACCGATCAGGCCCTGGAACGCGCCGAGAACATCGATCCGAGCCTGCGCGGCTGGGTGGCGACCTTCGTCATGGCCGCGCACAACACCAAGATCGTGCGCCGCACCAATGGGCTGCTGGGCTGGCCGTACGGCAAGAACTTCCGCTACCGCGAGGTCATGTCGGCCGGATCCTCCCCCGCGGCCCCGCTGGTGGCGGCCGGTATCAGCGGCGGCATCGTGGCGACCATGGCGGCCGGCGCGGTCCTGTCCCGAGTCGGCTTCGGCCGCAAGCTGCTCGACCGCGTGGTTCCCAAGCCCGGCACCGGCCCGGACGAAAAGGCCCGCCGCAGTGGCTGGTTCACCATGCGCACCTTCGCCCACACCACCTCGGGCGCGAAGTACCTGTGCACCTTCGCCGCCCAGGGCGATCCGGGCTATCAGGCCACCTCGGTTCTGCTCGGCCAGTCCGGTCTGGCGCTGGCCTTCGACAAGCTCCCCGAGATCGCGGGCATCCTCACCCCCGCCTCGGCCATGGGCGACGCCCTGACCGACCGACTTCGCAAGGCGGACATGACCATCGAGGTCACCACCGTCTGATTCGCACCACCGCACGGACCCGAGCCCCCGCCGATCACGTCCCGGCGGGGGCTCGGTGCATGAGAGCAATCGACGTGCGCTACATCACAGTAAGGGGCGTTGACGGACCGGTCCCCACCGCGAATCCCCTCGGGTAGGGTCGCGAACGGGACCGAGGTCGTACCGCAGAAAGGGGGGTCGGCCACGTGAAATGGATGCTGACCCCGGATGAGTTCGCCCTGGTCTGGACCCGCGAAACCGATCTGGAGCGCCGCCCCTACCCGCTCGACACGCTGCCGCTCCCGGCCGAGAACAGCGCCGGCGCACCGCGATTGCGCAATCACCTGCTGCGCCGCATCGATCCGGAGCTGACGGCGGCGCTCATGCTCTGCGCCCGCACCGACACCACCACCGTCACGCTGTACGGCGAACGCACCAGCGGACCGGATCCGCGCCGGATTCTCGCCTTCGCGGCGGTGGCTCAGCAGCGAGCGGGCATTCTGGTCTCGCTGCCGGAGACCGTGACCGTGCTGATGTGCCCGGCCGAGCAGCTCGGGCAGGAACTGGTGGAGATCATCGGGTCGGCGCCGGCGGGGCGGCTGGACGTCATGCGTGAATCGCAGCAGACCGTGCTGGGTCCCGCACCGGCCGTGGACGAGGGCGAACGATTCCGCCGCAAATTACGGGAACCGGTGGACGGGCGCGGATTCATCACCGTCACCGTGGAACCCGCGAATCCGCTGTCCCCGCCGACCCGGCACCGCACCTGGCTGGATTTCTCCGGCGACGGCCGCTACCTGCTCACCACCGCCACGGATCTGACGCTCACCCCGGTCACCGATGCCGAACTGGCCGAACAGCTCATGTATCTGGCGCGGATCTGAGCAAGGTTGCGCGCGGCTGAACTTTTCGGCGCGCTTGCCTGCACGATCGGACACCCCGTGTTAACCATGTGGGATGGCTAAAGCTTCAAAGAAGAAGGCAGCGAAATCCGGGAAAGCGGCGAAGTCCGGGAAGGCCTCGAAGTCCGACAAGGCGCTGAAGTCGGAGAAGGCGCCGAAGTCCGAGAAGGCGGCGAAGTCCGAGCACACCTCGAAGACTCCGTCCTGGTCGAAACCGGTCACCACCGTCCTGCAGGCCGACGGTGTGAAGGTGCGCGATCTCGACACCTCCGCCACACCGGGTTTCCAGGGCGACAAGCGCGCCGGTGAGCAGCTGCTCGCCGAACGCTCGCTGCTGCTGTCGGATCTGCAGGAGAAGCTCTACGCCAACGGCCGTTCCGGCGACACCCGCAATGTGCTGCTGGTGCTGCAGGGCATGGACACCGCGGGCAAGGGCGGCATCGTCCGGCACGTGATCGGTTCGGTCGATCCGCAGGGCGTGGACCACGCGGCCTTCGGCGTGCCCACCGCCGAGGAGAAGAAGCATCACTTCCTGTGGCGCATTCGCCGGCAGCTGCCGCGCGCCGGGCAGATCGGCGTGTTCGACCGCTCACACTACGAGGACGTGCTGGTGGTGCGGGTGCACGATCTGGTGGCGCCCGAGGTGTGGGAGAAGCGCTACGACGAGATCAACAAGTTCGAGGCCAAGCTGGTGGACAGCGGCACGACCGTGGTGAAGGTGGCCATGTTCGTCTCGCTCGAGGAGCAGAAGCGCCGGCTCATGGAGCGGCTGGAGCGCACCGACAAATACTGGAAATTCAATCCGAACGATATCGATGAGCGCGCCTACTGGCCCGCGTATCAGGATGCGTACCAAGCTGTCCTGGATCGCACCAGCACCGAGTACGCGCCCTGGCATGTGCTGCCCTGCGATCACAAGTGGTACTCGCGGCTGGCCGTCACCGAACTGCTGATCGACGCCCTGCAAGGGTTGAAGCTGGACTGGCCGCCCGCGAATTTCGATGTGGAAGAGCAGAAGGCGCGGCTGGCCTCGGCGTGATCCGGGCCGCACCGCGCCGCTCCCCAGACCTGCTTCAAAAGGAATCTCTCAGGTTCACGGGCGAAGATGGGGCCCGCACGATTCGTGACGACGAAAGGCGTGGTGAGCGCACAGGTGAGCAGCAAGCCGGGTGATCGCAAGAATCCGCTCGCGAAGGCGGCGCGGGCCGATCGCAATCGAAAGATCTTCATTCAGGTGGGCGTGGCCGCCGTACTGGTCGGCCTCGTCGCTGCGATCGGCATCGGTCTGGCCATGCGCAAGTCCGACAGCAAGGACGCATCGGGGGCCTTCGCGCCGGTCGTCTCGAGCTCCGCCGCGAAGCCGGCGAATGTCACCGAGGGCGGGGCCATCGTCGTCGGCAAGTCCGACGCCAAGGTGCGGGTGCAGGTCGTGGCCGATATGCAGTGCCCCGCCTGCAAGATGTTCGAGCAGGCCAACTCCAAGGCCCTCGAGGACGCGGTCGCCAAGGGCACCGCCAAGGTCGAGTACAACATCATCTCGTTCCTGGACCGGGCCTCGGGCAACAATATGTTCTCCACCCGCGCGGCCAATGCCGCCTACGTGGTGGCCGCCAATGATCCGGCCAAGTTCCAGAACTGGCTGTCGCTCATGTTCGACAAGCAGCCCGAGGAGGGCGGTTCGGGCATGACCGACGATCAGCTCATCGCCATCGCCACCGAGGCCGGCTACACCGATCCGTCGGTGGCGCAGGGCATCAAGGACCAGACCTACGTCGCCTATGTGAAGGACGAGACCAAGGCGGTCTTCGACACCGGCATCAAGTCCACCCCGTCGGTGTACGTCAATGGCGAGCAGGTGCAGGACAGCAAGTCGCTGATGAGCCCGGATGGCCTGAAATCGGTCATCGAGGCCGCGGCCAAGTGATGATCGCGGCTCCGCCTCGATCCGCCTGGCCGTTGCTGCTGGGCGGATTGATCGGCTGGGGCGCGTCGGTGACGCTCCTGGTCGACAAGTTCAAGCTCTTCACCGATCCGGGTTTCCAGCCGCTGTGCAATATCGACCAGGTGGTCGCGTGCACGACGGTCATGCAGTCGGATCAGGCGAACGCGTTCGGTTTCCCGAATCCGATCATCGGCGTGGTCGGGTTCTCGGTGGTGGTGACGCTCGGGGTGCTCGCGGTGGCGGGCATCGCTTTCCCGCGCTGGATCTGGGGCGGGCTGTGGTTCGGCCTGCTACTGGGTGTGGCGTTCATCTGCTGGCTGATCTACGAGGCGGTCTTCAATATCCGCGCGCTGTGCCCGTGGTGCATGGTGGTGTGGGCGGTGGTGCCGCCGCTGCTGGCCATAGTGACCGGGCAGTTGTGGGGTAAGTCGCGCGGCTTCCTGCAGATCGTGGTGGAGTGGCGGTGGACCGTGGTCGCCGTGTACTACGCGGTGGTCATTCTCATCGTGTACATCCAGTTCCAGGATCACTGGCGGTCGCTGGCCATGCCGGCGGTCACCGCCTTCTAGTTCGGCGGGCCCACGGTGAGCGTCACGCTCACCGTGCGGCGGCCGCCGCCAGGCACGGCAATCTGCAACTCCACCACGTCATCTGGTTTGCGCAGGTTGAGCGCGGCCTTCAAATTCTGGGCGGTGCGGATCTCGCGGCCGTCGAGGGCGGTGATCACCTCGCCCTCGACGAGCCCGGCCGCATACGCGGGCTGTCCGTAGACGGCGACATCGATGCGTGCGCCGGCGGGCTGCTCCGCATCGGAGGTCACGATGCCGAGGGTCGCGGTGGGACCCACGTGCACGGTGTCGGTGGGTGTGCCGGAACGGATCTGGTGCACCACCTCCATGGCGGCGTCGATCGGCACCGCATATCCGTTGGGGCCGTTGCCCAATGCCTTCGACAACTCCCCCGAGGCGGCGGTGACCACGCCCACGATGGCCCCGTACCGGTCCACCAGCGCCCCGCCGGATTGCCCGGCGCTGACCGGGGCGGCGACTTCGATCAAGCCGTGCAAGGTCTTCCGGCTCAAATCGGCCGAATTGCGGGCCACGATATCGCTGTTCAATCCGGTGATCGCGCCGCCGACCGCGGTGGGCGTGCCGGTGCCCCCGGCATTGCCGATGGCCAGCACCTGATCGCCGAGCCGCAGCGGTGCGGAACTGCCGATGCGGGCGATGGGAAGGCCGTCCGCCCCGGACAATTCGATGAGCGCGATATCCGCGCCGGAGTCGTAGCCGAGCACCACGGCCTGCCGGGTGGCGCCGGTGCGGACATCCGACACGGTCACGGTGTCCGCGCCCTTGATGACGTGATGACTGGTGAGCACCTGCCCCTCGGCGGTGAGGACGATGCCCGAACCGGCCGCGCCCAGACCGTAGGGGCGGATGCCGGCGGTGATATTGACCAGCGCGGGTTCGACCACGCCGGAGACGAGTTCGGTGTCCAGGGGCGGTAGCGGCGGGCCGATCAGGGTGGCGGTGACGGTGTCCTCGCGGAACGGCCAGCCGGTGAGATCGCCGCGGTAGCCGAGGAAGGCGGTCACCGCGACGACGGCGGTGAGCAGGAGTGCGAGGATGCGGCCGTACATGAACCCTCCCGACTGCGTTCGCCCGTCGGTCGTGGGCGTGTCTGTACCTACTGGTGTACCAGTTTCAGTGGCTGAGTGCGGTCACTGCGAGCATGAAACACACGCCTGCCAGGGTGCACAGCAGCGGCCATGTGGACGGCTTGCCCGCGTGCGCTTCCGGCAGGATATCGGCGGTGGCGAGGTAGAGCAGGAATCCGGCGAAGTATCCCAGATACATACCGACCAGCTGTTCCGGGACCTTGACCAGCGTGCCCACAACGGCGCCGAGCACCGGGGCGACGGCATCGGCGACGAGCAGGATGATGCCGCGGCGGCGGGCATTGCCGTACAGCGTGGTGATGGTGAAGGTATTGAAGCCGTCGGCGAAGTCGTGGCTGATCACCGCCAGCGCCACCGCGAAGCCGACCGCCGACCCGGCCTGGAAGCCGAAGCCGATGCCCAGGCCGTCGAGAAAACTGTGGAACACCAGGCCCGAGGCGGCCAGCAGGCCGACGGTGGCGAAATCGTGGTGGTGCGCGCCGAATTCGTCCTCGTGCCCGCTGTGCAGCGCCACCCCCTTCTCCAGGATGTGCACGGTGAAGAAGCCGACCACCGCGCCCAGGATCGGCACGGGGACGCCGAGCGCCACGCGGGTGTCCTGTTCGAGGGCCTCCGGCAGCAGATCGAAGGCCACCACCCCGAGCATGAGCCCGGCGGCCAGGCCGAGGACCAGGCGTTTGCGCTCGCCGATGCGGACGGCCACGAGCCCGCCGATGAGCGTCGAGCACATCGACACCAGCGCCAGCAGAATCGCCATTGGCTCAGCATGCCGACCGGTCGGCAGACGCCGGGCGCGCCGCGCCGGGCGCGCGAGCGACAATGGAGTCCATGAGCACTGCTGCCGCCTATGGCGTCTCCGCACCGGATGGCCGATTCGAGAAGCTCACCATCGAGCGCCGCGAGCTCGGGCCCCACGATGTGCTGATCGATGTGAAGTACGCGGGCATCTGCCACTCCGATATTCACACCGCCCGGGACGAATGGGGCGGGGCCAAATATCCGTGCGTGCCCGGCCACGAGATCGCGGGCCTGGTCGCCGCGGTCGGCTCCGCGGTCACCAAGCACAAGGTGGGCGATCGGGTCGGCGTGGGCTGCATGGTCGATTCCTGCGGCGCGTGCGAACCCTGCCTGGCCGGGGAGGAGCAGTACTGCATCCCCGGCGCGACCATGACCTACAACACGACGGTCCCGCCCGAGGTGCAGCCCGGCGGCTACACCATGGGCGGCTACTCCACCCGGGTCGTGGTGACCGAGGGCTTCGTGGTCGGCATCCCCGAGGGCATCGGCCTGGATGTGGCCGCCCCGCTGCTGTGCGCGGGCATCACGCTGTTCTCCCCGCTGCGGCACTGGAATGCCGGGCCCGGTAAGAAGGTCGCCATCATCGGCATGGGCGGGCTCGGGCACGTGGGCGTGAAGATCGCCGCGGCCATGGGCGCCGAGGTGACGGTGCTGTCCCATTCGCTGAGCAAGCAGGAGGACGGCGAGCGCTTCGGCGCGCAGCACTACTACGCGACCAGCGACCGGCAGACCTTCCGGCAGCTGCGCGGGCATTTCGATCTGATCCTGAACACGGTGTCGGCCGAGCTGCCCATCGACGACTATCTGAAGCTGCTGCGCCTGGACGGCACGCTGGTGATCCTCGGACTGCCCGAGAATCCGCTCGCGGTAAAGCCTTTCACCATTGCCGGCTACCGGCGCGCGCTGGCCGGATCCATGATCGGCGGCATCGCGCAGACCCAGGAGATGCTCAACTTCTGCGCCGAGCACGGGATCGGGGCGGAGATCGAGACCATCTCCGCCGATCGCATCGACGAGGCGTACGACCGGGTGGTCGCCAGCGATGTGCGGTACCGCTTCGTCATCGACGCCGCGACCATCTAGCAACACGCACCGCGGCGGCCCTCCCACCGGGCGGGCCGCCGCGCTATTACCTTGGCCAGTGTGTCCGAGCGCGAGGAAGAAGACGCCCAGCCCGAACCCAGATCCCTCTCGTCGGTGATTCCGGCCTGGTTGCCGCGGGCCTATCTGCTGGCGGCGGTCACGGTGGCGGGCATCGTCATCACCTTCTGGGGACTGCAGAAGCTGCAGGGACTGATCACCGTGCTGGTGGTCTCGCTGTTCCTGGCCTTCGCCATCGAACCGGCGGTGAACTGGCTGGCGGCGCGCGGCTGGCGGCGGGGTCCGGCCACCGGGGCGGTCTTCCTGATCGTGCTGGTGGTGCTGGTCGGATTCGTCTGGACCATGGGCGAATTGGTGGTCGATCAGGTGACCGCGCTGGTGCAGAACGCGCCGCAGTACGCCGAGGACGGCGTCAACTGGATCAATTCGACCTTCCACGCCGAGCTGTCCGGCGACGACATCACCAAGTGGGCCACCGAGGCCAGTTCCACGCTGGAGTCCTATGTGGTGGGGCTGGCCGGGGATGTGTGGGGCATCGGCACCACCGCCATCGGCGTGCTCTTCCAAGGGCTCGGCGTGCTGCTGTTCACCTACTACTTCGCCGCCGACGGGCCGCGGTTCCGCAATGCGGTCTGCTCGGTGCTGCCGCCCAAGCGGCAGGAGCATGTGCTGCGGGCCTGGGATATCGCGGTGGAGAAGACCGGCGGATATCTGTATTCCCGTGCGCTGCTGGCGCTCTGCTCGACCATCGCGCATTACGCGGCCATGCGGGTGCTGGATATTCCGTCGGCGTTCGCGCTGGCGCTGTGGGTGGGTGTGGTCTCGCAGTTCATTCCGACGGTCGGCACCTATCTGGCGGGGGCGCTGCCGGTGCTGGTGGCGCTGGCGCAGAGTCCGCGCACGGCGCTGTGGATTCTCGGGTTCATCGTGCTGTATCAGCAGTTCGAGAACTATGTGCTGCAACCGCGGATCACGGCGACCACCTTGGATATGCATCCAGCGGTGGCCTTCGGGGCGGTGCTGGCGGGTGCGGCCCTGTTCGGGGCGACGGGGGCGTTGCTGGCCATTCCGGTGACGGCCAGCGGGCAGGCGTTCATCGGGGCCTATATCCGGCGGTACGAGGTGCAGGCGCCGACGGATTCCATGAAATCGCAACCGCGCCAACGGAAATCGCTGAAGGAGCGGTTCCAGCGGGGCTGAATCGAAGTGTCGGGGCGAACGCACTGTGCGTGTGTATCGGCATACGGAACGAAAAGCCCGCGACCAGCACTATTGCTTGCAAGGGAAACACCTCCCGGACACACGGAAAGCAATAGGAACCGATTCACATGTCGAACACCCTGAAGCGCACCCTCGTCGTTCTGGCCGCCGCGGCCTTCGCGCTCCCGGCGGGCGCGGGGATCGCCTCCGCCGACAATCACAACAATGACCGGGGCTATCACTACTACTGCGATCGCGACAGCCGTGGTTACGACTGGGACTACTGCTGGAAGCACTACAAGGACGAGTGGAAGCGCGATCACAACGGCGGCAACGGTTACGGCGGCGGCAATGGCGGCGGCAACGGTTACTGAGGGCGTTGATACCCGTGATCCGGCCGACGACGGTCCGAGTCACGCCGCGAACGGCGGTACGGCGATAGCGCAAACGGCGGCAGCGTAGCCGCCGGTCGCTCGATGGCCGAGCACTCCGCTACCGCCCCGCCGGTTCGCGGACGAGTCACTGCCCGGTTTCCGAGTCACTGCCCGGTTTTCCAGGGCGGTCCGGGATGCACCTGGTCGCCTTTGTCCCCATTGGCCTGATTGCCCGGCTTGGGGCCCTGCGGGTCCTGCGGCTGGTCACCTTTTTCGCTCGGGTTCATGATTACCTCCTGTTATCGAAACACTGTGCGCCGGACGATAAACGGGCATTCGTGACCGAATCGTGAGTGGTCACGGCGTACTGTTGCGTCACGGCGCACGGGTTGCGGGGAGGTGATGCCCGATGCGGTTACAACCTGGAACGATGTTCGCGGGCTACGCCATCGAACGGCAGCTGGGTGCCGGGGGCATGGGCGTGGTGTACCTGGCGCGCCATCCCCGTTTGGACCGACTGGTCGCCTTGAAGGTGTTGAACGACGCCTTCGCCAAGGACGACAAGGCCCGCGCCCGCTTCGAACGCGAAGCGGCCCTCATCACCGCCCTCGACCATCCGAATATCGTCCCCATCTACGACCGCAACTCCCCCGGCGACGACGTCCTCTGGATCTCCATGAAGTACGTCGAGGGCGGCGATGCAGCCGCCCTGCTCGCCCGCGAAGGGGGCCGCCTCTCCGCCGAACAAGCCGTGCGCATGATCGCCGACGCCGGCCAGGCCCTCGATCACGCCCACGGCTACGGCGTGGTCCACCGCGACGTGAAGCCCGCCAACCTCCTGGTGGAAAAGGGAATCCGCGGCCCGCTGCGCACCGTCGTCAGCGACTTCGGCATCGCCCGCAGCCTGGAGGACTCCGAAACCGGTTCGCGGGTCAGCGCCACCCTCGCCTACGCCGCCCCCGAACGCTTCGGCGGCGGCCCCGTCGACCACCGCGCCGACATCTACTCCCTCGGCTGCACCCTCTTCAAACTTCTCACCGGCGAGCCGCCCTACCCCCGCTCCGACGACGCCGCGGTCATCGCCGCCCACCTGCACTCCCCACCCCCACGCCCCCGCGACTTCCGCGCCGACCTCCCCAGCGGCCTGGACGCCGTCCTCGCCACGGTCCTCGCCAAACACCCCGCCGCCCGCTATCCGGACTGCGCCACCTTCTCCGCCGCCGCCCGCGACGCCGTCGAACGCTCCGGCGAAACCGTGGCGGGCCTCCCGATCACAACAGACCCGGACGAACTCTCCGAAACCCGGGATTCCCCGGTCTGGTTCGGCCACGAGGCCGAAACCGCGCCCTCCCCCCACGGCCGCCGCGAACCACCCGCCCCGCTGTATCCCAGCCGCTCGGATCTCCCCTTCGCCCAACCGAGCCGCACCCCGGCCTCCGGACAGCCCATCACCCCCGAACAGCCCGTCACTCCCGCGCCCGGGCATCCGTACGCGCCCGCGTCCGGGCAACCTTTCACGCCCGTCTCCGGCCGATCCGCCACTCCCGCAGCCGGGCAACCATTCACGCCCGCGCCGTCCGGCCGACAGGATGTCCGATCGCCGCAGGCGGGTCGAACGGGCCTGCCGTCGCCGCACGCGGGCCGCCCCGGCCCGCCGCCCCCGTACCCTCTCGGCCCGCGAGGCACGCCGGCGCCGGCGGAACCCCCTGCGCCACAGTTGATCACGCGCCGCAGGCTGCTGATCGGCGGCGCGGCCGCCCTCGCGCTGGGCGCCGCCACCGCCACCACCCTCGCCCTCACCTCCCGCGACGCCAAGGACGCGGGCGATTCCAGTGGCGGAGGCACCGCAACGGCCACACCGACCGAACTGGCTCTCGGCACCCAGATCATGGCCCTGGCCTTCAGCCCCGACGCCACCCTGGCCGTCGGCGGCAAGGACAACACCACCCAGTTCTGGAACGTCCACACCGGCGAGCAGACCTCCGATCCCCTCACCGGCCACACCAATTCGATCCGCGCCGTAGCCTTCAACCCCGACGGCACCCTCCTGGCCACCGCCAGCGAAGACAGCACCGCCCGCCTCTGGGACCTCGCCACCCACGCCCCCATCGGCAACCCGCTCACCGCCCACACCAATATGATCCGATCGGTCGCCTTCAGCCCCGATGGCACTCTTCTCGCCACCGGCAGCGAGGACACCACCGCCCAACTCTGGACCGTGGCCACCCGCCAACCCGCCACCCCCGCCCTCGCCGGCCACTCCGGCGCAGTCCGCACCCTCGCCTTCCACCCCAACGGCGCCCTGCTCGCCACCGGCAGCGCCGACGCCACCGCCCGCCTCTGGAATCCCGCCTCCGGCAAGCCCTCCGGCTCCCCCCTGACCGGCCACAATGGCTCCATCCGCACCCTCGCCTTCACCCCCGATGGCTCCCTGCTCGCCACCGGCGGCGACGACGCCACAATCCACCTGTGGGACATGACAACCCACCAACTCTCCGGCACCCCCTTGAGCGGCCACAGCGAACCCATCCTCGCCGTAGCCTTCTCCCCCGACAGCGGCGTGCTGGCAACCGGCAGCCGCGACGGCACAATCCGCCTGTGGGACATGGCAACTCGCGTCCCCATCGGCAACCCCCTGACCGGCCACACCGCCGCCGTCCACGCCGTGGCCTTCACCCCCGACGGCACCCTCCTCGCCACCGGCAGCGCCGATCAGACCATTCGCCTCTGGACCATCGCCGACTACCGCTGAACAACTGATCACGACGCGCCTCGGGGTGCCCGCAGCCCTCCAGGTGCTCGGCCCCTGGCCATTCAGTCGCGGTTCTCGTCCGGTTCTTCGACGCCGAGGTCGGGCAGCTGTACGGCGGTGACATCTGTGCGCGGGAAGTCGTCACCCTTGAACAGGAGAGGCTCGTTGCTGATCTTGGACAGAGCATAGGAGAAGCAGTCTCCGTAGTTCAGTGCTGCGGGATGACGTCCTTTACCGTATTCCCGGTAGGCAATGCGAGCCCGGTGAGCATGCTCGGGATGGACAGCGATCAATTCGACTCCCGCGCGATGGAGCCACAGATCCAGTTCGCGTCCGCCGGGTTCGCCGAAGCGGGCTTCGATGACGATCGATACCTCGAGATACGTAGCGGTGGACATCAAGCGAACCGGGTCGGTCTCGATCGCCACTTCGTAGCGTTCGGCCTCGGGCTCGTTGTTCAACATGGCGACGACCGCCGATGTGTCGATAACCATCAGCCGGGCAGGCCATGCTCGTCGTATCCGAGGACTTCATCAGCGCTGCGAGTGTCGATGACCGGCAGGGCGGCGCATCGCTGACGAATGGCCGCCAGTTCCTTGCGCAGAGGTACGGAACGAGAGCGACCCGTTTCGCGTGCGAGCCGCTCACGCAGTGCAATAACGACTGCGTCGGTGATCGTCTCCCCGGTTCGAGCAGCCAGCTCCCGCGCGAGCCGGTCAGCTTCAGGGTGCTTGATACTCAAGGCCATATATAGATTATAGACAATCAGGTGGAATCTATACGGCACGATCTATCAACGCGCGCCGATGACTGCCTCGTGGAGGGGTTCGGCGAATGACACAGAACGGCGGCACGGAATTTCGATCCCGTGCCGCCGTTCTGTCGTGGAGCGCCGAGCGCTACTCGCCGGAGGACTCGGCGCGCCGGCGGACGCGGCGGGCGGCCGCGACCATATTGCGCAGGGACGGATCCAGCTGCCAGTGGTGGCGGGTCTTGAGGCCGCCGTCCGGATTGGCCCACAGGCGTTCGGGGGTGACGGCTTCCGCTGCGGCCGTGAGCAATTCGTCCAGCTCGTCGATGTCCGGGATGCGGGCCGAGCGGCTCTCGTAGACGCCGGGGCCGACGCCGTGGGTCAGGCCGTGGCCTTCGGCGCAGTCGTCGGTCAGGGCCTTGAGGACCCATTCGATGGAGCGGGTGGCCACGATGGCGGTCACATCGCAGTCGAGTTCGTCGATGGCCTGGACCACATCCTCACGGCTGGAATAGCCGATGTGGGTGTGGATTTGGGTTTCGGCCTTGACGCCGGAGGTGGCCAGCTTGAACGCGCCGACGGCCCACCGCAGGTACTCCGCGCGCCCCTTGGCGCGCAGCGGTAGCAGCTCGCGGATGGACGGCTCGTCCACCTGGATGATGGCGATGCCCGCCTTCTCCAGATCCACCACTTCGTCCCGAATGGCAAGGGCCACTTGGTCAGCCGTTTCATACAGCGGCTGATCCTGGCGGACGAAGGAGCGGGCCAGCATGGTGACCGGTCCGGTGACCATGCCCTTGACCGGCTTGTCGGTGAGCGACTGGGCATAGGTGGTCCAGGACACCGACATCGGCTCGGGGCGGGAGACGTCGCCGTAGAGGATCGGCGGGCGGACGCAGCGGGATCCGTACACCTGCACCCAGCCGAAATGGGTGGTGGCGAAGCCGTCCAGCAGTTCGGCGAAGTACTGGATCATGTCGTTGCGTTCATGCTCACCGTGCACGAGCACATCGAGGCCGATGTCCTCCTGCAGGCGGATCGTCGCTTCGATCTCGGCCTCGATGCGCTTGCGGTACTCGTCGTGGGACAGTTTGCCCTGGCCGAGGTCGTAGCGGGCCTGGCGGGCGGCGACCGTCTGCGGGAACGAGCCCAGCGTGGTGGCGGGGACCAGCGGCAGCCGAAGCCGGGCCTGCTGCGCGATCTTTCGCGTCTCGTAGGGTTCGCGCTCGCGCATCTGCGGGGTCACGTTGTAGACGCGCTGGCGCACCGCGTGCTTCTGCTTGAAGTGCACCTCGCGGGGACGCTTGCGCCACTTCTCGTTCGGGCCCTCGGTGAGCGCCTTGGCGAGCGAAACCACTTCCAGGACCTTCTGTTTGGCGAAGGCCAGGCGGTCGGCGACGTGATCCTCGAGCTCGTATTCCACGAGCAGGTCGTAGGGCACGTGCAGCAGCGTCGCCCCGGTGGACACCACCATGTCGGGGCAGACCTGGGCGAGCTGATTCAGGTAGTCGAGGGTGACGTAGCGGTCGGCGCGCCACACATTGGTGCCGCTGATGACGCCCGCGTACAGCCGCTTGCGCTTGATGCCCGGAATCTTGGCCAGATCATCGGGCCGGATCCGGTGGCTGGCCAGGTCCAGGCCGATGGCCTCGACATTGCTGCGCGCCAGGATCTCCAGCGCCTCGCCGAAATCGCCGTACTGCCCGGTGACCAGCATGCGCGGGCGCAGCGGCGCCTTCGACAGCCGCTGGTAGGTCTTCTCGAACAGCTCGAGGGTGGACGGCGAGCGGTCGCTGGTGAAGCACGGCTCGTCCAGCTGCACACAGGTGGCGCCGCGCTTGGCGAGGATCTCGAACAGCTCCTCGTAGACGGGCAGCAGCTTGTCCAGCAGCACCAGTTTGTCGAATTCGGTTTCGCCGGGCACGTGCCCGGTCTTCGACAGCAGCAGCAGCGACAGCGGGCCCAGCACCACCGGGCGCAGTTCGATGCCGGAGGCCTTGGCGCGATCGAATTCGTCGAGCAGCGCCTCCGGATGCAGCGAGAACTCGGTATCGGTGTCGAGTTCGGGCTGCCGGTAGTGGTACGGGGTATTGAAGAACCGCACCAGCTCCAGCGGCGGCAGATCGGGCCGGCCGCGCGCCATCAGGAAATAGAAGTCGAGGGGGTGCAGCCCTTCCCGGTACGGCTCGAACCGCTTCGGCACCGCGCCGAACAGCAGCGCATTGTCGAGCACGTGGTCGTAGAAGGAGAAGGTGTTGCCCGGGACCTGCGTGAGGCCGGTGGCGGCCAGCTCCAGGTACTGAGTTTCCTGAATCTCCCGCCCGACCGCGAGCAGCGCGTCCCGGTCCAGCGTGCCGTGCCAATAGGACTCGAGGGCACGCTTGAGTTCGCGATGCGGTCCGATGCGGGGATAGCCCAGGATGCTCGATCCGAAGCCATCGGTGACGTTGGCCATGAGCGCGCCACTCCTCCTTAAGTCACCTGTGCGGCGCTCACCACGAGGGGTGCGCGCCGCACAGTTCTGCGCCCTGAAACCGGGTGGACTCTGTCGAACCCGGGGCGGGTCGGCCGGTGACACCGACCCTTTATTTGCAGCTTATGCCCCGACGGGGCGGGAAAATCCGGTACCCGAGTGCCGATCGCTACCGGTTGTACTGGTAGAAACCCGCACCCGTCTTCTTGCCCAGCAGGCCGGCTTCGACCATGCGCATGAGCAGCGGCGGGGCGGAATACAGCGGCTCCTTGAACTCGGCGTACATGGAGTCGGCGATGGACTTCACGGTGTCGAGGCCGACCAGGTCGGTGAGGGCGAGCGGGCCCATCGGGTGGGCACAGCCCAGCACCATGGCCTTGTCGACGTCTTCCTTGGTGGCGAAACCGGATTCGACCATGCGAATGGCCGAGAGCAGGTAGGGCACCAGCAGCGCATTGACCACGAAGCCGGAGCGGTCGGCGGAGCGCACGACCTGCTTGCCGAGAATGTCGGAGGCGAACTGCTCGGCGCGCTTGGTGACGGCGTCGGAGGTCTTGAGGGTGGTGATGAGCTCGACGAGCGGCAGCACCGGCACCGGGTTGAAGAAGTGCATGCCGACCACCCGCTCCGGGTTGTTGGTGGCGACGGCGATCTTCATGATCGGGATGGAGGAGGTGTTGGAGGCCAGCACCGCGTTCGGATCGGTGACGACCTTGTCGAGTTCGGCGAAGATCGCGGTCTTCACTTCCTCGTTCTCCAGCACGGCCTCGACGACCAGCTGGCGGTCGGCGAAATCACCCAGGTCGGAGGTGAAGCGCAGCCGCCAGGCCGCCTGCTCCCGCTCGCGCTCGGTGATCTTGCCGCTGGACACCCCGCGGTCCAGCGACCGCAGGATGCGAGCGCGGCCGGCGGCGGCCAGCTCACGGGTCTGTTCGAACACGAGCACATCGACGTGTGCCCGGGCGCAGACCTCCGCGATGCCCGCGCCCATCTGTCCGGCGCCGATAATGCCGACGCGCTGAATCTTTTCGCTGCTCACGTCCCGCTCCTGCTGTGTTTGGCCGTCGTGGCTATGGGTGAAGGCGTCGGACTAACGGTGCGACCCTGCGCCTTCTTAAGGTCTTGTGTTCTCAAAGCTATAAGGAAATGCCCTCCCCGCCGGGGCTGTCGACGGGAAGGGCGGATGAACACCGTCGAAGGGGACTCGCGCCCCCTTCGACGGGTTCGAGGGTCCGGGGCGGCGGAAGGTGTGATGCGACTACCGCCCCGGATCAGGTCCTCGAAACCGGTTCCAACTCAGTGGAACTGGCCCTCCTCGGTGGAGCCCTTCAGCGCCGCGGTCGAGGTGTTGGGGTCGACCGTGGTGGCGATGGTGTCGAAGTAGCCGGCGCCGACCTCACGCTGGTGCTTGATGGCGGTGAAGCCGCGGTCGGCGGCGGCCTTGAACTCGCGCTCCTGCAGGTCGACGAAGGCGGTCATGCCCTCGCGGGCGTAGCCGTAGGCCAGGTCGAACATGCCGTAGTTCAGCGAGTGGAAGCCGGCCAGGGTGATGAACTGGAACTTGAAGCCCATGGCGCCCAGCTCGCGCTGGAACTTCGCGATGGTGGCGTCGTCCAGGTGCGCCTTCCAGTTGAAGGACGGCGAGCAGTTGTAGGCCAGCAGCTGGTCCGGGAACTCGCTGCGGACGGACTCGGCGAACTTGCGCGCGACCTCGAGGTCCGGCACGCCGGTCTCCATCCAGATCAGGTCGGCGTACGGGGCGTAGGCCTTGGCGCGCGCGATGCAGGGCTCGATGCCGTTCTTCACGCCGAAGAAGCCCTCGGCGGTGCGGGTGCCGTCCAGGAACTCGCGGTCGCGCTCGTCCACATCGGAGGTGATGAGGGTGGCGGCCTCGGCGTCGGTGCGGGCGATGATGACCGACGGCACGTCGGCGACGTCGGCGGCCAGACGCGCGGAGGTCAGGGTGCGGATGTGCTGCTGGGTGGGGATGAGCACCTTGCCGCCCAGGTGGCCGCACTTCTTCTCGGAGGCCAGCTGGTCCTCCCAGTGCACACCGGCGGCGCCGGCGGCGATCATGGCCTTCTGCAGCTCGTAGGCGTTCAGCGCGCCACCGAAGCCGGCCTCGGCGTCGGCGACGATCGGGGCCAGCCAGTTGGCGACCGAGGTGTCACCCTCGACCTTGGCGATCTCGTCGGCGCGCAGCAGCGCGTTGTTGATGCGGCGCACGACGGACGGAACCGAGTTGGCCGGGTACAGCGACTGGTCCGGGTAGGTGTGGCCGGACAGGTTGGCGTCACCGGCGACCTGCCAACCGGACAGGTAGATGGCCTTCAGGCCGGCGCGGACCTGCTGCACGGCCTGGTTGCCGGTGAGGGCGCCCAGGGAGTTGATGTAGTCCTCGTTGTTGACCAGATCCCAGAGGATCTCGGCACCACGGCGGGCGAGGGTGTGCTCCTCGACGACGGTGCCCTGCAGCTTCACAACCTGCTCGGCGGTGTAGTTGCGGGTGATGCCCTTCCAGCGCGGGTTGGTGTCCCAGTCCTTCTGGATCTCCGCAGCGGTCTTCGGGGTGCCGACAGTCGACATCTCTGACTCCACTTCTTCGTTCGGTCTCGGTTGGCCCCGCTCGTCGGACTCTCGCGAATCCGATCTCTGCTGGAGCGGCAATTTGCAGGCTTGCTAGGCCCGCGGGGTGTACTTCCACACGATGGCACAGGAAAAAATGTGCGTCTACCTGTTGCAAGTGTGAATCCCCGCTAGGTTTCACCTGCTCATTGCTAACTCTGCGAAATTTGCCTGTTAATTGCAGCGGGGGAATCTACTCGCCGGTAGGCCTGACGTGCAGTTTTGCATAACGCTCGTACTGTTAGCGTGATCGCGGCCACCGGAACCCGACTCGCCGGGAACCGACGACTTGTGAGCACCTTCACAGTCGATTGTGATCTTGATGGTTGTGGGGCAGGCCACCCGGGGTCCGAAACACGGCCTAATCTGATCGCATGTCCAGGGCTGCCGCGCCGTCACAGCGGTATTAGGAGGAACCCATGCGGAATCGATGGCTGTGCACGGCCGCTCTCGCCGTCACTTCGATCGCCGCGCTGGTCAGCGGCCCGCCGGCGCTCGCGACACCGGTACCCGGCACGGGCGCGGTCACCGCGGTGGAGCCCCTCGCGGAGGCCGCGATCCTGCCCGGATCGGTGCGTTCGGAACGGATCCTCTACACCAGTACGACCGTGGGCGAGGCGTATACAACCGCGAGTGCGGCCGTCTACTTCCCGCCTGGGGCAGCGCCCGCCGGCGGCTGGCCGGTCATAGCCTGGGCGCACGGAACGGTCGGGCTCGGCGACGACTGCGCCTATTCCATTGCCGGACCCGCGGCCCGCGAACGCGACTGGGCCTATCTGGGGACCTGGCTGCAGCAGGGTTACGCGATTGTCGCCGCCGACTACGCGGGCCTCGGAACGCCCGGCGACCACCCGTACCTGAACGGAATAGTGGAGGCGCACAATGTGGTCGACGCCGTCAAGGCCGCCACCCGCCACTACCCGTCGCTGGCGCACAAATGGGTGGTCGTCGGCCAGTCGCAAGGCGGCGGCGCGGCCGTCACCACCGCCCGCTACGCCACCGAATTCGGCGGTCCGGAACTGGATTACCGCGGCGCGGTCGGCACCGGCGTCCCCGCCTACATCGAGAACGCCATGCTCCCGCTGGCCCCGAACGTGCCGCCCATCAAACTGGGCAACCACATCACCGCGTACATCCTCTACATCCTCAACGGCCTGCGCACCACCTACCCGGACCTGAATATCGAGTCCTACCTGACCGATTCGGGCCGCTACTGGCTCGACCGCTCCAGCCAGTCCTGCCTGGACCCCATCGGCCAGGAGCTCGGCGCACAGCGCGTGATCCTGGGCGACCTGTTCGCCCGCCCCTTCGCCCAGATCCCGAACCTGCCCGGCCTGCTCGCCGGCTATATGGGCCTGCCCGAAACCGGTTACGACAAGCCGGTATTCATGGGTCAGGGGCTGCAGGACACCGATGTGATCACCCCGGCGACGTTGGCCTTCGCGGCGAAGGTGCAGGCCAACGGCCAGCCCTTCACCCTGCGCACCTACGCCGCCGACCACAGCGGAGCGGTCAATGCCTCGCTGGTCGATTCACTCCCGTTCGTGCGCGGCCTCTTCGCTTGAGCGAATGGCCGTGGCGTGCAACGGGCCGTCCGCCAGCAGTTCCACCGCGGTGAGAAACCGTCCCTGGTAGCCGCGAACACCGCCGGGTTCGAGCGTGTGAATATCGGCGGGAAGTCCGGTGAGGGCCACGGTGCGCCGCATGATGCGCCGTCGCAGCTGCTCGCAGGCGGAGCGGGTCACGACACCGGCGTCGGCGGAACCGAATTCGCCGGTGTGCCGGATGCGGATCCGGTCGGTGGTGGTGCCGAGCACGCCGGCCGCCAGCCCGGCGAGACCGGCGGTCGTCCCATTGCCGAATCCCGCGGTGCCGATGCGCAGTTCATAGCTGCCGTCGTGGAGCAGCTCGATGCAAGCGGTGGTCATCTCTCCTCCCCGGGTGCGATCGCCTGGCCGGGATGCGGCGTTTCGCCGAGCGGTAACGTCCCGCAGAACGGGTAGCAGTCCCCCGCCACCCGTGTCTGCGGAACGCCCTCCTCTCCCGGGCTCGTGGCGGTCGGGCCGCCGCAGCTGGTCGCCACGACGAGCATCACCATGACCGCGAAAGCGATGACGGCCGTGAACAATCCGGCGAACCAGCCGGCGTGGAAGCGCGGCAGCGGCATGACGAAGACGAAAGGGCCGAAGTCGAGGATCATCGGGTGGCTCCTCTGCCGTCGCGGTGCCGATCGCGGCGGGTGGCATCGCAGCGGCCCTGCGGGCGGCGCCAGGACCCCATGGATCCCGACGCCTCCCCCTCCGGGTCGTTGCCGCGCAGGGCGAGCAGGCACATGACGTCGGTGAGGGTGACGCCGAGAATGCCCGCATTGAGGGTGGCCATCTCCCCGTCGAATTCGCCGCCGGGGTTGAGCAGTCCGGCAATGACCATTTCGGCCAGCACCACGCCGGCCATGGCCTGTTCGCGGGTGAGGCGCATGGAGGTGGGCAGGTAGGACAGCACCCAGCGGCCGCGTCGCGGTTCGGGTACGTCGACCCGGAAGGCGACCTCCTGCGCCACATCGCTGCTGATGAGCCAGTTGGAAGCGGTGATTGCCATTGACCCGATCCTTTCCGCCCGGTCGGACCGCCCCCTGTTTCGCCGGTCCTGGTGGTGGCTCAATGGTCGCGAAATCGCGAGTCACTTCGAATCCCAGCGCTGCCCGGAATTTCTTGGCGTATCACGTGACCTTGACCAGCCGAAATCCGCGCGGTACCAAGGAAATATTCACAGCGGCCGCGGCGGATTCCGTGCGGCCGCCGAGGCGGGGAGGCACACTGTGCCCCAGAACGGTGAATCCGATGATGTCGGCGCCGACGCGCGGAAGGAACTGCGCCGGATTCTGCTGGGCATCGGGTTGCGCGAGCATGAGCTGCTCGAGCATCTGGCGGCGGAACTACGGCATCGGGGGTGCCGGCCGCGCAAGGCGTGGCGGCTGGCGAACGAGCTGACCCAGGAGGCGGTGGCCTCGGAGTACAACCGGCTCACCGGAAAGCCGACGGCGCCGATGAAGGCCGCGCGGATTTCGGAGTACGAATCCTGGCCCGGGCCCAAGGATGGGCGGAATCGGCCGCGGCCGACGGTGGAGGCGTTGAAGAATCTGGCCGCGATCTATCGCACCAGCTGGGATCAATTGGTGGACACCACGGATCTGCTGAATATGCCCGCCGCGGATGTGGGGGCATTCCGGGATGCGGTCGCGCGGCGCTGCACGGCCTTGCCCACCTGGCGCGGGATTCCCGAGGAGACAATGCTTTTCGTCGGCCGCGAGGAGCAGCGCTCCGAGCTGTTCCGGCGGGTGCAGGAGCACTTGGCGGCGAATCGGCCCGCGGTGCACGTGATCAACGGCCTGGCGGGCATGGGCAAGACCGCGCTGGCGCGCCATGTGGTGACCGAGCATTCGGGCTGTTATCCGGACGGCTGGATCTGGGAGGACCTGCGCGGTCACACCGAGGGCCGCACGCCGCGTACCCCGGCGGGGGTGCTGGAGCAGTTGCTGCTGCGGATCGGGGTGCCACCGGAGACCATCGAGCCGGATCAGGCGCGGCGGGCGGAGCGCTGGCGGTTCGAGATGCGGGATCGGCGCATGCTCATCGTGTTCGACAATGTGCTCGACTCCAAGCAGGTGCGCGATCTGCTGCCGCACGCGCCGGGCTGTTTCGTGCTGATCACCAGTCGCCGCAAGCTGACCGGGCTGGTGGGGGCCGCGCCGTTGCAATTGAATGCCATGCCGCGCGCGGAGGCCGAGGAACTGCTGGTGACGCTGAGCCATCTGCCGCCCGGCTACGACGTCGGGGCGGTGCGCCGGATTCTGGAGACGGCGGGGCGGCTGCCCTTGGCGCTGCGCCTGATCGCCGGTCAGCTCGCGCACGGCGGCCCGGACATGCTCGCCGCCGCCGACCGGGACTTCCAGCAGCTGCGCGATCGGCTCGAACATGTGCCGGCCGCGGAGGAATCGCCCGCCGCCGATATTCTCTCCCGCTTCTCCGCCGAGGGTGAAACCCTGCGCGCCGCTTTCGAATTGTCGTATCAGCGCTTGCCGGAACCGGATCTGCGGCGCGCGGTGCGGCTGCTGGGCTGGTTCCCGGGTTCGGAGATCAGCGCCGAAACCCTGGCCGCCATGGCGGATCTGTCGCAGGAGGCGGCGCATGCGCTGATTCGCCGCATCTTCGAGGTGGGCCTGCTGGATGCGGCGGGCAGCGGCCCGCGCGGGCAGCGCTATCGCATTCACGATGTGACCCGCTTGTTCGCCCGCGCCCAGGCGGCGCAGGAGGATCTGCCCAGTGAGCACACCGCGGCGGTCGGGCGGCTCATCCGCTACAGCGTGAAGATCGCGCAACCGGTCGGTGCGCCACGGCCTTTCGATGTGGCGGGCAGTTTCCCGAATCCGCCCAGCCCGGATCCGCCGGAGGAGATCGCGCAGGCCCGGGAATGGCTCACCCGGGAACGGGAAATGCTGCTCGGCTGCATCCAGGCCTCGGGTTCGGGAGCGGATACCGGCGAGCTGGCCCGGCTGCTCGCCTCGCACCTGTCCGGCCTGGGCCACTGGTCGGATGCGAAGCGAATGTTCGTGCGCGCCTTGGATATCACCCGCGGCAATGGCGACCGCATCGCCGAATGCGATGTGCTCTACGGGCTCGGCACCGTGCACCGGCTGGCCTGCGATTACGACGTGGCCTCGAAATGCTTCAACGAGGCGCACGCCATTGCCGAAGCGGTCGAGGATCCGCCGCGCAAGGCCGCCGCGCTCTGGGGTTATGCCGAAGTCACCAGGCACATAGGCGATTACGACCGAGCCCGGCAGGCGTACGCCGATGTGCTCGGCATCGCCCGGCAGTTACAGAACCCCAAATTCGAAGGCGATACCCTGCGCGGGCTGGGCCATATCGAGCGCATGGGCGGCGATCCCTTTACCGCGCGCCGCTTCTACAGCGCCGCCCTCGCCATCGCCGACCAGATCGACGATCACTACAGCCGGGGCTGGTCGCTGTGGGGCCTGGGCAATGTGAATCGCGTCGGCGGCGATTTCACCACCGCCCGTGACCAATTCGACGAGGCGAATCGCATCGGCCTGCGGATCGGCGACGCCCTGCTGCGGGTGGACGCGCTGCGCGGACACGGGCACATCGAGCGCGATTCCAATGACCTCGACGCCGCGCAGGGCTTCTACTCCGATTCCCTCGACATCGCCCGCCGCGGCGGCGACGTGCACGGCGAGGCCGATGCCTGGCACGCCCTGGCCGATATCGCCGCCCGCGCCGGAAAGACCTCGCGCGCCTGCGAATTCCTCCGCAAGGCCCTCACCCTCTACGAGAGCATGGGCGTCAAACGCGCCGACCAGGTCCGGGCCGACCTGACCCGCCTCTCGGCCGACGATCCTTAGCCCGCGGCGATCAGCTGCCCCGATAGGTCGAGAACGCGAAGGGCGACAGCAGCAATGGCACGTGATAGTGCCGTTCCCCGGTCACGGTGAACGCGATGGTCACCTCCGGATAGAAGGTCTCGACGGCCTGGGCGGCGAAGTAGTCTCCGGTGCCGAAGGACAGCCGATACGTCCCGGCGGGCAGCTCACCCGCCAGCGCCGCGATCCGCCCGTCGGCATCGGTCACGCCGGTCGCCGATTCCGCCCCGCTCGCCTCGAACAGCGTCACCGAAATCCCGGCGGCGGGCATTCCCCGCACCGCGTCCAGCACGTGCGTACTCAGTGAGCTCACCACTCCTCCTCGTTCAGCAGGCGCCGCAGCCGGATCCGGTTGATCTTCGCCAATTCCGACCGCACGATGCGCCTTTCGGTGTCCGCGTCGTTTCCGAGCCGATCGGTGAGTATGCGCAGCATTTCCTCCGGGGATTTGCCGGTGGCGCACACCAGATACACGTGCCCGAATTGTGCCTCGTACTTCCGGTTTCCCTCGGCAATGGCGGTCCGCACGGCGTCGCCGGCGCTGGCCATGCCCGCCTGTTCGCGCGCCGAGTTCGCGCTGTCGGGGCGATCGCCGATGCGCGGATGCCCGGCCAGTGCGCGATCGATCTCGGCTTCGCTGATCTCGGCCAGCGCCCGGTCGGCGGCCGCGAGGAGTTGATGGACGCTCGCATACGGCCGCCCCGCCGCCACCGCCTGCGCCCAGTCGAGGGACGAGCAGCATGTCAGCAACAGCGCTGTGGCGGTCTCGTGCGGCAGTCCGGCGAAACCCTCGAGGTCGATCTTGTCGTCCGTCATCGTCCTCCCAGGATCGGTCATGGCAATCGCGCACGCCACTCGGGGAGCGAACATCACCGGGCAGCGCTACCCTGCCCGCATGACCCCCGAACTTTTGCCCGCATGACCCTCGCGCGCTGCGACGGCATCGTCCTGGCCGCGGGTGCGGGGACCCGCTTCGGCATGCCGAAAGTCCTGGCCGGAGACGGTGACTGGCTGCGCGCGGCCGTCGGCGCGCTGCACGACGGCGGTTGCGCCCGCGTCGTCGTGGTGCTCGGCGCGACGGGCCCGGCGCTGCGCGAGGACGGTCCGGACGGGAACTCGACGCGGCTGGTCTCGCAAACTCCTCGCATCGCGATACCGCCGGGCGCACGGCCGGTGTGGGCGGCCGATTGGGCGGCCGGGGTGAGTGCTTCGCTGCGGGCCGGGCTCGCGGCGGTAGCGGGTGGACCGGCACTCGAGCATGATCTTGCCGCGCGGATGGCTGCGGGCGGGACTGTTGCGGCGAGGATTACTGCGAATGGGAATGCCGCCGATGGGAACACCGGTCCGGCCGCCGGGCCGCCGGAATTCGTGGCGATCATGCCGGTGGATACGCCGGATATCGGCGGTGATGCGGTGGCCAGAGTCATAGCCGCCGCATATGAAAGTTCGAGCGGTGTGGCGCGTGCGGTATTTCGCGGGGAGCCCGGGCACCCGGTGGTGCTGGGGCGTGCGCACTGGCCAGGGGCCGTATCGAAGGCGGATGGAAATTCGGGGGCGGGCACTTATTTAAAGCAACGAGCGGATATGGTGTGCGTCACGTGTGATGACTTGGCGACGGGGATCGATCGGGACTATCCGCGCGACAGCACACGGTGATCGGGAGCAAAGTTAAAGATGCGGGATATCGTCGACGATCTATTGCGGGTGTGGCACAGCGGGCGAACGGGCGGATTGGCGACACTGGTGCGGACCCAAGGGTCGACGCCCATGCCGATCGGGACGGCGATGGTCGTCGACGCCGAGGGGCGGGCGTTCGGATCGATCTCGGCGGGCTGCGCGGAGGCCGCGGCCTACGAGGCGGCGCGGGAGTCCGCGCGGACCGGGCACCGGGGACTGCACCGGTTCGGGCCGGGCAGCGGGATCGATGCCGGCATGGATTGCCCCGGCAGCCTGGATGTATTCACGGAACCGTTCTCGCGCAGGCATTTTCCCGAATTCCCGGATGTGGCGGCGGATATCGCGGCGCAGCGGCAGGTCACCGTGTTCACGGTGGTGTGGCATTCGGATCCGGATGTGATCGGCCAGCATCTGGTCACCGATCGCCGGCATGCCACCGAGCTGGTGTCGCTGCCCGATTCGGATGTGTTCGTGTCCTCGTTCGTGCGGCCGCCGCGGCTGATCCTGTTCGGGGCCAATGCCTTCACCGCTGCGCTGGCCGTCCAGGGCAAGCTGCTGGGGTACCGGGTGACCGTCTGCGACGCCCGGCCCACCTTCGCCAGTTCGGAGGCGTATCCCGGCTGCGAGGTGGTCGTGGACTGGCCGCACCGGTATCTCAACACCCTCGCGGCGGCGGGCGAAATCGATTCCAGCACCGCGATTGTCGTGCTGTCGCACGATGCCAAGTTCGAGATCCCGCTGCTCACCATCGCGCTGCGACTACCCGAGGTGGGATTCCTGGCCGCACTGGGTTCGCACACCGCGCACGACCGCCGCATCGAAGCGCTGCGGGCGGGTGGTTTCACCGATCAGACACTGTCTCGCCTGCATTCCCCCGCCGGTCTGGACATCGGCGCCCGCACGCCCGCCGAGACCGCCATCGCCATTGCCGCGGAAATGCTGGCCGTGCGCAACAGCCGGACCGCGGAACCGCTTTCGGCGCACAGCGGGGAGATTCCGCTGCGGCCCAGCCTGGTGCGGTAGCGGTCCGGCCCGAGCTCCGGTTCGAGCGCTCAGGGCGCCTTCAGCTCCGGATGCTCGGTGTAGAGCTCCCGCAGAACGGACATGTCGAACAGCTTGTCCGCGGCGATGTCGATCTTCGCTTTGCCCAGGGCGGCGATGTTCTTGGCGATCAGCTCCTCGCTCATGGTGAACAGCCCGCTGGTCTTGGTCTCGGCCGAGACGACCAGATCGTTCTGCGCCCCGGCCTCCATGGTCTGCTCGGCGAGGTCCAGGCGCTGATCCTTGCCGTACACCTCGACCGCCAGGCGCGCGGATTCGGACGGGCTCGCCACCGCGTCGCGCCAGCCCTTGATATCGGCCAGCAACCACGCCTTGAGCTTCTCGCGCTCGTTGTCGATGGTCTCCTGCTTCACGGTGAGCGTCTCGGCCACCAACGGCAGGCCGTAGTCGGCGAACAAGAAGTTGTAGTTGGGGAAACCCTTGCTGCTCAGCGTGATCGGTTCATTGGTGACATAGCTGACCCAGCCGTCGACCTCGCCGTTGGCGAGCGGGGTCGGATCGAACTGCGCGGGCACGATGGTGACATCGGCGGCCGTCATGCCGTTGGCGGTGAGCAGGGCGTTGAAGATGAGCTGATTGGTGTCCTGCACACCGATCTTGCGGCCCTTCATATCCTGCGGGGAGCGGATCGGCTTGCCCATGGCGCTGACGATGCAGAAGGGGTTCTTCTGGTAGGTCGCGCCGACGATCTTGGCGTTCAAGCCCTCCAGGATGGCGGGGGCCGTGGTCTGCGGTGCGGACATGCCGATCCACACCTTGCCGGTGCCGAGGCCGGCCTCCACCGAGGTACTGGCCGCACCGCCGGCGATGAGATCGACGGAGCCGAAACCGGCGTCTTTGAAATACCCCTTGGAATCGGCGAAGTACTCGCCCGCGAATTCGATGTTCTTCAGCCAGGACAGCTGCACCGCCACGGTGCCGTATTTCGATCCGTCGGCGATGGTGCCATTGCCCGTCCCGGACGAGTCGTCACCGCAGGCGGCGAGCAGGCCGGCTCCACCCAGCACGGCGCCGGTGAGGCCGGCGTAGCGGAGGAAGGATCGCCGATCCAAGGACAACTGAGAGACCGGACTCGGCCGGGACTTACGACTCATGCAGCGAATCTAGGGGTTCTCGATTTCGGATATTTTGCCGTTACCCCGCTCTTTGTGTGCGCCAGGTTAACTCGTGTTCTCAGTCCTTTCCCGGCTGCGGCGCGAAACGCGCCAGCACCAGGTTTTCCAGCACGCCGACGACGGCATAGGCGAACACCGACACCAGCGTCACCACCGCGACGGACGCCCACAGCCGGTTGTATTGGAAGGTCGGAATGGCGCGGATCAGGCCCGCGCCCAGTCCGGTGCCGCTGCCGAGCCATTCACCCAGCAGTGCGCCGATGAGAGCGCCGGGCACCGAGACGCGGGCCGCCGCGAACACCGACGGCAGGGCCGCCGGAACGGCGACCGTGTACAGCGCCGTCCACCGCGAACCACCGTATACGGCAACCAGTTCCATGGCCTGCTTCGGCGCGGAGCGCAATCCGGTCATGATCATGACCAAGGCGGGGAAGAACACCACGATGGCGGCCATGACGGTGACGCCGAGCAGGCCGCGGCCGAAGATCAGCACGATGATCGGGGTGAGCGCCACCAGCGGAACCGAGCGCAGCAGCATGGCGACCGGCAGGAACGCCTGCGCGACCGCGGGCACGCCGACGAACAGGGCGGCCACCAGCAGGGCCCCGCCCATGCCCAGGCCGAAGCCGATCGCCGCATCGCGCAGGGTGATCCGCAATTCGCCGAGAATGGACCGGCGGACGGTATCGGAGGTCGGGCCGGTCACCAGATAGGACCAGACCTCGGCCGGCGTCTTGCCGACCAGCCCGACCTGTGGATAGAGCTGCAGGAAACCCCACCACAGCGCGACCAGCAGCACCAGCGAAACCAGCAGCGGCAGCAGGAATTTCCCGATCGGCCGCAATACCCCGAGAGTCCTCATCACGCCTCCGCCCGCATCCACGGCACCGCCACCCGGGCCACCAGCGCCACCGCCGCGTAGCCGAGTCCGGCGAGCGCGGCCGCCGCGAGGGCCATGCCCCAGGTGCGCGGCACCTCGTAGGCGTTCTGCGCGGCGGTGAGCGCGACGCCGATTCCGCTGTCCACGCCGCCCAGATATTCGCCGATGATCGCGCCCAGCACCGCCGACGGCGCGGCGATCTTCAAGGCGGCCAGGGTGTTCGGCAGCGCCGCGATCACCTGCACGCGGCGCAGCTGCTGCCAGCGGCCGCCGCCGTAGGCGCGAATCAGATCGAGGCTGGTGCGGTCGGCCGAGCGCAATCCGGAGACGGTGCCGACCATGGTGGTGAAGAAGCAGTACATGGCGGCCAGGAACACCGTCGGCGTGCGGCCGCCGAACACCACCAGGATGATCGGGCCGAGCGCGAGCAGCGGGGTGCAGTAGCTCAGGATGGCCAGCTGGGTGACCAGCATTTCGATGGGCGGGATCAGCACCACCAGCACCGCGAGCGCGATGGCCAGCAGATTGCCCCACAGGAAACCTTGCAGCGCACCGCGCGCCGTGACGCCGAAGTTGGGGCCGTACAGCGCCCAGCCGTCGGTGTACATGGTGTGGAGCACCCGCCAGGGTCCGGGCACGGTGTCGCCGGCCACCCGCAGCGCGGCCAGGATCGACCAGACCGCGAGCAGGGCGGCGATACCCGCGAGCCCGCCCAGGCCCTTCCAGTGGAAGCGGAGTTGTTCGCTGCCCCGGCTCATTCCGCCGTCACCCCGCCGCGCCCGCTGCGGCCGAACAGCAGCTCGGACAGGTAGTCGTGCAATTTGTGGAATTCCGGGCTGCGCATCATCTCCGGGGTGCGGGGCCGGGGCAGGTCGATATCGACGACCTCCACCACCCGGCCGGGCCGCGGGCTCATGACCGCGACCACATCGGAGAGGAATACCGCTTCGGCGATGCCGTGCGTGACCATGAGCGTGGTGGCGGGCTTTTCGGTCCAGATGCGCAGCAGTTCCAGATTGAGCCGCTGCCGGGTCATATCGTCGAGTGCGCCGAAGGGCTCGTCGAGCAGCAGAATGCTGGGTTTCACCACCAGTGCGCGGGCAATCGAAACCCGTTGCCGCATACCGCCGGACAGCTGCGCCGGTTTCGACTTCTCGAAACCCTCCAGGCCGACGAGGCGAATCAAGTCGGCGATCAGCCGCGGTTCGACCGGCAGCCCGGCCACCTGCAAGGGCAGTTTGATATTGGATTCCACACTGCGCCACGGCAGTAGCGCCGAATCCTGGAAGGCGATACCGAATTCGTGGCGGCGCCGCAGCTCGGCCGGCGTCTCGCGATTGATTCGCGCCGTGCCGGCGCTCGGGGTGTCGAGTCCGGCGAGAATTCGTAGAATCGTGGACTTTCCGCATCCGGACGGCCCCAGCAGCGACAGGAACGCGCCCTGCTCGGTATGCAGATCCACCGCCTCCAGCGCCTGCACGGTGCGCCGCCCCGACCGGAACGTCTTACTCAACCCGCTGATGTGAATACCCGTACCACCAGCGGTCACTTCCGAACTCATGGCGTCACAGTAGGAGCCGGGAATTGCACGGAGATTGCGAATCCGCGGACGAGATTTCCGTGCTGTTACGTCCGGCCACCGGTTCCGGTCACCGGCGCGGCTCACCAATAGGACGGTTCGAACCAGTCGCGGGCCTCCCGCCGGAACAGCAGCACGATCACCACGAGCGAAACGAGCGGGCCCAGCGGGCCCGGCGGCCGCCCGTCGGTGATCGACGGCACCGTCCACAACATGTTCAGGACCGCGAGCAGGATCGCCCCGATGCGCACCGATTGGCCTTCGGCATTGAAGGTCAGGGCCACCAGACCGAGCAGCCAGGCGGGCAGGAACGGCACGGCCGTCATCATGGCCGACTTGCTGCCGAGCAGCCATCCGGCCGAGGCCGCGCACACCACCCCGATCAGCGCCAGCCCCACCGCGAACAGCTGCGCCACGCGCACCACGCGGGGCATGCGATAGCTGTCGTCCACGCCCGACCCTTGATCCTGCGGGTATCCGAGGTCCGACACCCGCACGACAGTACCAATCCGACCGGCCGGAAAGTCCCCACCACGCCGCCGGCAGGGAGCTCGGACGTGCTGTGGGGGCAGTCTCCCAGTCATTCCGGCGTGCTCGTGGCCGGAATCCACCAGCGGTGTGGATCCCGGCCAAAAGCATGCCGGGATGACGAGTGGGCTCTCGTCTCCAAGTCATTCAGGAACGGGCTGCGACCGGCTCCAGTTCGCGGACGCGGACGGTCGGAAGCAGGCGGTCGCGCAGCACGCGATCGATCTCGCCCGCGACGGGAATGACCACGGCCGCAGCGGAAGTGGCGACGGCATCGGCCAGCAGGGCGGGCCAGTCGGGGGCCGGATCGGCGGCGAGGGCGGCGATGATGGCGGCCACTGCGGCATCCCCGGCGCCCGTCGGGTTGCCCGCCAGAGGTTGCGGCAGGGCGGCGGACCAGGCGCGGGTGCGGGTGACCGCGACCATGCCCGCGCCGCCGCGGGTGACGATGACCGCGCCGGCGCCATCGGCGATGAGCGGTTCGACGGCGGCCAGGATTTCCGGGACGGTGGTGGCGGGCCGCCCGGTCAGGCGTTCCAGTTCCTCGGTATTCGGCGTGAGGGTGATGCCCGGGACGGTGGCGGCGAGTTCGAGTGCCGGACCATCGAAATCGCAGATGGTGGGCACGCCCGCGGCAATGGCCAGGCGCGCCAGTTCGGCGGGCAGGCCCGGATCCACGCCGCCGGGCTGGGAGCCCGCGATGACCAGGCCGGTCATATCGGAGAGCAGACCGGCCACCCGCACCCGTAGTTGATCGACGGCGCGCGGTTCGGAGATGCGCGGCCCGGGTTCCCACAGGGCGGTGGCGGTCCCGTCATCGGATTCGCTGATCACCACCGTGCGCCGCACCCAGGGCAGGGCGTGCACGAAATCCACCGGCATCTCCAGCGAGGCCGCCGCCGCGAACGAGTGATCCGCGAACCCGGTGGCGCGCGCGTACTTCCCAAGCTGGTTGAGCACCCGCGTCACATTGATGCCACGTCCGCCGAGCCGCTGATCCACCGATCGCACCCGGTGTGCTCGCCCCCGCTCGAAATGCTCGACCCGGTAGGTCATGTCATAGGCCGGGTTCATGGTCACGGTGAGGATCACCAGTACCACTCTGCACGCTGGATATCCGGACGCAAGCTTTCGTTCGCACTATGGCACTCAATGTCCGTGCCGTCTCATCTGCGCCGCGACCCGCATCCGGTCATACGTTCAGCACCCGCAAATGGTTCACCACATCCTGCTGAATCCCGAATCGGCCGGGCCCCAGATACTTTCGCGGATCCGACCCGGAGTTCCCGGCCAGCGCCGCCCGTACCGCCGCGGTGAGGGCGATATTCAGCCGGGTCCCGATATTGATCTTCACCATGCCGTTTCGTACCGCCGACCGCAGCCCCTCGTCCGGGACGCCGGAGGACCCGTGCAACACCAGCGGCACCGGCAGCCGCGCGGCCAGTCGCGCGATCAACCCGTCGTCGAGCGTCGCCGCCCGGTCCTGCATGGCGTGCACCGACCCCACCGCCACGGCCAGCGCCCCCACCCCCGTGGCGGCCACGAACTCCGCCGCCTCCTCCGGATCGGTCCGCACACCGGGAGCGTGCGCACCGTCCTTCCCGCCGATCTCCCCGAGTTCGGCCTCCACGAACACCTCCCGCGCCGCGCACCACCGCACGATGTCCGCGGTGGCCGCGACATTCGCGCCGTACTCGAGCCGCGCCCCGTCGTACATGACGGAGTTCACCCCCACCCCCACCGCCTCCTCGATCAACCCGCGCTCGGTGGCGTGATCCAAATGCACCCCCAGCGCCGCCGAACTGTCCTCCGCGATCTGCAAACACGCCCGGGCCAGCGGCTTCAACCCACCGTGATACTTCACCGTGTTCTCCGAGATCTGCAGAATCACGGGCCTGCCCACCGCTTCCGCCGCCGCCGCAATCCCTTCCGCATGCTCCAGCGTGATCACATTGAAAGCCCCCAACCCACCCGGCCGCGCCAGTTCGATGAGTTCGGGCACGGGCGTCAAAGGCATGGAAACTCCTGAATATCCGGTACATTCACCGGCTCCACCACAACGGCCGGCAACAGCCGATCCCGCACATCCGTGTCGATCTCCCCCGCCACCGGCATCACCACCGCGGCCGCCGAAACGGCGACCGCCGCGGCCAGCGCGGCGGGCCAATCCGTGGAGGAGTGGCGGTGAGTATCGGCGCGTGGACCGGGAATCCGGGTCGGAGAGGCAAGGGCTGTGATCATTGCGGCCGCGGCGGCATCACCTGCTCCCGTGGGGTTGCCGGTCACCGGGTCGGGCAGCCGGGCGGACCACACGCCGCCGGGAGTAACCGCGACCATGCCGGATGCGCCGCGAGTGGCGATGATCGCGCCGACGCCTGCGGCCAGCAGCGGCGCGGCGACGGTCGCCACCTCTTCCGGTGTATTCGTGACGGCGCCTGTGAGTGCCCGCAATTCATCGGCATTGGGCATGAGCACCACGCCCGGAACCTGCGCCGCCTGCCGCAGCGCTTCGCCGTCCACATCGCAGATGACGGGCACCCCGGCCGCGCGGCCCAGCCGCGCCAGCTCGCCCGGCAGGCTCGGATCCACGCCCTCCGGCAGCGACCCCGAGATCACCAGACCACGTGCCCGCGCCAGCAATTCACCGACCCTGGCCAGCAGCTGCCTCGCGGCCCCCGGATCTGCCAGCGGTGCACCCGGTTCCCACAATCCGGTCGTCGTGCCATTGGCCTCGCTGATCACCACGGTGCGCCGCACCCACGGCAGACAGGTCACGAAGTCGACCGGCAGCTCGCGCCCCGCCGCCGCGGCAAAGCCCGCGTCCGCGAATCCCGTTGCCACACAACCGCTCCCGAGCGCCCGCAGCACCCGCGCGACATTGATCCCCTTGCCCCCGGCCCGCTGCTCCACCTCCGGAACCCGCTGCACCGCCCCATATTCGAACCGATCCAGCCGATACGTCAGGTCGTACGCGGGATTCGCCGTCACAGTGATGATCACGCCGCCGACCACCCACGCTGGGCCGCCGGCGACAATCGCCGCTGTTCGGACCCTGTCGATCCGGTGGGAATCACGACACCCACCGCCCGCGGTGCAGAACTCGGCGCAGCCGCAGTTCGTCGTCGACGACGATCAGGTCCGCGTAGGCGCCGGCTCGCAACTCACCGACATCGGCCAGTCCGGCCGTGGCAGCGGGAGTCAGGGTCGCCGCCCGGACCGCGTCCCGCAGGGGCACACCGCATTCCCGCACCACCCAGGCCACACAGCGCAGCAGGTCCGCGGTACCGCCGGCAATGGATCCGCCGGCCACCCGCGCCACGCCATCGCTCACCCGCACTTCCTGCGGGCCGAGCCGGTAGACGCCGTCCGGCATTCCCGCCGCGGCCATGGCATCGGTGACAAGTGCGACCCGATCGCGGGCGGTCGCGAACACCATTGCCGCGAAACCCGAATCAACGTGCACTCCATCGCCGATCAGTTCCACCGCCGACTGCCCCTGCGCGGCGGCGGTCAGGGCAGCGGCCACCGGCCCAGCAGACCGGTGGTGCATCGGCGGCATGCCATTGCCCAGGTGAGTGACCGAGCTACCCGGACCGCCGGGGCGCAGACCATTGCGGAAGTCCTCGAATCCGGCGTCGCTGTGCCCCAGAGACACCGTCACGCCCTGCTCGGCCAGCAGTCGTGCGACACCGGCGAATCCCGGCCGCTCCGGCGCGATGGTCATGACCCGCAGGTGGCCGCCCGCCGCCGCGAGCAGCCGACGGGCCAGCACCGGGTCCGGATCGAGCAGCAATCGCGGATCGTGTGCCCCACACCGGGACCCGGAAAGAAACGGCCCCTCGACATGAATCCCGCCGACCACCCCGTCCGCAGCAAGCTCCCGCAGCACCGCGACCTGGTCGACCATCACGCCGGGCGCGGCCGTCACAATCCCGGCCAGCATGGTCGTGGTTCCCCGACCGCGATGAAACGCGGCCGCCGCAGCCGCTTCCTCTTGATCGACCGTGTCGAACCGATGCCCCGCTCCACCGTGGTTATGAATATCCACCAGCCCTGGTAGCAATGTCCCCCAGTGCGGCAACCTCGCCCAATCCGGATGTGCCGCCATCCATTCCGACGCGGTCCGCACGCCGGTGATCCGCTCGCCCTCCACCGACACCACGCCGTCGTCGATATCGTGCGCGGCGGAAACGATCCGCCCCCGAAGATGCACCCCGGCGCTTCCCCCGGCACCCCATCCGCTCACCGCTGCTCGCCCCCACGACCACCGGCACCGTCGTCAACGATCAAGCTGACCTCTGGCTCACCTCGGCGGGGAAGCTGTCCGGGGGCGACCGACGGATGAGGGCCGACAGCGGGCCGGCCGTCCATCACGTCAGGGCTCCCTGGCGGGCGAGCAGGGCCGCGCCGGTCAATCCGGCTCGGGCGCCGAATGTTCCGATGACGACCTCGGGGCTGGGGGCGACGCGGAGGCGGGTGCCGAGAGCTCGGTGGAGGGGGTGGGCGAGGGCATCGCCTGCGCCGGCGAGGCCGCCACCGAGGACGATGAGTTCGGGGCAGACGGCGTGGACTATGCCGATCAGGCCGTCCGCCAGGGCTTCCACGGCGTCGGTGACTACCGCCTGAGCCACCGTGTCTTCCGGGAGGCGCGCGAAAATATCTGCTGCGCTGTTGTATTCGCGGCCGGTATGGCGGGTGTAGGCGCGGGTTATGGCGGCGGCGGAGGCCACGGTCTCGACACAGCCGGTATTCCCGCAGGGGCAGGGGAGGCCGTTCTTGCGGACCGGGATGTGGCCGTATTCGCCTGCTTGGCCGAGGCCGCCGCGCACGAATCGGCCTCCTACGGAGAGGGTTCCGCTGATTCCGGTGCCTATGACGACGACCAGGACGGTGCCGCGGGATTTGCCCGCGCCGAAGCGCCATTCGGCCCAGCCGGCGGCGGTGACGTCGTGTTCGAGGAGGACGGGCATGGACCAGCGGTCGGTGAAGCGGGGGCCGACGTGGATGTCGCGCCAGCCGATGTTGGCGCTGAAGACGGCGATGGACTTGGCGGTGTCGACGACGCCGGGGAGCAGGACCGCGGCGCGGTGGACGCGGGGGCGGTCGGCGGGTGTCAGTTTGGCGAGCAGTAGGTCGCCCAGGTCGAGCATGGCGTCGAAGGCGGCCGGGCCATGTGGGGTGGCAATGGCATCGGCGGCCAGGACTTCGCCTGCGGCGTCGGTGATCTCGCCCTTGATGGTGGTGCCGCCCACGTCGAGGCCGAGCACCAGCGCGTCGGGATCCAATGCCGGATTCGGCGCGGCGAGCGGTTCGGGAGGCGTGGCGGGGTGTTGCTGCACTGCTGGGCTCCAGCTCAGTCGAGGACCACCGAGCGGGTGAGGCTGCGCGGGTGGTCGGGGTCCAGGCCCAGGTCGGCGGCGCGGAGGGCGCAGAGGCGGTGCACGCGAACGAGTTCGGCCAGGGGGTCGAGGGGGCGGTGTTCGTAGTGGGCGCCGGTGGCGGTCACCGCGGCGGGGAGGCTGTCGGGCTGGGGGCCGAGGGCCCAGACGGCGCGGCCTGGGGCGGCAATGCTGATGGGGCCGTGGCGGTATTCGGTGGACAGGTAGGACTCGGTCCAGGATTGGCAGGATTCGCGGAGTTTGAGGGCGGCCTCGTCGGCCAGGGCGGCGGCGAAACCCATTCCGGTGAAGGTGATCTGGTCGGCGTAGCGGACGGCGGCGAGGGAGACTGCGGGATCCTCGGCGAGGGCCTCGCGGGCTTGCGCGATCACGGGGATCAGGTCTTCGCCCAGGTGGCTGCGCAGGATCGCCAGAGTGGTGGTGGCGAAACGGGTTTGGACGACCGAGCGCTCGTCGACCTCGTCGATGAGCAGGGGCGCGGCCAATTCGAGCACGGGAGTGCCGGGGCTGGAGCTGATCACGGTGCGTGGCTTGACTTCCGGCAGCGCCCGCAGCGCGTCGATGACCTCGGTGGTCGTTCCGGAGCGGCAGATCACCAGATAGCGGTCGTAGTCGCGGCCGTGCGGGAACTGCCCGGCCGGCCAGGCGTCGGTGAGGCCCTGTCCGGCCGATTCGCGCAGCGCGGCAATGGCTCTCGCCATGTAGTAGGACGTCCCGCAGCCGATCACCGCCACGCGCTCACCGTCCGCGGGTAGCAGGTCGCGATGGTCGGCGGCGATGGCCGCGGCGCGGGCCCAGCAATCCGGCTGAGACTCGACCTCGGCGGCTAGATACGTCAGCACGAGAACAGCGTGCGCCCAGTGATCGTTCATGTCAAATTTACAGCCAAAGTAGTCAATATCAATCATGTAGTGCGTTAGATTCGACACCGATCACCCGATCGAGTTCATCATCCGCGATTCCGGCCGGGTGTGTGTATCGAAAGGCTCCATTCGTGAATAGACGACTTCACCGCGTAGTGGCAGGCGTCGCGATGCTCACCGCGGCCACCCTCGCAATCACCTCCTGCGGATTCGGTTCCGATGACGACTCCGCCAAGGATCCGAACACCATCAACCTGCTGGTGCCGTCCTACAGCGACGGCGCGAACGGCACGAAAGCCCTGTGGGACAAGATCATCGCAGGGTTCCAGGGCCAGAACTCCGACATCAAGGTCAACTTGCAGATCGAGTCCTGGAACTCGATCAACGATGTGGTGCGCACCAAGCTCCAGTCGCAGGACAGCACCCCGGACATCTTGAACATCGACGCCTACTCCAGCTTCGCCACCGACGGAATGCTGTACCCGGCGACCGATATCGTCTCCCCCTCGGTGATCTCCGATATCCAGCCGGCCTTCGCGAAGAACGCCAGCATCAACGGAACCCAGTGGGCGCTACCGCTGTTCGCCTCCACCCGCACGCTGTTCTACAACACCGAGCTGTTCGAGAAGGCCGGCATCGCGGCCCCGCCCAAGACCTGGGCCGAGCTCACCGACGCGGCCACGAGGATCCAGGCCCTCGGCGGCGGCGTCTCCGGCTACGGCCTGCCGCTCGGCAAGGAAGAGGCCCAGGCGGAGTCCTCCATCTGGATCTTCGGCGCGGGCGGCACCTGGTCCGACGGCGACAAGCTCACCATCGACACCCCGGACAACCTGGACGGCGTGCGCGCCATGAAGGCCCTGGCCGATGCCAATGTGACCCAGCCGAATCCGGGCGCCACCGATCGCAAGGACGTGATCAACTCCTTCATTCAGGGCAAGATCGGCATGATCGAGGGCCTGCCGCCCACCATCGGCCAGATCGCCGAGAAGAATCCGGGCCTGAAGTACGCGACCGCGCCGACGCCGACCGAGACCGGCCAGCCGGTGACCCTCGGCGTGGCCGATCATCTGATGGCCTTCAAGAAGGACGGCTCCAAGCAGGCCGCGATCAAGAAGTTCCTCGACTACTTCTACTCCGCGGCCGTCTACGCCGATTTCGTGAAGAACGAGCACTTCATTCCGATTACCGCCAGCGCCGTGACCGCGCTCGCCGACGATCCGGTGACCAAGATCTTCGGCGCCACCCTGCCGGTCGCCCGGTTCTACCCGAGCAACAATCCGAACTGGGCCGCGGTGCAGGGCTCCATCCAGCAGAACATGGGCACCATCGCCCAGGGCGCGGACCCGGCCGAGGTGCTGAAGAAGATCCAGGCAGCGGCGAATTGAGCAAGGGCAGAACGCGATTCACGGCGGGGCTGGCCGCCCTGCCGTGGATCGGCCCGGTGCTGTTGCTGATCGCGGCCATCGTGGTCTTCCCGGCCGGGTACATGATCTGGACCAGCACCCGCGATCTGAGCCAGTACGGCCAGGACCGCGGCCCGGCCGGACTGGCGAATTACCGTGCGCTGTTCGACATTCCGGAACTGGGCTCGATCCTGTGGCACACCATCGTGTGGGTGCTGGCGGTCGTGCTGATCACCCTGCTGCTGTCGGCGGCGCTGGCGCAGTTCCTGAACAAGGATTTCCCGGGCCGCACGGCGGTGCGGCTGGCGGTGCTGGTGCCGTGGGCGGCCTCGGTGGTGATGACCACGACCATCTTCTACTACCTGCTGGATCCGGATGTCGGCCTGGCCAACCGGTTCCTGGTGGACATCGGGCTGCTGGATCGCGGCTACGGATTCACCAAGCAGCCCACGCAGGCGTTCGTGGTGGCCATCGGGGTGGCGGTGTTCGTCTCGATCCCGTTCACCACATACACGATTCTGGCCGGACTGCAATCGATTCCGGCGGAGATGGACGAGGCGGGCCGGGTGGACGGCGCGAATTCCTGGCAGCGCTACCGCTATCTGACCCTGCCGCAGCTGCGTCCGGCCATTGCGGTGGCCACCATCATCAACATCATCAATGTGTTCAACTCGCTGCCGATCCTGCAGGTGCTCACCGGCAGCATCGCCGGATTCGACGCCGACACCACCACCACACTGACCTTCAAGCTGATCCAGCAGAACCGGCAGGTGGATACCGCGGCGGCCATGAGCGTGCTGAACTTCGTCCTGATCATCACCATTATCGCGATCTATGTGAAGGTGATCAGGCCCGCCGATCGGGTGGACTCATGACGACGACCACTGCCGCGCCGCTGCCGGTCGAACCGGCGGAAGGCGCTGCGCCCCGGCCGAAACGGCGGCGCTGGGGGCTCACCGCGGTGGGCGTGCTGCTCGCCGCGCTGTTCCTGATCCCGTATATCGCCATGCTGCTCGGCTCGCTGAAATCGCGCGCCGAGATCCTGCGGATCCCGCCCACCTATCTGCCGCAGCAGTGGCATCCGAACAACTACTCCACCATGTGGGACACCCCGGAGACGCCGCTGCCCTACAACCTGGCGAGCACCCTCATCATCTCCACGGTGGCGACCGTGCTGGTGCTGCTGGTGGCGGTGCCCGCCGCGTATTACACCGCGCGGCGCCGCTTTCCGGGCCGCGCGGCCTTCCTGGGGCTGGTGCTGATCACCCAGATGCTGCAGCCGACGGTCCTGGTGGCGGGCCTCATGCGCGAGTTCTTCACCCTCGGCATCGACGACACGCTGCTGGCCATGATCCTGGTGAACGCCGCCTTCAATCTGTCGTTCGCGGTGTGGATCCTGCACAGCTTCTTCGCCTCGGTGCCGGTGGAGATCGAGGAGGCCGCCCAGCTGGACGGGCTCTCGCGCCGGCAGATCCTCACCCGGGTGAGCCTGCCGCTGGTCTGGCCCGGCATCGTGACCGCCACCATCTTCACCGTGGTCGCCTGCTGGAACGAATTCGCCGCCAGCCTGGTGATCCTGACCACCGACAAGAACCAGCCGCTGTCGGTGGCCCTGACCAAGTTCATCGGCCAGTACGACACGGCTTGGCAATACGTCTTCGCCATCTCTACGGTCGGTATCGTGCCGGTCGTCATCCTCTTCGCCGTGATCGAGAAACGCCTGGTATCGGGTCTGACAGCCGGCAGTGTGAAGTGACGAGCGCGAAGTAACGAGGAGGGTTCAGGTGACGGCTGCGGCCGACCGGTCCACACGATGGAACCGGCTGCTGGAACTGCTGGCCGAGACCGGGCGGCTGTCGGTGGAGGAGGCCGCCGAGCGCCTGGGCGTCTCCGCCGCCACCGTCCGCCGCGATTTCACCGCGCTGGCCGATCAGCAGCTGGCCACCCGCACGCACGGCGGGATCGTGGCCACCTCGGTCGCCTACGATCTGCCCGCCCGCTACCGGCAGGGCGACGGCGCGAAGCAGCGGATTGCCGAACATGCTGCGGCACTGGTGGATTCGGACGCCGTGGTGGGCTTCAACGGCGGCACCACGACGACCGCGGCCGCGCGCGCCCTGGCCGGGCGCACCGAATCGGGCAGCGATCTCGTCGTCATCACCAATGCGCTGAACATCGCGGCCGAGATGGTACTGCGGCCGCAGCTGCGCACCATCTGCCTGGGCGGCATGGCGCGGCGGGAATCCTATGAGCTGCACGGCCCGCTGGCGGAGCGGTCCCTGGCCGAATTGCGTTTGGACACCCTGATTCTCGGCGTGAATGCCCTGTCGGTCGAGGGCGGAGCGCAGTGCACGCACGTGGGCGAGGCGGGCGTGAACGCGGAGATGGTGCGCCGCTCGCAGCAGGTGATCGTGGCGGCCACCTCGGACAAGCTGGGCCGCTCCGCCCTGGCGCGAATCTGCCCGATCGATCAGGTCCAGGTGCTGGTCACCGACACCGACGCCGATCCGGACGCGGTCGCGCGGATACGGGAGGCGGGCGTCCGTGTCGACCTCGTCTGATCGTTCCTGATCAACTCTTCTACGGACAGGGTGGCCCATGCGATGCGAATTGATTCGGATGCTGGGCAGGGCCGCCGTGAGCCTGTGCGTGCTGCCGCTGCTGCCCGTGCCGCCCGCTGCCGCGGACGAGGTCTCCGCGCTGCCGGTGTCCGTACCCGGCGTTCGGCAATTCGACGCTCGCCCAGGCGAGTTCACGCTGGCCGCGCACCCGCGCATCGTGACCTCGGGAGCCGCCGGAGCGACCGCGCAACGCCTGGCCGACGATATGGCGCGCACCGGTCACCCCGCGACCGTGGCCTTCGGCGCGCCGAGTGCGGGCGATGTCGTGCTGCGCATCGACGATTCCGCTCCGCCGCAGGACGAGTCGTACCGCATCGATATCGGCGACACCGTGACCGCGACCGCGCGCACCCATCGCGGCGTCGTGTACGCGACGCAGACACTGCTGCAATGGTTTTCGCAGACCACGACACTGCCCTCGGGCACCGTCACCGACTGGCCCGACTATGCCGAGCGCGGGCTGATGCTGGATGTCGGCCGGAAGTTCCTCGGCGTGGCCTGGATCAAGCAGCGCATTCGCGAGATGGCCTACTACCGGATGAACCTGCTGCAACTGCATCTCTCGGACCATTACGGGTTCCGGCTGGCCAGCGAATCCCATCCCGAGATCACCTCGGCCGAGCACTACAGTCGCGCCGATATCAGCGAAATCCTGTCCTACGCAGAGGAATACGGCATCGAGGTGGTGCCGGAGATCGGTTTCCCGGGGCATATGAACGCCATTCTCGCCCCGCATCCGGAACTGGTCCTGCATCCGGCGACCACCAGCCCGGTCGACGCCCTCACCGACGCGCTGCTCGCGGGCACGGCGGAAGGGCGGATCGATATCACCCACCCGGATGCGCGCCCGCTCATCGAAGACCTGCTGCGCGAGTTCCTGCCGCTGTTCCCGGGCCGCTACTTCCATCTCGGCGGCGACGAATACATCAGCGATTTCGGCCGATTCCCGCAGCTCGGCGAGTACGCACGCGCCACGCTCGGACCCGAGTTCGACGGTCCGGATCTGGTGGCCGATCTCTTCAACCGGGCCAATGACATCGTGCGTTCCCACGGCAAGACCGCGCGCATGTGGAACGACGGCGTCCCGCACGGCCGCATTGCCGTGGACCGCTCGGTCATCGTGGACTTCTGGACCTCCGGCAGCGGTCGCCTGCCGTGGATCGGCACTGAGCACGGCCCGGAATCGTTCGCCGAGCAGGGCTACACCCTCAGCAATGCGGCCTTCACACCTACCTACTGGGTCACCGGGGGTCTCGCCGCGAATCTGAACTCGCCGCCGGAACTGCTCTACGCCTGGGATCCCGGCCTTTTCGTCAATGGCACCCGCCTGCGTCCCGATCAGCGCTCCCGGCTGCTCGGCTCGAAGGTCTTCATCTGGTGCGACGACCCGAACGCCAAGACCGAACAGGAGATGATCGCCCCCGTCCGCGCCCGCCTGCCGATCATGGCGCAGCACCTCTGGCGAGGAGCCGACACGCCCTATGCGGAATTCACCCGGCGCGTCGGGATGGTCGGCCTGCCCTGACGCCGAGTGTCAACCGGCAGTTGCGATTTGGGCACAATGCCCGGTTTCCTGGAACGCTCACCGGGCGAACTACCGCCGTGCAAAGGCCATAGTGAATTTTGTTGCCAATCGGAGATATTGGCGGGGCAGTATGGCCGCCGTGCACTCGCTTCCACCCAAACACCTGCTGTTGCAGGCCTGCCGCGGACTGCCGCCCGACAACCACCCGGTATTGCGCTGCGCCGGACTACTCGCGGATCTGCACGAGCGGCGTTTAACCGCGGCGGCGGGGGCCACCGGTCACATCGACCACGATCGCGCCCGGCTGGTGCACGATATCGACCGCTGGGTGGCAGCGGAGCTGCCCAAGGCGGAGCGGGACGCGCACCTGCACACCGAGACCGTGGGCACGGTGGTGGACCGGCTGGCCCAGTTCTCGGCGCTGGCCTACCTCACCCTGGCCACCTCCCCGGACGACGCGGTGGACGAGGCCGCCCAGCGCCTCACCGAACTGGCCATCGCCTACGAGCATCTGGCGCACGAACTGGCCGCGGGGCGGCGGCGACTGCCCAACCTCACCGGGAATCGGGAGTACGAGTACTGAACAGCCCACCGCCATCCCGGCGTGCTGCCCACCGTCATCCCGGCGTGCTGCCCACTGTCATTCCGGCGTGCTGCCCACTGTCATTCCGGCGTGCTGCCCACTGTCATTCCGGCGTGCTCTTGGCCGGAATCTCGCTCCACGGTGTGGATTCCGGCCAAAAGCACGCCGGAATGACCAGGGAGGGGGCTGTGGCCAGGTGGTCAGGCCTCGACCGCAGCGTCGGCTATCGCGGCCGCGCCCTTGGGTAGTAGCGCGCGAATGGCGTCGATGGTGTCGGCCTGGTCGGGTTCCTTGTCGGGGCGGTACCGCACCACCCGGGCGAAGCGCAGCGCCACGCCGCCCGGGTAGCGGGGGCTGACCTGCACGCCGTCGATGGCGATCTCGACCACCAGTTCCGGGCGCAGGTAGACGGTGGTGGCGTCGCGCTCGCGCTCGTGGCGCGGGAATTCCGCCGTCTGCCACTGCAGCAGGGCGTCGGTGAGGCCCTTGAAGGTCTTGCCGACCATGATCGGCTCGCCGCCGTCGGGATCCCGCGCGCCCAGATGCAGATTGGACAGATAGCCGGTGCGGCGGCCGTAGCCCCACTCCGCGCCCAGGACGACCAGATCGAGGGTGTGCGTGGGTTTGATCTTCTGCCAGGCGCGGCCGCGCCGCCCGGCGGCATAGGGCGCGTCCAGCGATTTGATCATGATGCCTTCGTGCCCGGCCGCCAGCGCGCCGTCGAAGTATTCGGCGGCCGCCTCCGGATCCGGTGTGATGAGCGCCGGAATGCTCAGCCCGCCCGCCACTTCGGTCAGCGCCGCGCGCCGCTCTCGCAGCGGAGCGTCGAGCAGGTCCACGCCGTCGAGGTGCAGGCAGTCGAAGAAGTACGGATGCAGCAGCAGTTCCTGCGCGCTGGTCGCGCCGAACCGGCTCATGGTCTCCTGGAAGGGCCGGGGCCGCCCGGAATCGTTGAGCGCCAGCGTTTCTCCGTCCAGCACCACGCTCGCGCAGTCGAGCTTGCGCACCAGTCCCACCAGTTCGGGCACGCTCGCGGTGATGTCGCGCAGCGTGCGCGTGAAGACCCACACCCGGTCACCCTGGCGATGCACTTGGATGCGCGCACCGTCCATCTTGTGCTCGACGCTGACCGCGCCCTCGAATTCCGCCATGGCCGCGTCCAGCGCCGCACCCGGCGAGGCGAGCATGGGCTGCAGGGGACGCCCGACCTCCAGCCGGAACGCGGCCAGCGCCGCCGCCCCGCCGGCGCGCGCCGCCACCGCGGTCACCGGTAGTCGCCCGGACAGCATGTGCGCCCGCCGGACCGCTTCGATCGGCGCCCCGAAGGCCACCGCCACCGCCTCGGCCACGATGGCGGTCAGCGCGCCCTGCCGCATCTCCCCGGTGAGCAGGCGCAGCAGGAAGTCGTATTCGTCCCGGGTGGCGGCCGTGAACAGGGTAGCCAGCAATTCCCGCCGCCGGGCCGTCGAACCATTGCCGCTCACCGCGGCCAGTTCGGTGAGGACCGCGTCCACATCCCCGACGGTGAGGGTCGGGGCCGTCGCCGCGGGCACCTCCATGGCGGTCAGCGTTCGCCATCCGGTGCCGATCCGCCCCTGCGGCAATTCACCGGAAAGCCAGGCCACGACCTGCGCCAATTCCTCCGGCGCGGTCGCACCCAGCAGCTCGGCAAAAGTTTTGATCTTGTTTTTCCGCGACGAGGTGGCCCGCACCGCCGCCGACGCTTCCACCACATCCGACAAGAGCACGATTCGACGGTATCCCCAAGCCCCGACAGGTTGCGTGACTTCGCCGTCGTGCCCGGAATCCGGGCCGCGAGCAGCAGTGCTAATTTCCCGATTGGCACGCCTGCGAAACCGCCCATAAACTGGGCACATGGCCAAGACTTACGTCGGCGCGCGGCTCCGCCAGCTGCGTACCGAACGCGGGCTGAGCCAGGTCTCCCTGGCCAAGAAGCTGGAGATTTCGGCGAGCTACCTGAATCAGATCGAACACGACGTCCGCCCGCTCACGGTACCGGTCCTGCTGCGTATCAGCGAGGTCTTCGGGGTGGACGCCGGCTTCTTCTCCTCCCAGGACGACACCCGCCTCATCGCGGAACTGCAAGAGGTCGTCATGGATCAGGAATTGGGCATCGAGGCCGATGCCCAGGAAATCGCCGAAATGGTGTCCGCGCACCCGGGTCTGGCCCGCGCCATGGTCAATATGCACCGGCGCTACCGTAATACGACCGCGCAGCTGGCCGCCGCCACCGAGGACCGTTTCGCCCCCGACGGCTCCGGTTCCGGCGCCATCTCCAAACCGCACGAGGAAGTGCGCGACTACTTCTATCAGCGCCAGAACTACATTCACGAACTCGATACCGCCGCCGAAGAGCTGACCAATCGCATGCGCTTCCACGGCGGCGATCTCAAACGCGAGATCCCGCGCCGGCTGACCACCGCGCACGGCGTGCAGATCGTCGAGCGCATCGACCTGGGCGACGGCGTGCTGCACCGCTACGATCCCGAGCAGCGCCGCCTGGAGATCGCCCCGCATCTCTCCGGCGGCCAGCGGGTCTTCAAACTGGCCGCGGAACTGGCCTATCTGGAATGCGGCGACCTCATCGAAAAGCTCGTCGAGGAGGGCAATTTCTCCAGCCCCGAATCCCGGGTGCTGGCGAAACTGGGCCTGGCCAACTATTTCGCCGCGGCCACCGTCCTGCCCTACACCCATTTCCACGAAGTGGCCGAGGACTTCCGCTACGACATCGAGCGCCTGTCGGCCTTCTTCACCCAGAGCTACGAGACGATCTGTCACCGCCTCTCCACTCTGCAGCGCCCGAAACTACGCGGCGTCCCCTTCTCCTTCGTGCGCGTCGACCGCGCGGGCAATATGTCGAAACGTCAGTCCGCCACCGGTTTCCATTTCTCCTCCTCCGGCGGCACCTGCCCGCTGTGGAATGTGTACGAGACCTTCGCCTACCCCGCGAAGATCATGACCCAGATCGCCCAAATGCCCGACGGCCGCAAATACCTGTGGGTGGCCCGCACCGTCGAACGCCGCGCCACCCGCTACGGCGAACCCAGCAAGATCTTCGCCATCGGCCTGGGCTGCGAACTCCGCCATGCCGGCCGTGTGGTCTACGCCGACGGCCTGGACCTCAACGACCCCAAGGCCACCCCCATCGGCGCCGGCTGCCGCGTCTGCGAGCGCACCAAATGCCCCCAGCGCGCTTTCCCGCCCCTCGGCAAAACCCTCGACATCAGCGAACACCGAAGCTCCATCTCCCCCTACGTCATTCACTGACGTCCGGCTTCTCACCTGCGCCGACACCGCACCTGCCGATTCGAATCGGAGCGCGGTGAGCGGAAATTCACGCCGCGGAAACATCAGCAATCGGAGTGTCACCGAGAGTCATTCCGGCGCAACACTTCCCGTTTACCGTTCTGCCCACGAATACACCGCTGTATACGCGGCGGTATTCGGAAGGTTCGGTGCTGCCGGACATCGTGAAGTGAGAAGGGTCCGCCCCATGCAAGATTCCATCCGCCGAGATCGCTCGCGGCGCCTGATCAAGGCGATCACCATTCCTACCGCGCTGGCGCTGTCCGCGGTGCTGATCACCGGTTGCGGGTCGCGCGATGGCGACACCGCGACCGGATCCGGCGCCGAGTCCTGCGTGGACACCTCGAAGGACACCATCAAGATCGGTTCGCTGCACTCGCTGACCGGCACCATGGCCATCTCCGAGGTCACCGTCGCCAACTCCACCAAGCTCGCCGTGGACCAGATCAACGCGGCCGGGGGCGTGCTGGGCAAGAAGATCGAAATCGTCACCGAGGACGGCGCGTCCGACCCGAAGACCTTCGCCGAGAAGGCCGAGAAGCTCATCTCCTCCGACTGCGTGGCCGCGGTGTTCGGCGGCTGGACCTCCGCGTCCCGCAAGGCCATGAAGCCCAAGTTCGAATCGCTGAACTCGCTGCTCTACTACCCGGTCCAGTACGAGGGCCTGGAGGACAGCAAGAACATCTTCTACACCGGCGCGACCACCAATCAGCAGATCATTCCGGCGCTGGACTACCTGAAGCAGAAGGGCGTCACCTCCCTCTACCTGGTCGGCTCGGACTACGTCTTCCCGCAGACCGCCAATCGCGAGATCAAGGCCTGGGCCGCCGCCAATGGCATGGAGATCAAGGGCGAGGATTACGCGCCGCTGGGCTCCACCGACTTCTCCACCATCGTGAACAAGGTGCGTTCCGCCAAGGCGGGCGCGGTGTTCAACACCCTCAATGGCGATTCCAATGTCGCCTTCTTCCGCGAGTACGCCAATGCGGGCCTGAAAGCCGCTGACATGCCGGTGGTTTCGGTGTCCATCGCCGAGGAGGAGGTCGCGGGCATCGGCGTGCAGAACATCGTCGGCCAGCTGACCGCGTGGAACTACTACCAGACCGTCGAATCCCCCGCCAACAAGGCGTTCGTCGACGCGTACAAGGCCGCCTTCGGCGCCGGCAAGCCCACCTCCGATCCGATGGAGGCCGCCTACGCCTCGGTCTTCCTGTGGAAGAACACCGTGGAGAAGGCGAAGTCCTTCGCCGTGGCCGACATTCAGGCCAATGCCGACGGCGTCAGCTTCGACGCCCCCGAGGGCACCGTCGTGATCGACGGCTCCAACCACCACATCACCAAGACCGCGCGCATCGGCGAGATCCGCGCCGACGGCCTCATCTACACGGTCTGGGACTCCGGCAAGGCCGTGCAGCCCGACCCGTACCTGAAGTCCTACGAGTGGGCCAAGGGCCTCAAGTAATTCGGTAGCCGCCGATGAGGGGGCGGCCGGTGCGGGGCGTCGCACCGGCCGTTCGGCGGCTCCGCCCACCGCAAGATCTCACGAGGTACACATCATGGAAGTCGCTGTCGGACAGCTCTTCACGGGCTTGAGTCTCGGCTCGATTCTGTTGCTCGCCGCGCTGGGCCTATCGCTGACCTTCGGTCAGATGGGCGTGATCAATATGGCGCACGGCGAATTCATCATGGCCGGCTGTTACACCACCTTCGTTGTGCAGCAAGTGGTTTCGTCCACGGGCGTGGCGCTGATCATATCCCTCTTCGCCGGCTTCCTGGTCGGCGGCCTGCTGGGCGCGGCCCTGGAAATGGGGCTCATCCGCTGGATGTACGACCGGCCGCTGGACACCCTGCTGGTCACCTTCGGCGTCGGCTTGATCCTGCAACAGGCCGCCCGCAATATCTTCGACGCACAGGCCAAGAACGTGTCGATCCCGGAATTCCTCACCGGCGGCATCGACATTCTCGGCACCGTGGTCCCCAAGACCCGCATCTTCATCATGGTGCTGGCCGTCATCGCGGTGATCGCACTGGCCATGGCGCTCAAGACCACCTCGCTGGGCCGCCGCATTCGCGCCGTGGTCCAGAATCGCAGTCTCGCCGAAACCTCCGGCATCTCCAGCCGTTTCACCGATGTGAGCACCTTCTTCATCGGCTCCGGCCTGGCCGCCGTGGCCGGGGTGGCGCTCACCCTCATCGGCTCCACCAGCCCCACCATCGGCCAGTCCTATCTCGTCGACGCCTTCCTCGTGGTGGTCATCGGCGGCCTCGGCCAGATCAAGGGCACCGTCATCGCGGCCTTCGGCATGGGCCTGCTGAATTCGTTCGTCGAATACTCGACCACCGCGTCGGTCGCCAAGGTGATCGTCTTCGTGGTGATCGTGATCTTCCTGCAGGTGCGCCCGCAAGGTCTGTTCACCGTCCGTACGAGGAGCCTGGCATGACCATCGTCCAGCGTCTCGGCGCACAGTCTTCCCTTCGAGTGTGGGGCGGTTTCGCGGTCGCGGCCGTGCTGCTGTTCGGCCTGGCGCCCGCCGTGCTCAGCGACTTCCGGCTGAGCCTGCTCGCGAAGTTCCTCTGCTTCGCCATCGTCGCGGTCGGCATCGGCCTGGCCTGGGGGCGCGGCGGCATGCTCACCCTGGGCCAGGGCGTGTTCTTCGGCATCGGCGCCTACATCATGGCCATGCACATGCAGATGGCCGATGCCGCCAAGTCCAGCGAGGGCCTGCCGGAGTTCATGGTGATCGCGGGTATCGCCGAATTGCCCTCGTACTGGCAGCCTTTCGAGTCTCCGCTGGTGGCGATCCTCGGCATTCTGGTGCTGCCCGCCGCCATTGCCGCCGTGCTCGGCTACGGGGTGTTCAAGCGCCGCGTCAAGGGCGCGTACTTCGCAATCCTGAGCCAGGCGCTCGCGGCCGCGCTGGCCATCCTGCTCACCGGGCAGCAGACCATCGGCGGGTTCACCGGCCTCAGCGACTTCCGCTCCTTCTTCGGATTCCGGCTCAGCGATCCGGTGAATCGGCAGATGCTGTTCTTCATCGCCGCGGGCACGCTGCTCGCGGTGGTGGCCATCGCGCGCCAGCTCATGCACAGCCGCTACGGCGAACTGCTGGTGGCCGTGCGCGATCAGGAGGAGCGGGTGCGCTTCCTGGGCTACGACCCGGCCAATATCAAGATCGTCGCGTATGTGGTGGCCGCGTTCTTCGCCGGTATCGCGGGCGCGCTGTTCACCCCCATCGTCGGCATCATCTCCCCCGCCGATATCGGCGTCGTCCCCTCCATCGCCTTCCTGATCGGCGTCGCCATCGGCGGCCGCACCACCCTGCTGGGCCCGGTGCTGGGCGCCATCGGCGTGGCGTGGGCGCAGACCTCCTTCTCCGAGAACTTCCCGTCGGCCTGGACCTATCTGCAGGGCGCGCTGTTCATCGTGGTGGTCGGCTTCCTGCCCGCCGGTCTCGCCGGATTCGGTTCGCTGGCACAGCAATTGGTGGAGAAGGTGCGCGGAGCCAAGCCCGCGAAGACCGCATCCCCGGTGAACGAGGCGGAGGCCATCGTCGCCGAGGCCGAGAGCCCGGAACCGGAAGCACCCGCGGAAGAAAAGGTGGACGCGCGATGACCGCCCCCGTGCACGAACCCAAAATCGGCGGCAATGCCGGCATGGACAGCGACTACCTCGAAATCCGGGGCCTGTCGGTCAGCTTCGACGGCTTCAAGGCCGTCTCCGACGTGGATCTCACTGTCCTGCAAGGCGATCTGCGGTTCCTCATCGGACCCAATGGCGCGGGCAAGACCACGCTCATCGACGCCATCACCGGCCTGGTCCCCGCCACCGGCTCCGCGCAGAAGTCCGGCACCGAACTCATCGGCAAGAAGGTGCACCAGATCGCCCGCCTCGGCGTGGGCCGCACCTTCCAGACCGCGAGCGTCTTCGAGCAGCTCACCGTCCTGCAGAATCTCGATATCGCCGCCGGCGCAGGGCGTTCCGCGCTGACCCTGCTGCGCCGGCGCAGATCGGTGCTGCCCGCCATCGAGGAAGCCCTCGAGACGATCGGCCTCACCGCGCTGCGCGACAAGCCCGCCGGCATTCTCGCGCACGGCCAGAAGCAGTGGCTGGAGATAGGCATGCTGCTGGTCCAGAACGCCTCGGTGCTGCTGCTCGACGAACCCGTCGCCGGCATGAGCGCCGAGGAACGCGAGGAGACCGGAAACCTGTTGCACCGCATCGGCGGTGACCGCGTGGTCATCGTGGTCGAGCACGATATGGACTTCATGCGCGCCTTCGCCACCTCGGTCACCGTGCTGGCCGGCGGCCGGGTGCTCAGCGAGGGCACCGTCGAACAGGTGCAGGCCGATCCCAAGGTGCAGGAGGTCTACCTCGGCACCGCCGCCGCCGGTGAACTCCCGCCCGCCGCCGACCGTACTACCCGCACCGAGTCCGCCCCGGACTCCGCCGACGAACAGGAGGCCGCCGATGCTGGAGATCACTGACCTGCACACGGCGTACGGCCGCACCGAGGTGATTCACGGTGTCTCGCTGACGGTTCCCGCCGACGGCGTGGTCGCCGTCATGGGCCACAACGGCGCCGGCAAGACCTCCCTGCTGCGCGCGGCCGTCGGCCTGCTGCCCGCCAAGTCCGGGCGCATCCGCTTCGACGGCGACGACATCACCAAGCTGTCGCCGTCGCGCCGGGTCAAGCGGGGCATCGCCTATGTGCCGCAGGGACAGCAGTCCTTCCCGCAGCTGTCCACCATGGAGAACCTGCAAGTGGTCGCGGACGGCCGCAAGCGCGGCAAGGAGCTGATCGCCGAATCCCTGGACCTGTTCCCCGCTTTGCGGGAGCTGTTGTCCCGCAAGGCCGGCCTGCTCTCCGGCGGTCAGCGCCAGCAGCTGGCCATCGCCCGCGCCCTCATCACCGAACCGAAGCTGCTCATCCTCGACGAGCCGACCGAGGGCATCCAGCCCTCCGTGGTGGCCGAGATCGAACGCACCATTATCGATCTCACCCAGCGCGGCGGCCTGAGCGTGCTGCTGGTGGAGCAGCACATCGGTTTCGCCCTGCAGGCCGCGAACCAGTACTACGTCCTGCAATCGGGTCGCGTCACCTCCTCGGGCGCGGGCGGTGCGGGCGCGGAATCCGCCGTGCGCCTGGCCATGGCGATCTGATCGGACGCGGAGATGGCGCGCAGGGGGCGTATCCCGCTGTCCGAACGGGTCTACCGGGCCCTGCAACGAGATCTCGCGGCGGGGGTGCTGGTGCCCACCGAACGGCTCGGCGAGGAACGGCTCGCCGAAAACTACGGTGTGTCACGCACTCCCGTCCGCGAGGCCCTCGCCCGCCTCTACGCCGACGGACTGCTGGAACGACATCCCGACGGCCTGTACCCCTATCGGCCGCGCGTGGACGAACTCGGCGACCTGTACGAACTCCGGATAGTGCTGGAGTCCAGGGGAATTCAACGCCATCTCGAACCGCACACGCGGCGGCACGATATCGCCGCCATCGAGAAGGAACTCGATATCTGGCAGCGGTTCCGCGACCAGCCGCCCGAACCCGGCGCGGAACTCACCGCCGCCGACGAGCAGTTCCACCTCACCCTGCTCGCGGCCTCCGGCAATGCGGCCCTCACCGACGCCTTGAACACGGTCTACGCCCGGGTGCGGCCGGTGCGCGCGTTGGACATGCCCACCCCGGAACGCATCGCCGCCATGACCGAGGACCACATCGGCATTGCCACGAACCTGGTCTCCGGCGACCTGGATACCGCCCTGCGCACCCTGCACGCCCACCTCACCAGCTCCCGGGCGCACGTGCTGACCCGCGCCCGCCGCGCCCTGGAGCTCACCAAACTCGCACAGGCCGTACGGGAGTAACCCCTACCGCGCCGGGACGTGGCCGATCGTGCGGTAGCCGCTGACTGGGACACCCTGTTAGCGTGAGGCATGGTGTCGATGGAGCCACGTATCGCCCCCGGCCGCTTCCGGGAGCTCGGACCGATCAATTGGGTCGTCTGGCAGGTACTTTCCCGCGCGGCGGGCACCGAGGACGCCCACCTGTTCAGCACGCTGGGCCGCACCCGCGGACTGTTCCGCGGCTGGCTGCACTACTCCGGGCGGCTCATGCCCGGCGGCCGCCTGCGCCGCTACGACACCGAACTGGTCATCCTGCGCGTCGCCCATCTGCGGCAGTGCGAATACGAGATGGAGCATCACATCCGGCTCGGCAAGCGCGCCGGGGTCACCCGGGAGATCCTCGAGCGCCTGCGCGTCGGACCCGCCGCCCCGGGCTGGTCGGATCGGGAACGCGCGCTGCTGTCGGCCGTCGACCAGCTGGTCACCACCCGCGACCTCGACGACGAGGGCTGGAAGGCGCTGGCCGCGCACTACGACGAGCGCCGGCTCATCGAAATCGTGCTGCTGACAAACCAATACGAGGGCCTGGCCAGCACCATCACCGCGCTGCGCATCCAGACCGACCACTAGCTCCGCATCAGTGCCGCCGCCGGGTGCGCGGAATCGGCCTGGTCACCACCCGGGACTGATCGTCGTAGCCGTCGCGCTCCGCGCCGATCGGATCGCCGCACACCCGCGCGTGCAGATGCATGTCGTGCCAGCCGTCCACATGCAGCCAGCTGCTGCGATTCACGCCCTCGAGAGTGAATCCGGCCTTCGCCGCCACCCGGCAGGATTGCCGATTGTGCACCGAATGCCGGAGTTCCAGCCGATGGAATCCGGCCTCCTCGAAGGCCCATTCGGACAGCGCCAGCACCGCGCGCGGTGCGATCCCCCGCCCGCGCGCCACGGCCGTGGTCCAGTACGCCACCGCCGCCTGACCGTGCGCCAGCACCATGTGCTGCAACGAGACCCGCCCCAGCACCCGGCCCGAACGGCTGTCCGCCACAGCCCAATTGGCGTCCGTGCACCCGGTCCACGCGCGCGCCCAGGTCTCCACCCACTCTTGCGCCTCGGCCACCGAATCGGCGGTGCGCACATGCCAGCGCCGGATCGCCGGATCCTGGAAGGCCGCGTACACCTCCGGCCCGTCCCGGCGCAGCCACGGCCGCAACACCAGGCCCTCGCCCACCGGCAGCACCGGCTGCGCTGCCTTGGTGAAGATCTCGGCGGCGACTATTGCCGGCATGGAATGCGGCATAGCTGAAATTCTGCCCGCGCGTCGCGCGCGATTCACCGGTTTTCGATGAGGGCGGCCAAACCGTCCAGCACGCGGGCCAATCCGAACCGGTAGGCGTGCTCGGCGCTGTACGCGCTGTCGTGCGCCTGGCCGGCGGTCGCGCCCACCCGGGCCGCCAGCGGATAGCGGCCGGCGTCGAACACGCGCTCCAGCAACGGCGCGGCACGCTCCCACCACTCGTGATCGCTCTCCCCGCTGTCGGCGGCCGCGCGCGCGGAGTCGATGGCGATGCGCGCGACCGAGTTCACGAAGCCGAGCACATGGGTGAGCGCGGAATCCATATCCAGATCGCTGAGCCCGAGACCGTCGAAGGCCTGCAGCTCATGGTCGTACTTGACGGTCACGCCCGGGCCGAGCGGCGGCCGGGTGGTGGGCAGGTACGCCACCCACGGATGCTCGGCCAGCATGGCGCGATTCTCGGCGGCGATCGCGGAAACCCGTTCGCGCCAGGGCATTCCGGTGAGATCGGTGCGTTCCATCCGCTGGTACACGGTGTCGAGCATGAGATCGAGGAGTTCGGCCTTGCCCGGCACATAGGTGTAGGTGGCCATGGGCGTCACCCCGAGCTTCGCCGCCACCGACCGCATGGTGAGCGCGTTCAGCCCCTCGGCATCGGCGATCTCGATGGCGGCCGCGATGACGGCATCCAGTGTCGTGCGCTGCTTCGGCCCGCGCGCCGGACCGCCCTGTCCGGGTTCGCGCCACAGCAGTTCCAGCGTGCGCACCGGGTCTCCGGCACCGCTTCGCTCACGTGCGCCCATGCCTCACCTCCATCCGCGATGGTATCGGCGTGAGGTGCGTCACAGTGCACCCCGGCGGGAATTTACGTACAAAGTATATCGTACTTAGTACAGAGATTACCGACGCCGAGGAGGGCCCCATGAAAATCACCGAATCCGCCATCTCCCTGAACGTGGCCGATCCGACCGCTTCGGCGCAGTTCCTCATCGACCACTTCGGATTCGCCGAGAAGATGTCGGCCGACGGCTTCATCTCCCTGGGCCGCGACGACGCCGGCCTCACTGTCATCTACCTGCGCACCGGACTGCCGACCTTCAAGCCCGCGAGCATTGCGAGCGCGGCCGGACAGGGGCTGCTCGTGGTGTTCGTGGTCGAGGACATCGACGCCGAGTACGAGCGGGTGCGCGCCGAGGGCGTGCCGATCGTGACGCCGATCGAGACCGAACCGTGGGGTGAGCGCTACTTCCAGGCGCAGGACCCCAACGGGATCGTCATCCAGCTGGTGCAGTGGGTGTAACCGGTCGCCGGACCAGTGTGAAACGGATGCGACTCGCCGCGCCGACCGGCGCGGCGAGTTAGCAACTGGACGGTCCTGCCAGCTCTTAAATACTCTTCGTCCTGATTTTCGTGATCGCGTGACCAGCATCAATACCGTCAGACACGAAAGGACAGGACATGCCGGGTCGCCTCGGATTGCTCGTGGCCGCCATCGCGGCCGTGGCGATCGCGGCCGCCCCGCCCGCGCGGGCCGAGGCCCCCGTCGATCCCGCGATCCTCGCGGCCCTGTCCGAGCTGACGCCCGAGGCCGCCGCGGTCCTGTCCGAATTCCATCCCGGACTGGGCGACGCCCTCGCGGGCGCGACCACCCGGGCCGGATCCGCCGCGACCACCCTGAACCTGCTACTGGCCGACCCGCTCGTCGGACGGGGCATGGCCGCGGTGCTCACCTCGGTGGGCAGCGCCCTCGAGCCCACCTTCGACTATCCGCGGCCGGCGCTGCAGGCCATGGCCGCCACCATCGTCCCGGCCGATCAGTGGTGGTCGTTCAACCAGATCATCACCCGCGAAAGCGGTTGGCGGGTCTTCGCGGTCAACCCGCACTCCGGCGCCTACGGGCTGCCGCAGGCCCTGCCCGCGCACAAGATGACCGTCGAGGGACCGGACTGGCTGTTCAATCCGCACACCCAGCTCCGCTGGGCCTATCGGTACATGAACGAGCGCTACGGCAGCCCGAACGCCGCATGGGCGTTCTGGCAGGCGAACCACTGGTACTGAGCCGCTTTCGAGCTCAGCTCAGTACGGCGCTCAGCCCAGCACGGCGCGGAAGACCTCGGCCGCGGGCGTCGCCGGACGGCCGAGCAACTGCTCGAGATGACCCTTGTCGATATCGAGCACGCCGTTCGCGATCCCGGCGTCGGCATCGGCCAGCACACCGGCGTAATCGGCGGGCAGACCGGCCTTTTCGAGCGCGGCCGCGTAATCCGCCTGCGGCAGATCCTGATAGCGGACCGGCTTGCCGGCCACCTCCGAAACAGCCTGCGCCAGTTCGTCATAGGTGCGCGGCGCACCGCCGAGCTCGTACACCTTGCCGGCATGGCCGTCGGTGGTCAGCACCTTGGCCGCCGCCTCGGCGTAATCGGCGCGCGCCGCACCCGACACCCGGCCGGCCCCGGCCGCACCGTAGAGCACGCCGCCCTGCGCCGCCTGCTGCACGCCGCTCGCGAAGTTCTCCCAGTACCAGTCGTTGCGCAGCAGCACGGTCGGCACGCTCGCCTCCGCCAGCACCGCCTCGGTGCCGCGATGCTCCTGCGCCAGGATCATCGGGTTCGTCTCGGCCTTCGGAATGCTGGTGTAGGCCAGCAGTTCCACCCCGGCCCGCTCGGCGGCGCGCACGACATTGGTGTGCTGGGCGACCCGGCTGCCGAATTCGTTGCCGGAGACCAGCAGCACCCGGTCGACGCCCGCGAACGCCCGGTCCAGCGCGGCCGGATCGTCGTAGCTCGCCTGCCGCACGTCCACGCCGCGCTCGGCGAGATCGGCGACCTTCGCGGGATCGCGGACCACCGCCACGACGCTCGCCCCCTCCTTCAACAGCGCCTCGACGACGAGACGACCCAGCTGACCACTGGCTCCGGTGACTGCGACGGTCATGACTACCTCCAGGTGAGTAAGGGAATGAACTGCACTCTCGGCATGTACTAACTAATAGTTAGCACATGCTATTCCCGAACCGCTACCCGGAAGTTAGGTAATCTCGGATGATGAGCACGGATCCGGCCGAGATGTCCGACCCCACCCTGGAGGCCGACGTCTTCGCCCGTAACTGCGTCTCCCGCCCCGTCCTGCAGGAGGTCGCCAGCCGCTGGGGCGTGCTCGCCCTGGCCGCCCTGCGCGACGGGCCCTACCGCTTCAGCGCCCTGCGCCGGCGCGTCGACGGCATCAGCGAACGCATGCTGTCGCAGACCCTGCAAACCCTGGAACGCGACGGCATGGTGCATCGCGAAGTGCAGCAGTCCATTCCGCCGCACGTCGAATACACCCTCACCGATCTGGGCGCACAGGTCGCCGATCAGCTCATCGGCCTGATCGAGATCCTGGAGTCCAATATCGGCGCCATCACGACCGCCCAGGAGCGATACCACCGCGAGTAGCCACGGGCCACGCGGTACCCGCATCCGGTGCTCACCCGTCAGCGCCACCACGTTCTAACCGATCTCTATCCAACGGCTAGCCGTCCCTGAACAGCACCGTTCCTAGGCTGGAAGCAACCGATCAACCCGGCGATATCGCCCTTCCGACCAGGAGAATCATGCCGCTGTTCACCGTCCGCCGCGCCCTCGCCACCGGCCTCGCCGGCGCCTGCGCCGCCGTCGTCCTGGCCGCCCCGGCCCACGCCTTCCTGCCCAGCGGATCGCCCGGGTCCGCCAACCCGTGGGTCCCGGATCGCGGCGGTATGACCGGCGGGCAGCCCGACTGGCATGGCGGCGGTATGACCGGCGGCCAGCCGGATTGGGATCGCGGCGGCATGCGGGGCGGACAACCCGATGAGATGCGAGTGGAGGTGCGGCCATGACCGAGCGGCTCATCGATCGGCCGACCGATACCGCACTGCGGGCGCTATCCAGCGAATCCATGGCCGGACTGCGCCCGCTGCACCGCACCGTGCTGTTCCTGCGAGTCGGCCTGGGCTGGAACGTGAACCGCACGGCCGCGGCCATGGGCACCAGCCCCGACGCGATCCGCCTGATGCAACATCGGGCGCTGGACCGACTGCGCGAAGAGCTCGGCCGATCGCCGCTCGCTGTCTGAGCACACCGCACCGTCATCCCGGCATGCTTTTGGCCGGGATCTCCGAGAACGGCAGTGGATTCCGACCAAAAGCATGCCGGAATGACGAGGAGAACTTCCGACCAGGCGCTCAGCGGACAACTGGCGCTGTTCTTCGGCGACACTGGTCGAATGGCGAACGATCTGAGCTATCTCGAGCGCTGCGTCGAACTGGCCGAAGAGGCGCTCGATGCGGGCGACGAACCCTTCGGCTCCCTGCTGGTCGCGGCTGACGGCAGCGTCCTCGCCGAGGATCGCAATCGCGTGGCCGACGGCGATCACACTCAGCATCCGGAATTCGCGCTGGCACGTTGGGCCGCACAGCATCTGGCCCCGGCCGAGCGCGCCGCGGCGACCGTCTACACCTCCGGCGAACACTGCGCCATGTGCTCGGCGGCGCATGCCTGGGTCGGACTGGGCCGCATCGTCTATGCCGCCTCCACCGAGCAACTCGTCGGCTGGCTGACCGAGCTCGGTGCACCGCCCGCCCCGGTGGCGCCGCTGGCCATCAATGAGGTCGCCCCGAATGTGCCTGTCGCCGGACCGTTCCCGGAGCTGACCGAGCGAGTGCGGGCCCTGCATAGCCGTTTTCACGCGGGGCGCTGAGCCTTTCGCGCGGACCCGCCGAGTACCTCCGGCGTATCGCCCATCCCTACGAAATCGGGCCGGGGCAGCGCGTTTGAGACTTGCGCCGGCGCGCGGAACGAGAACCCCCGCGCGATCAAC
>NZ_JBHXVO010000020.1:0-17768 GCF_042672265.1 Nocardia sp. NPDC127526 | reverse complement strand
GGCTTACCCCCCACCCAACCTAACGCGGCCGGGCGCCTGTTTTTTCCGCTGGCCCCGGGCCGGTGTCGTCGTCCCCGGGGAGCTCGATCAGAAGTTGATCATGTGGCCCGCGAGGCCGTGGATGGCCTCCTGCAGCGCCTCGCTCAGGGTCGGGTGGGTGTGCACATTGCGGGCCAGCTCGTTGACCGTGAGATCCCACTTCTGGGCCAGGGTCAGCTCGGGCAGCAGCTCCGAGACGTCCGGGCCGATGAGGTGGCCGCCGAGCAGTTCGCCGTACTTGGTGTCGGAGATCAGCTTCACGAAGCCCTGCGCGTCGCCGAGGCCGTGCGCCTTGCCGTTCGCGGTGAACGGGAAGGTAGCGACCTTGACGTCGTAGCCCTCGTCCCTGGCCTGCTGCTCGGTGAGGCCGAAGGAGGCGACCTGCGGCTGGCAGAAGGTGGCGCGCGGCATCATGCGGTAGTCGCCCAGGGTCAGGGTCTCCGCGCCGGCGATGGTCTCGGCGGCGACCACGCCCTGCGCCTCGGCCACGTGCGCCAGCTGCAGCTTGGCGGTGACGTCGCCGATGGCGTAGATGCCCGGCACATTGGTGCGCATATTGTCGTCGATGGCGATGGCGCCGCGGTCGGTCAGCTGCACGCCGGTGTTCTCCAGGCCGTAACCCTCCACCCGCGGCGCGAAGCCGACGGCCTGCAGCACCTTGTCGACGGTGACCGTCTCGATGTTTCCGGTCTTGTTGTCCTTGATGGCGACGGTGACCTTCGAGCCGTCGTCGTCGATGGACTGCACGGCCGCACCGGTGGTGATGGTGATGCCGAGCTTCTTGTACGCCTTGGTGATCTCCTTGGAGACGTCGGCGTCCTCATTGGGCAGGGCGCGGTCGAGGAATTCGACGATGCGCACGTCCACGCCGTAGTTCTTGAGGACGTAGCCGAACTCCATGCCGATGGCGCCCGCGCCCACGATGAGGATCGAGCCCGGCAGATCACGGGTGAGGATCTGCTCCTCATAGGTGACCACGTTCGCGGACAGCGAGGTGCCCGGCAGCAGCTTGGTCACGGTGCCGGTCGCGATGATCACGTTGTCGAACGTGATCTCCTCGGAGCCGCCCTTGCTCAGCTCGACCGAGAGCGACTTGGGACCGGTGAAGGTGCCCTTGCCGTCGAACTCGTCGATCTTGTTCTTCTTCATCAGGAAGTGGACGCCCTTGACGCGGCCGTCCGCCACCTTGCGACTGCGATCGAAAGCCACACCGAAGTCGAAGCTCGCCTGGCCGTTGATGCCGAAGGTCTTCGCTTCCTTGGTGAAAATATGGGCCAGCTCAGCATTGCGCAGCAGTGCCTTGGACGGAATGCAGCCCACGTTCAGGCACACGCCACCCCAGTATTTCTGCTCGACGATTGCTGTTCGCAGGCCGAGTTGAGCGGCACGAATCGCGGCGACATAACCGCCGGGACCAGCGCCGAGAACGACGACATCGTAGTGGGAAGTCACGCCACCGAGCCTAACCCTGCTGTCCAGATCGCACTCAGCCATCCCCCGGGTCCGTGAGATCAGGCTTGGCCGGTCTCGAATCGGCTGATCAGGCCGTCGCGGACGGTGAACCGCCAGGCGGTGCGCATCGACCCCCAGCGGTCATTGCTGTAGTCGGCGACGAATTCGGTGGGCCCGCCGATCGATTCGACCTTCATCCGGCCATTGGTGGCGAAGATCTCCGAATCGGTCCACTGGGCCAGATTCCGCTCGGCCCCGTCATCGGACATGCTGGCGTCGGCGGTCAGCGTCTTGAAGAAGGCGTCCGCATCGTGGGCATTGACGGCCTCCACGAACTTCTGCACGGTCGGATCCAGCTGTGCGGTCATGCGTTCCTCCGTCTCGATCGGTGAGCAGAACACAACAGCGAACAACCGGCAACGAGTCTAGCGCCAGACCTGCCGGGCGACCCGGGCGAAGTTCTCGCCGAAGACGGCGGCGCGGTCGGCGGCGGAGAAGCCGCGCGCGGCCAGCAGTTCGTTCAGGCCGGGCACCTCGGATTCGCCGAGCAGATCCTCCGGCGGCGTCCATTGCAGCGGGCCCCAGCGGCTGTAGTCCTCGGAGAACTTCTCCGGATTCGCGGCCACCATGTCGTTGAAGTCGTCCGCGTCGAAGGAGTAGTCGGAGCTGACCCCGATGTGCTCGATGCCGACCAACTCCGCCCCGTAGACGATGTGGTCCGCCATGGCCGCCACGCGCTCCGCCCGTTCGGCGGGCTTGTTGCGGCCCAGGAAGATTCCGACGCCATTGATGCCGATCACCCCGCCGGTGGCGGCGCAGGCGCGCGCCTGATCGTCGGTGATATTGCGCGGATGTTCCCACAGCGCGGCGAAATTCGAGTGGCTGTAGATCATCGGGACGCTGCTGAGCTCGGCGATGTCCAGCCCGCTGCGCCGCGAACAGTGTGAACCGTCGGCGAATACGCCGACCTCGTTCAGCTTCCGGATCAGATCGCGGCCGTAGCCGGTGAGCCCGGTGTCCTCGGTATCGAGGCACCCGCAGCCCGCCGCATTGGCGTAGTTGTAGGTGGGCAGCAGCGAGCGCAGGCCCAGGTCGTGGAAGAGCTCGACATTGTCCAGCTCACCGTCCAGGGGATTGGAGTCCTCCAGGTCGAAGGCGAGCGCGATGGCATCGCCCGGATCCTGCTCCGGCGCGGGCCAGGCGTCCTCGATCGTCTCCACCAGCCGGAATCGCCCGTCCGCCAGCGCATCCCGGCGAAAGTTCTCCGCCAGTTCCACCGCATCCCTGGCGGACTGCGGCGCATACCCGATATTCACCGACAGATAGGACCCGAGCGGATACCGGGCCAGCTCCTTGATATCGGCCGACAGCAGCAGCGGCAGGCAGCAGTGCTGCTCCCACAGCCGCGGCCGGAGCTGGTCGGAAACCTGGTGCGGCAATCCGGACCTCCTGAGCGGATCGGCGTCGAAACAGCAATGCTACTGAGCGCACCCCTCCGGCGCCGTTCACTACAGTTGGCCCGGTGGACCCGCTCGACCGCACGGTATCGACCCAGCTCATCCGGCTGGTGCGCGATGCGGCCCGGCGCGCGGGCGCGGATCCGGCCCAGCTGTCCGCCGTCCACGGCGTCGACGACGCCACCTTGTCCGGCGAGCTGAACCGCGTTCCACTGGATTCCCTGATCCGCCTGTGGGAGTCGATCGCCCATGCGCGACCGGAGCCGGGGGCCGGGGTGGCCGTCGCCGCGAGCGCACCGCTGGGCACCCTCACCACCTGGGACTATCTGGTGACCACCGGATCCACGCTGGCCGAATCACTGCGCGCGGCCCAGCCCTATCACCGGGTGGTCACCGCCGCCGGCGAATGCTTCGACCTGCACGCCGACGGCGATCTCACCGTCGGCTACCGCACCACAGCGGGCGATCCGGCCGTCGCGGCCGTGGTCAACGAGTACGTGCTCGCCTACTACCTGCGCCGCGCCCGCGAGGCCACCGGCCGCCCGGTGCGCGCCCAGCGCGTCACCTTCGGTCATCCAGCGCCGCAGAATCATTCGGCGCTGATCGAGGCCTTCGGCACCGACCGCATCGAATTCGGCGCTCCCGACGACAGCATCACCTTTCGCCGCCGCCGACGCCACCGCACCCCTGCACCGCGCCGATCCGGTCCTCGGGGATCTGCTGCGCAGCCACGCCGACCTGGTGCTGGCCAGTTCCCGCCCGATCCCCGACACCTTGGAATCCTTCCGCACCGCGCTGACCCACGCCCTGGCCCACGGCGACCTCACCCTGGACACCGTGGCCCGCCGCCTGCTCACCAGCCGCCGCACCTTGCAGCGCCAACTCGCGGACGAGGGCGGCGCGATGAATTCGGGTTCGACGCGGCCATCGACTACCGGGCCGGGGATCTGACCGGGCAGCTGGCGGTGGCCGCGCCGGAGGGCATCGACGTGTATCTCGACAGCGTCGGCGGCGAACATCTGCGGGTCGCGATCGAGGCCATCCGGCAGCACGGGCGGATCGCGCTGGTCGGCGCGATCCGCGGGTACAACGGTGCGGCGGCCGGGCAGGCTCCGGATCTGTATCGCGCGGCCACCAAGGAGGTCACCCTGCGCGGCATGCTCGTCAGCAGCTATTTTCCGCGGTTCGGCGAGTACATCGGCAAGGCGGCCGGCTGGCTGGCGGACGGGACGCTGCGCACCCGGGAAACCGTGTACCAGGGCCTCGAACAGGCACCCGCGGCATTCCTCGGCGTGCTGTCGGGAGCCAATACCGGCAAGATGCTGGTTCGCCTCGGGTGAACGCCGGTCCCCCCGCCCGGCACTGTTTCGGCAACAATGTGGGCATGACCGGTGTCGGGGAGAACGAAGACCAGTACCTGTGGCTGGAAGAAGTCACCAGTGACCGCGCCCTGGATTGGGCGCGGGCGCACAACGAGGTGGTGATCGACCGGTTCGCCTCCTCGGACCGGTTCACCGAGCTGGAATCGCGCATTCTGGCCATGCTCGATACCGACACCCGCATCGCCTATCCGGGCCGCCGCGGCCGCTGGCTCTACAACTTCTGGCGCGACGGCGAGCACGCCAAGGGCCTGTGGCGGCGCACCACCTTCGCCGAGTACGCCAAGGACGATCCGGAGTGGGAGGTGCTGATCGATCTGGACGCCCTCGCCGCCGACGAGGACGAGAACTGGGTGTGGGGCGGGGCGGCCGTGCTGCGGCCCGAGCAGTCGCGGGCGCTCATCAGCCTCTCGCGCGGCGGCGCGGACGCCAAGGTGGTGCGCGAATTCGATATCGACACCAAGACTTTCATCGCACCGGAGGACGGCGGCTTCTACCTTCCCGAGGCCAAATCGGAAATTCGCTGGATCGACCTCGACTCGGTGTATGTGGGAACCGATTTCGGGCCGGGCTCGCTCACCGATTCCGGTTATCCGCGCATTGCCAAGCGCTGGCGGCGCGGCACCCCGCTGACCGAGGCGGAGATCGTGTTCGAGGGCGAGCCCTCGGATGTGGCCGTATCCGCGGGCTACGACCGGACCCCCGGCTACGAACGGCATTTCGTCGGCCGCGCCACCGACTTCTTCAACGAGGAGGTCTTCCTCCTCGAATCCGATGGCACGCTGCGGCATATCGACGTCCCCACCGACGCCTCCGAATCCTGGTACAAGGATTGGCTGCTGGTCCGCCTCAAGCAACCGTGGGAGATCGGCGGCGCCACTTACCCGTCGGGTGCGCTGCTGGGCATGAATTTCGAGCGATTCCTCTCCGGCGCACGCGATTTCGACATCTTGTTCACCCCGGACGAGCACACCGCGCTGCACGGTTACGGCTGGACCGAGAACCACCTGCTGCTCATCACCCTCGAAGACGTGCAGACCAAGCTGCACGTCCTCACCCCCGGCCCGGACGGCTGGACGCGCGAGCCCCTCGCCGATGCCCCGCCCATGGCCACCACCAGCGTCATGAACCTGGATCCGCTCGAGGGCGGCGATGAATTCATGCTCTCCACAAGCGGTTTCACCAGCCCCACCACGCTCATGTCCGCGTCGGTGGGCGGCGCCACCGAGGTGCTCAAGAAGGAACCCGAATTCTTCGACGCCGCAGGCGTGGAGACCGAGCAATTCTTCGCCACCTCCGACGACGGCACCCGGATCCCGTATTTCGTTATCCGCCACCGCGACAGCAAGAACAAGCCCGGCCCCACCGTCATGTCCGGCTACGGCGGCTTCGAGGTCTCCCGCACCCCCGCCTACAGCGGGGCGTCGGGCATGGGCTGGCTGGAGCGCGGCGGCACCTGGGTCATGACCAATATCCGCGGCGGCGGCGAATACGGTCCGGAATGGCACACCGCCGTGCAGAAGGCCAACCGGCACAAGGTGTACGAGGATTTCGCCGCGGTCGCCAAGGATCTCGTCGCCCGGGGCATCACCACCCACGATCAGCTGGGCGCGGTCGGCGGCAGCAATGGCGGGCTGCTCATGGGCGTCATGCTCACCCGCTATCCGGAATTGTTCGGCGCCATCGTCTGCCAGGTGCCGCTGCTGGATATGAAGCGCTATCACCTGCTGCTCGCGGGCGCGTCCTGGATCGCCGAATACGGCGACCCGGACAAGCCGGAGGAATGGGAGTACATCTCGAAGTACTCGCCGTACCAGAACACCGATCCGGCACGGCAATACCCGCCGATCCTGCTCACCACCTCCACCCGCGACGACCGCGTCCATCCCGGCCACGCCCGGAAGATGGCCGCGCTCTTGGAATCCCAGGGCCGCGACATCTGGTACTACGAGAACATCGAAGGCGGCCACGGCGGCGCGGCGGACAACAAGCAGTCCGCGTTCCAGGCCGCGCTCATCTACGAGTTCTTCGCCAATACCCTCATCAAGTAGCCCGGCGGAGCCGGATCAGCGGTCGCGCAGCCACTTCTCGACGCAGTCCACCGTCGAGGCGGGATCGCTGATCCACCCGTTGTGCCCGAGCGGGGCCGGGTTGTGCCAGGTGGTGATGTCGGCATGGGGAAGTTTGTCGAGCAGGTGCCGGGCCGACCCGGGCGGAGTGAGATCGTCGCCGGCCAGGGTGATGGACAGGACCGGCAGTTTCAGCCGCGCAATGCGCTCCTCGTAGTCGATATCCGCTCCGGCGGGCTCGAATCGGCCCGAGCGGGCCAGCCGCGCCCAGTCGGCGATGAGGACCTTCGACTGCCGCCCGAACCCGCCGGCGGTGATCGTGTCGCCGGGCCAGAACCCGGCGAGGTTGGCGGTCAACGAGATCGCGGCGCTGCCCAACAGGAATCCGGGCGCGGCCAGCCCCCGATAGCCGCGATGGTACGGCGTCCCGGAGGCGACCAGGATCAGCCCGCCGAGCCGCCCGCGAATGCGGGAGGCGTACATGACGCCCAGCTGCCCGCCCATGCTGTGCCCGAGCAGATACGGCGTGCTGTCCGGAAATCGGTCGCGCACTACGGAGAACATCGCCGGGAAATCCACCGACACCAATTCCTGATACCCGTAGCTACTCGACGGCCCCGGTTTCGGCTCACTGTCACCGTTTCCACGCAACTCCAGCAACGCCACATCGAAGCCCCGTGCCGCCAAAGGCATTCCGAACAGCGAATAGAATTCCCCCGGCACCCCCAGCCCGGGCACGATCACCACCACGGGCCGCGGCGCATCCGGCGTGATGGCATGCCGATGCGCACCTTTCGCCGGAATCAAGCGCACCGGGACGGTCGTTCCGTCCGGCATCCGAATCGGCACAGTCTCCATGCCGCGCACGCTACCCCCGCATATGAGGCCGCCGTCGGCGCGACACCACGAAGTGGATGCCGGTGCGGCCGACGGCGGTTGGCGGGTGGGGGAAGGAATCAGGCGCTGACGGCGCCCATGATGATGCGGCGGAGCACGCGGATGACATCGTCGAGCGGCGGCCGCGGCTCGGAGCCGCTCCAGGCGTCGACGACGTAGTTGACCGCGCCGATAATCGCCAGCACGCGCATTTCGTAGTCACCGGGCGGGATTTCGCCGTGCATGGCGGCATCCTCGGCGGCGCTGGCGAGTAGCGCGCCCCAGGCGCGGCGCAGCTCCAGGCGGAACTTCTCGACCTTGGGCCCCGCGCCGACGACCTCGACGAGCGCGACCCGCGCCTTGCGCGGATCACGCCCAATCGACTCGATGTAGGCGCGCACGGCCGCATCGATGATGTCGATCGCACTGGCGTCGGAATGCTCGGCGATGGTGGCGGCCACGGCTTCCCGCGATTCGCGGTCGATCTGTTCGTACAGCTCGAGTAGCAGCGATTCGCGCCCGGTGAACTCCTCGTAGAACTGCCGCGAGGAGAGTCCGGCGTCCTTGCAGATGGCGCCGACGCTGCTGTTGGCGTAACCGTCTCGCGCGAACACCGTCAGCCCCGACTCCAGAAAACGCGCACGACGCTGCCGTTGCCGGTCTTCTACGGGCTGCCCGGCGTACATTCTTCCCGCGTTCGTTTCCTGTGACATTGCGCCAGACAATACCGAAGGGCCCGATCCCCTCGTCATGGATCGGGCCCTTCGTTTGCACCTCCGGCATACCGCGCGATAGCCGAAAGTTGGCTCAGTGCCTCGAGCAGCTATGACGCATCCACGGGCGGCCGGTTTTGGCAGGGGTACCGCCCGGGATCGGAACGCGGGTCGGGGGGAGACCCGGGGTCCGTTGTCGCATTAGCCCGAAAGTCACTGATCATTTGCCATTCAACACGATACAGAGCGGGCGAACCGGACGGAATACTTTTGCAGGATAATCTTAGAACTTATTTTTCCGCCCTCGGGCGACGTCCTGGTCACCCGCACGGGCATCGAGCCCGAAGGCGAGGAGCAGCTCGGTTGGCGAGAAGTGCGTGAGCGCGGAGAGACGGTTGCCGGACAGTGTGAGCACCAGCAATCCGGACAGCTCGAACGCCTCCGTATCGTCACGCACCGAGTAGATGGCGAGAGCGGGCTGGGTATTTGCGCGAATCGCCTTAAGCCGCACCGGATATCCAAAGCGAACAATCGGAATGGATTGCAGGAAAACGGCAATCGCATCCCGGCCGCGATAAGCGTGCGGATAAGGCGGCATGGTCAGCCAGGCGTCATCGGTCAGCAACTCGACCATGCCGTCCACATCACGATTGCTGAACGCCTCCGAGAAACGCTGGGTGAGCGCGCGTTCGGCGGCCGAACCGGACGCCGGCGGCCGCTCGCCCGGCGCGCGCAGCGCATCCAAAGTCGCGCGGGCGCGCTGCAGCGCCGCCTTCACCGCGGCCGGGCTGGTGCCGAGCAGCTCGGCGGCCTCCGCCCCGGAGAACTCCAGCACCTCGCGCAGCACCAGCACGGCCGCCTGCCGCGGCGGTAGCTGCTGCAATGCCACAATGAAGGCCAGCTCCACCGATTCCCGGTTCTGATACCGCTTTTCGGGGTCGGCATCGAGCAGCTCATCCGGATACGGCTGCAACCATTGGATCTCGTCGCGCGCGGTGGGCTCGGGCACCTCGAAGGGGATGGGCTGCACGGGATGCCGCCGCGAGCTGCGCATGACATTCAGCGCGCGATTGGTCGCGATCCGGTACAGCCAGGTCCGCACCGAGGACCGCTGCTCGAACTCCGCCAGCCCGCGCCAGGCCGCGAGCAGCGTCTCCTGCACCACGTCCTCGGCATCCTGCAGCGAGCCGAGCAGCCGGTAGCAGTGCAGCTGCAATTCCCGCCGGTACGGATCGGTGAGTTCGCGGAACGCCTGCTCATCCCCCGCACAAGCCGCCGTGAGCACCTCGGTCATGGCCCCATCCTCACACCTGCCACCGACAACGGCGCGGCGTGCACCGGTCCGTTCCCGCGGCCGCCGGTGTCTATCCCTTCGTCCCCCTTTCACAGGAAACGAGGTAACCGACATGACCGCACCCACCGCCGCCCTCCAGCTGGCCCGCGCCTACTGGGAGGCCTGGACCGGCCACGACGTGGACAAGGCGCTGACCTACATCGCCCCCGACGTCGTCTGCGACACCCCCGGCGGCCGCATCGAGGGCGTGGACGCCTTCCGCGGCTTCCTCGCCCCCTTCGTGGAAACGCTGCAACGCGCCGAACTGCTGGCCGCCTACGGCGACGACACCACCGCGCTGATCATGTACGACACCGTGACCCCGCTGGTGGCGCACGCACCCGCCGCGGAACTCGTGACGATCGAGAACGGCCTGATCACCAAGAGCCGCTTCATCTTCGATCGCCTGCCCTTCGAAACGGCGCGCGCGGCGCTCGGCGAAGGCTGATCCACCGCTCGGCGGCGTAGCCTGAATGGCCATGCCGGCCATTCAGGTAGCGGTCTGCGGGCCGCGCGACTGCACGCAGCTCGAGACCGCGCACGCCGCCGAGGTCGGGCGACTACTCGCCGAGGCCGGTGCCACCGTGCTGTGCGGCGGCGGCACCGGTGTCATGGCGGCCGTCGCCGAAGGCGCTTCCCGCGCAGGCGGTCTCGTCATCGGCGTGCGGCCCGACAGCGACCGCGCCGGGGCCTGCGCGGGACTGTCCGCGGTGCTGTACACGAATATGGGCGAAGCCCGCAATGCCATCCTGGTGGCCTCCGCCGACGCCGTCATCGTCATCGGCGGCTCCTGGGGCACGCTGTCGGAACTGGCGCTCGCCAATCACCGCCGCCGGATACCCATTGTGTCCCTGCGGGGTTGGCGGATCCTCGACGCCGAGGGCCGCCCGGTGCCCGCCGCCCTCCCCGCCAAGGATCCGCTCGAAGCCGTGACGCTGGCGCTGGATCCGCTACCCCTCTAAGTGCCGCGCGAACCAGGCCGGGAATTCGGTGAGATCGGCGAGCACCACATCCGCGCCCTCGGCCGACAATTCCTCCGCCGCATAGGGACCGGTCGTCACCGCCACCGAGAACGCGCCCGCCGCCTTCGCGCCGCGGACGTCGCCGAGATGGTCGCCGACGAAAATGGACGCCCCGTGCTCGCGCAGCACCGTGCCCTTCTCCTCCGCCCACACACCGCCGACCAGATCATCCACCTCCAGGCCGAGATGATCGACGTGCAGCTGCGCCTGCGGGCCGTTCTTGGCGGTGATCACCAGCACCCGGCCACCGGTCTTGTGCACGGCCGCGATGGCGTCGACCACGCCCGGCAGCAGACCGGACGGATGTATCGCGAGGTCCGGATACAGCTCGCGATAGCGCGCCACCACCCCGGGCACCTGGTCCTGCGGAAACCATTCCGCGGCCTCCTGTGCCAGCGGCGGGCCCAGGCGCGACACCACCAGTTCGGAGTCGATCGGCACGCCGGTCTCGGCGGCGACCGCATCCCACACCGCGGCAATGCCGGGGCGGGAATCGATGAGCGTCATATCCAGGTCGAACCCGACGACGGGTCCGTTCGAGCCGTCCACCGGTTGATCATGAGCCACCCACCGACCATACGTTCGGCGCGCCGTCCGCCGCGACGCGCCTCCCCACCGCATATTCGCTGGCTGCGGGTCATCGCCCGGCATACCCTCGGAGAAATGAGCGACGCCCGCCGATCCCTGTTCTGCAGTACCGAACTCGCCGCCCGCCTCGAAGGCGTCGACACGGAATTGATCATCGCCGGTAGCGCCGCCGCGGCGGCCCGGCGGCCGGGCGGGGATGGGTTCACCATCCCGATCGCCGGCGGTGTCGCGGCCTTCGCGGAGGAGGGATCCCCGCTGGACAAGGTGGCCGGGCTCGGTTTCGCGGGTGTCCCCGAACCGGCCGAGCTCGACGCCATCGAAGCGCGCTACGCCGAACGCAAGACCCCCGTCCAGGTCGAGCTGGCCCACCTCGCCGATCCGGCCCTCGCCGAACTCTTCACCGGTCGCGGCTATCGGCTCGTCAACTTCGAGAACGTCCTCGGCCGCACCCTGCACGACGACCCGGCGACCGTCCGCCCCGCGGGCATCGAGATCCGCCCCAGCGACGACAGCGAATTCGATCTCTGGATCGATATCGCCGCCGAGGGCTTCGCCAATCCCGACACCCAGGGCGTGGCCTCGCACGAGGAATTCCCCCGCGACATCCTCGCCAATGCCATGCGCGACATCACCGCGGCCGCCGGCGTCCAGCGCTTCCTCGCCCTCCGCGACGGCGAGACGGCCGGTTGCGCCAGCATGCGCATCTCCCGGGGCGTAGCCCAGCTCACCGGCGCCACCACCCGCCCCGCGCACCGTCGCCACGGCATCCAATCCGCCCTGCTCGCAACCCGTCTCGGCCTTGCGAAGGCAGCGGGCTGCGATATCGCCGTCATCACCACCCAGCCCGGCTCGAAATCCCAGCAGAACGCCCAGCGCAGCGGCTTCGACCTGCTCTACACCCGCGCCATCCTCGTCAAGGACTGAAGCGCCGCGCCCCGTGGTGATACCGGTGGCGAACCGATCGGAGGATCGATCCGTCACCGGGCGGTGCTCACCGCGCGTGCAAGGCTCACCGGGCCGAGCGCACGCCCACCGTGCAGGTGCCGGCTCACCGTGTCGGCGCGAGGCCCAGCCCGTCGGCGCGGGGGTTCACCGTGTCGGCGCGAGGGCGTAACCCTGCGGCCTCGTGGTGAAGGTGCCGCGGCCTTGTGTGCGGCTGCGCAAACGTGTTGCATAGCCGAACAACTCGGCGAGCGGCACCGCTGCCGTCACCACCGCGGACCCGGTACGGGTGACCGAACCGGTGACGCGGCCGCGCCGGCCGGCGAGATCACCCAGTACCGCGCCCACGAACTCCTCCGGCGCGGTGACCGTCAGCTCCACGATCGGCTCCAGCAGTCCGATCACGCTGGTGCGCAGCGCTTCTCGAAGCCCGAGGCGACCCGCGGCACGGAACGCCAACTCCGAGGAGTCCTTCGAGTGCGTGGCCCCGTCGGTCAGGGTGATCCGCACACCGGTCACCGGGTGACCGTCGAGCGGTCCCGCAGCCAGGGCGTCCCGGCAGCCGGCCTCGACCGCCCGCACGAACTCGGCGGGTACGCGACCGCCGACCACGGTGGAGCGGAACTCCATACCCGTGGTCCCCGGCTCGCCCAGCGGTTCCACATCGAACACGATGTGCGCCCACTGCCCCGCGCCACCATCCTGCTTGACGTGCCGGTACACCATCCCGGACACGCCGCGCAGCACGGTCTCCCGGTACGCGACCTGCGGACGACCCACGCTCACCGCAATCCCGCGATCCCGGCGGATCTTCTCCACCGCGACCTCCAGGTGCAGCTCACCCAGCCCGGACAGCAGCGTCTGCCCGGTCTCGGCATCCGTGCGCACCACCAGCGAGGAATCCTCCTCGGCCAGCCGCGCCAGCGCCACCGCCAGCCGCTCCGCCTCGGCATTGTCCCGGGCCTCCACCGCGACCGACACCACCGGCTCCGCCACCGTGGGCGGTTCCAGCAGCACCGGCGCCGCGGCCGCGCACAAGGTCGTGCCGACCCGTGCCGCCTTCGGACCGACCAGGGCGACAATGTCACCGGCCACGGCCGATTCCACCTCCTCGTGCCGGTCGGCCTGCACCCGCAGAATCCGCGACACCCGTTCGCGCCGATGCGTTCCCGCATCCAGCACGGTGTCGCCCTTGCCCAGCACACCGGAGTACAGGCGCACGAAGGTGAGCCTGCCGGTATTCGTGACATGCACCTTGAACACCAGCGCCGCAAGCGATTCCGCGGGATCGGCGGCGAGTTCGACGGCACCGCCGCGCACCGGCGGCCGATCCAGCGGCGACGGCAGGTACGCCACCACCGCGTCCAGCAACGGCTCGACCCCGATATCCCGATAGGCCGCACCACACAGCACCGGCACGATCTCACCCTTCAGGGTCAGCTCGCGCAGCGCCGCGCCCAGCATGGCGTCCGGTATCGCCGAGGTCGTGACGAATTCCTCCAGTGCGGCCGAATGCCGTTCCGCGACCGCTTCTTCCAGCTCCTTCCTACCGAGCCGAGCCGCTTCGGCGAGACCATCCGGAATCGGAACCGCCGTCGGTGTGCCCGCTTCCCAGACGAGAGCGCGCATCCGCACCAGATCCACCACACCGGTGAATCCGCCCTCGGCGCCGATCGGCAGTTGCACCGGCACGGCCGCGGCGTGCAGCCGCGTCCGCATGGACGCCACCGCGGCGCCGAAATCGGCTCCAGCACGGTCCATCTTGTTCACGAACGCGATCCGCGGAACGCCGTACCCATCGGCCCGCCGCCACACGGATTCACTCTGCGGCTCGACCCCCGCCACCGCATCGAATACGGCAACGGCCCCATCGAGCACCCGCAGCGACCGCTCCACCTCATCGGAGAAGTCCACATGCCCCGGGGTATCGATCACCGTGAGCCGGTGCGCATCCCATTCACACGCGACAGCGGCCGCGAAGATCGTGATGCCCCGCTCCCGCTCCTGCGCATCGAAATCGGTGACGGTGGTCCCGTCGTGCACCTCCCCGTGCTTGTGAATAACCCCGGCCAGGTACAGCATTCGCTCGGTGACGGTGGTCTTCCCCGCATCCACGTGCGCGAGGATTCCGAGATTGCGAACAGCAGCCGGATTCTTACGAGAAACATTGGTACGCACAGTCTTCAGCCCTTCGTGCTGATCCAGAACAGAACAGCGCGATTCCCGGACGACGCCGCACGAACGGCGCCCACCCACTCAGGGGTCAGGAGTAACGAATCGCCCGGGTACTCAGTACCGGCCGCGCAGCCGGCACCGAACCGGCGAAGACACCAGGATCACCTCGAACCGCGAACGGGCGGCCACGGCGGCGGAACGATCACGCATCACCGGCTCCCTTCCTGGTCGAGTAGTGGCCACACGGTAACAGCCGGAGCGGAATCCGGTCATCCAATTTTTCGCGGGCACAGCGGATCCGGTGTCAGCGACCGTGTCAGCGCCGTGTCAATGCGCTGTCAGCGGGGCAGGCGATCGTAGTTCTCGTCAACAACGGCGAGCACAACGCCCGCCGGCCAGAACAGCACAGATCACAAGGAGCCACCGCCATGACCATCACCGCCGCCCTCACCGACCAGGACAAGGCCACCCTGCGCACCGCCGCCTACGGCGCGGTCTCGCTCATGTCGGCCACCGGGGGAGCGCACAAGTCCTCCACCGCCGCCAGCATCGCCCTCACCTCGGCGACCGGCCTGGCGGGACATGTGCTCGCCTCCGCCAAGGCCAAGGACATCAAGCTGAAGGGCAAGAATGTCGCCGAACTCGCCGACCAGGTGCTGCCGGCCCTGAGTGCCGCGGTGCAGCTGCTCGAGCAGCAGGATCCGGCCGAGGCCGAGAACTTCCGCCGGATCGTGCTCGTCGCCATCGATGCCGCCGACCACGCCCGCAAGGGGCAGGCCGGGCCCATCGCCGCCGAGATGGCGCGCAAGATCACCGCGGCTCTCGGCCTCGCGTGATCGGTTCCGGCACCGGCCGCACCGAGCCGGTGCGCGACGGCCCGGAAGCCCCGAGGGCTTCCGGGCCGTGCTGCGTGGGCAGCGCCAAGGCCACCACCGCGCCGAGCAGCGACAGCGCCGCGCCGACCGCGACCGCGGGGACGAACCCTGCGGTGAAGTCGGACACGGAGCCATAACCGCCGAAACCGGCGAAAACCGCTACCGCCACGGCGATTCCGAAGACGCCGCCGAGTTCGCGCATCATGCTGTTGGCGCCCGCGGCCTTGCCGATCGAACCGTGCTCGACCGCACCGACCACCGCACTCTGGGCGGTCGGAATCGCCATGGAGACACCGATTCCCGACACCACCAGCGGTGGCACCAGCGCACCGTAGGTCATGCCGGGTTCGGCTATGAGGGCTATCCAAGCCATGCCTGCCGCTTGCAAGAGCAGGCCCACCGCCATGATCGGCCGTTCGCCGACGCGGTCGGCCAGCGCGCCGGCCACCGGGGCGCAGCAGAACAGCGTCAAAGTCCACGGCAGCAGGCGCAGGCCCGCGCCCAGCGGGCCGTATTCGAAGACCAGTTGCATGAATTGCGCGTAGAAGAAGACCGCGCCGAACAGGGCCGCGAAGGTCAGGAAGATCGCGGTATTGCCCGCCGCGAAGCCGCGGGAAGTGAACATGCGAATCGGGAACATCGGTGTGGGCGTGCGGGATTCCCAGATCGCGAAGGCGACCAGCAGAATGAGGCCGCCGCCGAGGGTCAGCAGGATCTCGGGGGACGACCAACCCGCGATATTGCCGCGGACCAGGCCCCAGACGACACCCAGTGCGCCGGCGGTGACCAGGAGTAGGCCCCTGGCGTCGATGTCCGTGTCGGAGCCGCGACTCTCCGGAATGCGGGTCAGCGCCAAGGGGATCGCGATCAATCCGAGGGGCACGTTGATCCAGAAGATCCACTGCCAGGACAAGCCCTCCGCGATCGCGCCGCCGACGAGGGGACCGCAGGCGACCGCCAAACCGGTTACGCCTTCCAGGATTCCGATCGCCATGCCGCGGCGCTCGGCCGGGAAGGCCGCGCTGACCAGCGCCAGCGCCAGGCTCATGATGAGGGCCGCGCCGACGCCCTGGAGGACGCGCGCCGCGATCAGGAGGCCGACCGATTCCGCTACCGCGCAGGCGGCCGAACCCGCGACGAAGATGCCCAGTCCGGTCGCGAACATGCGGCGGCGGCCGAAGCGGTCGCCGAGTACCGCGGCGGTGATCAGGAGTACCGCGAAGCTGAGGTTGTAGCCGTTGACCGTCCATTCCAGGGTGGCCAGGGAGGCGTTCAGGTCCTCCCGGATGGTGCCGAGGGCGGTCGCGACGACCAGGGTGTCCAGGGCCGCCATCATCGACGCGATGGCGGCGAGCGCGAGCACCCAGCGCTGCGTCGCCCGCGAAACTGTCGGTGTACTCACGAGATTCCTTCCGATCGGAGCGTCACAGATACCGACCGGCGGGAAGCGGAAAGTCATCGTGCCCGGACCGATGACTTCCGGGTGCGCGGGCGGTCGATATAGGAGGGGCCCGCACGTGCCCGGCCGAAAGGACTGCGGATGATCGATACCGAAGAGTTCGCCGCGCGCACCACGCCGTATCGGCGGGAACTGCTCGCCCACTGCTATCGCATGCTCGGGTCGGTCGACGATGCCGAGGATCTGGTGCAGGAGACCATGCTGCGGGCCTGGCGCGGCTACCGCGAATTCGAAGAGCGGGCTTCGATGCGAACCTGGCTGTACCGCATCGCCACCAATGCCTGCCTCAATGCGCTCGAACACAGCAGCCGGCGGGTGCTGCCGTCCGGGCTCACCGGACCCTCCGCGCATCCCGAGAAGATCGGCGCCGACGCGGATACGGTGCCCTGGCTGCAACCCATGCCGGATGTCCTGATCGAACCCGAGACCACCGATCCCGCCGCCATCATTACCGCCCGGCACGATACGCGGCTCGCGCTCATCGCCGTCTGGCAGCACCTGCCGCCGCGCCAGCGCGCCGTGCTCATCCTGCGAGATGTACTGCGCTGGAAGGCCGGTGAGGTCGCCGAGCTGCTCGGCACCACGCCCGCGGCGGTCAACAGCACCCTGCAGCGTGCGCACGCCACCCTCGCCGATCGCAAGACCGAGGAGGAGCAGATCACCGAACCCGACGATCCGGCCGTCCGGGTGGTGCTCGACCGCTGGGCGGCGGCCTTCGAATCGTTCGACACCGAGGCCTTGGCGAATCTGCTGAAGACAGAAGCGGTCTGGGAGATGCCGCCGATCCGCGAATGGTTCACCGGTAGGGACACCATCATCGAGCTGATCACCACTCAGTGCCCATCCCAGGCCGGTGGTGCGCGCATGATCCCGGCGACTGCCAATGGCCAGCCCGCGTTCGCGCTGTACCTGAACGGGGAAGCCCATTCGATTCAGGTGCTGACCGTGACGCCGGCGGGCGTCGAAAGGGTTGTGGCATTTCATGGTTCCGAACGGTTCGAGCCATTCGGACTACCGAAATCCTTGTAGATACGCGAAAGGCCCCCAGCAGATTGCTGGGGGCCTTTGCGAATGATGTTCCGGCGGTGTCCTACTCTCCCACACCCTGTCGAGTGCAGTACCATCGGCGCAGGTGGCCTTAGCTTCCGGGTTCGGAATGGGACCGGGCGTTTCCCCACCGCTATAGCCGCCGTAACTCTATGAAACTAAGGGGGCTCCGGGGGCTTAGCCCCCGAAACTCCCCACACGGTCGGAGACCGGAGCCTCCAACACAGTGTGTGTTGTTTCAGATACCGCACAGTGGACGCGTAGCTTCTTTGTTGGTAAGTCCTCGGCCTATTAGTACCGGTCACCTGCATCTGTTACCAGACTTCCAGTTCCGGCCTATCA
>NZ_JBHXVO010000019.1:0-147796 GCF_042672265.1 Nocardia sp. NPDC127526 | reverse complement strand
CTGTTCGGTGACCGGCCGGCCGTCGTTGCGGTTCGCCGTCAGCGGGCCAGGATGACCGCGCCCGCGATGATCAGGATGATGATCACCGCGGTGACACCGGCGATGATCAGCCCGACGGGCGCCGAACTCTGCTGCGGTTGCGGCTGCGGACGGTACGCCGGCGGCGGCGTCGGCCGATTCGTGTACGCCGGGGTCGGATAGCCCGGACCCGAGTTCGGCGGCGCCTTGTACACCGGTCCGGGACCGGGCGGCGGCGAATAGGACGGCACCGGAGACGGATTCGGATAACCCGGCCCGGTTCCCGGCGTCGGTCCCACCATCGGCCGCGGTGTCGACTGCGCGGGCGGCGGCACCACCGGCTGCGGCCGCGCGGGCGTCGGCGGCCGGGGCGGCGCGACCTGCGGCTGCACGATGGGCTGCGGCCGCACCGGCGTCGGCGGGCGCGGGGGAGCGGCCGGCGCCGACAGCACCCGTTCCACCGCCGCCGCGAATTCCGTGCACGACCGGAACCGATCCTGCGGCCGCTTGGACAGCGCCCGCGACAGCACCCCGTCGATCGCCCGCGGCAGATTCTGCCGCTTGGTGGTGGCCGGTGGCGGCGGCTGCTGCAGATGCCCGCGGATCACCGCCGCCGGACTGGTCCCCTCGAACGGCACCACCCCGGTCAGCAACTGGAACGTGGTGCACGCCAGCGCGTACTGATCCGACCGCCCGTCAATGGTCGCCCCGGTCAATTGCTCGGGTGAGGCGTACGCCAGCGTCGCGGTCACCGTCCCCGTCTGCGTGAGATGCCCCGTATCGTCCCGCAACCGCGCGATCCCGAAGTCGGTGAGATACACCCGCTCCCCACTGGCCCCCGCCGAGGACCGCGCCAGCAGAATGTTCGCCGGCTTCACATCCCGATGCAGCACCCCCCGCCCATGCGCGTAATCCAGCGCCTTAGCAGTCTCCCCGATAATCTGCGCCGCCCGCATCGGCGGCAACGATCCGGGACTGACCGCCGAGGCATTCACCCCATCGATGTACTGCATGGAGATCCACAGCTGCTCCCCCTCCGTCCCCCGGTCGTACACCGTGACGATATTCGGATGATCGAGCTGCGCGACGAGATCAGCCTCCCGCACGAACCGTGCCCGAATCTCCTCATCGGAGAACATCTCCTGATTCAGCAACTTCAACGCGGTCTTCCGCGGCAGCCGTGGATGCCGAGCCAGATACACCGACCCCATACCGCCGCGACCGAGCTCGCGTTCGATGACGTAACCGGCGAACACATCACCAGGGTGCAAAGCCGAGCCCCCGTTTCCACGAGACAGATCCGCTGGCAGCGTATCAGCGTCGGCCGACCCCGCTCCCCGGTCCGGACCGGACAGCGGCCGCCATCAGGACCGACCACCCCGCCATGACCACGATGTTCGGGCAGGCGACACCCCGCGCCAGAGTTGGTCATGCGATCACCGGGAACTGGCGGCGGCGTTCGTCGAGAAGGGTCCGCCACCAGTTCCCAGTCGACGGTGTTTCAAATCGAGAGTGGCCGCTATGTCGTGGCGCGGCCCGCATTGGCGTGGGCCCAGGCTTCGACATCGCCCTTGTCGAGGGCTACGGCGAGGAGGTCGGGGAAGCGGTCGGGGGTGCAGGCGAAGGCGGGGACGCCGAGGGTGTTGAGGGCGGCGGCGTTGTCGCGGTCGTAGGAGGGGGCGCCTTCGTCGGAGAGGGCCAGGAGGACGATTACTTGGACGCCTGAATCCTTCAGGGTGCGGATGCGGCGGAGCATTTCGGCTCGGACGCCGCCTTCGTAGAGGTCTGAGATGAGGACGAAGAGGGTGTCGGACGGTCGGGTGATCAATGATTGGGAGTAGGCGATGGCTCGGTTGATGTCGGTGCCGCCGCCGAGCTGGGTGCCGAAGAGGACGTCTACCGGGTCGGAGAGTTTTTCGGTGAGGTCGACTACGGCGGTGTCGAAGACGATCAAGGACGTTTTGAGGGAGCGCATGGTGGCGAGGACTGCGCCGAAGACGGAGGCGTAGACGACGCTGGAGGCCATGGAGCCGGATTGGTCTATGGCCAGGACTACGTCGCGGCGGACGGCTTGGGCTTTGCGGCCGTAGCCGACGAGGCGTTCGGGGACGACGGTTTTGTGGTCGGGGAGGTAGTTGGCCAGGTTCTTGCGGATTGTGGTGTTCCAGTCGATGTCTCGCAGTTTGGGGCGGGAGACTTTTGCCGCGCGGTTCAGGGCGCCACCTACGGCGGCCACGGTTTGGGCGGCCAGGCGGCGTTCGATTTCGCGGACGACTTTTTCGACGACCGTGCGGGCGGTGGTCTTGGTGGTTTCGGGCATGACCCGGTTGAGGCTGAGCAGGGTGCCGACCAGGTGGACGTCGGGTTCGACTGCTTCCAGAAGCTCCGGCTCGAGCAGCAATTCGGTGAGGTTGAGGCGGTCGACGGCATCGCGCTGCATGACCTCGACCACGGTGGACGGGAAGTAGCGACGGATGTCGCCGAGCCAGCGGGCCACCTGGGGTGCGGAGCCGCCCAGGCCGCCGGAGCGGCGGCCGCCGGATGGATTCTGGCCGTCGGAGTCGTAGAGGGCGCCCAGGGCGCGGTCCATGGCCACATCATCGGCGGCTCCGAGGCCGCCCAGCCCGGATTCGGCGGCGCCGCCCAACACCAGGCGCCAGCGGCGCGATTGCAGTTCGTCGATCTCGCTCATTGCATTCCCTTCACGGGTGGGGCTTCGCATTTCAGCGGATGCGGCGGTTGGCTCATTGGGCCATGCCGAGGATTTCGGCGGCTGCGCGCAAGGCGATCGTGCCGCGCTCGGTGTCGTAGTCGGTGGCCCCAGGGGCGGAGGTTGCCGGCGCGCTGTGGCGGACGGCTTGGCCGATGGCCTGGCGTTCGCCGGAGTCGAAGCCGCCGAAGGTGCGGCGGAGTAGCGGCAGGGTGGTGACGAACTGGTCTTCCGCCAGGCCGCGTAGCCAGGTGTCGATGAGGGACAGCAGGTTTCGGTCGTGAACCAGGAGCAGGCCGCGGCCGCCGAGGAAGCCGTCGATCCAGGCGGCTTTGTCCGCGGGGGTGCGGCCCACCGAGAGGGCTGCCGAGAGGCGGCGGGCGGATTCGGTCGCGTCGATGCGCTCGGCATCGCAGAGCAAGCGGACGGCGCGGCCGGATAGGCCGCCGTGGATATCGTCGCGGTCGGCCAGGGCCTGCAGGGCGGATAGCCAAGTGCCGGTGGCCCATTCGTCATTGCGGGCGGACAGCGCCAGGTGCACCGCATCGATCAGGGCGCGGAGTTCGGCGGCTGCATCGCCGTCGAGACCGGTGACCGCGCCCGGCAAGCCCGCGCAGCTGCGGACCAGGAGGCTGTCGGCGACCCGGGTGAGCGCCGCGGTGTCGGTGCCGCGCACATCGCCGTAGCGGAGCGTGCGCAGCACCCCGGGCAGGGCCGCGAGCAGGTGGGTGACGTCGTGATCCAGGGCCGCAACGGATTCCAGGCGGGCGATGAGGCCGTCGGTCGCACCGCCCAGATCGGCGAGCAATGCTGATTCCAGGGCGGCGGCCACCTGACCCACCTTGGCGTCGGGGGCCGACACCAGATCGAGGATCTTGGCCTCGGCGGCGGTTTGCAAGGTGGTGCCCCAGCGCGCCGCCTCCACCACGGCGACCGCGAGCTCCGGACGCCATTGCAGCGTCCAGGTTTCCCGGAAGGTGCCGGTATTGCGGACCTGGCTGTCGGTGAGCCGCCCCCAATCGACGCCGAGCAGCCGGAGCCGGTGCAGCAGGCGGGATCTCGCCACCCCGCCGTCGGTGCGCAGATCCAGATCGAGCTGCTTCTCCAGGGTCTGCTGTTTGAGCCGCAAGGTCTTGATCTGGGCGCGCAGGTCGGCTTCCAACGGCACGGTCGGAGTCCCGTCGGGCACCGCGCCCATGGCCTCGCCCACCACGAGTTCGGTGCTGACCAGCCGCAGCATGGTCTCGTCACCGTCGCACAGCACCGCCCGGGTCGCCTCGGTCACCTCGGACAGACCGGCCAGCGGGCGGTCCCGCAGGGTCGCGAGAGTCTCTGCCAGCCGGACCGATTCGATGATGTGGGCGCTCGACACCGGCAGATCGTGCTGCCGCAGCATGCCCGCGACCTTGGTCAGCCAGCGGGTGATGGGCTGGTCCGGTTGCGTGAACAGATGGTGATACCAGCCCGGCGAGGTGACGCCCGCGCCGTAGCCGGAAGAGCTGGCCAGCCGCGAATGCGTCCACGGCACCCAGGTCAGTGTGGCCTTGCCTTTGGGCAGGCCCTTGAGCAGGCGGGCATCGGCCGCGGCCGGGCCGAGATTGCCCTCGAGCGCCGGCGCGTGCCAGGCGCCGCACACCACGGCCAGCCGCTGCGCGCCGCCCTTCAGCACCTTCCGCATGACCTGCCGCATATGCGCCTCGCGGCGCAGGGTGTGCGGATCGACTACAATGCTCTGGGTGGCGATGTCCGTGCCATCGGCGGCCGTCTCGGTTTCGTCGAAATCCTGCTCGGCGTACTCGCGCAGCGCCCCCATCGCTTCGTTGACGGCGGCGAAAATATCGGCGTCCGAAGTGGATTCGACAATGGCGTCCCACCAGCGTTCGGCGTCGTCGTAGCCGCCGGCGGCGGCCAGCAGCGCCAACGGATCGGTCCGGTCGCCCGGCTCGTCGCGCAGCGCCAGCGCGGTGGCCGCCGGTAGATCGCAGAAGCCAACGGACACACCGTTTTCCGCGGCATAGCTCAGGGCCTGCCATTCGGGGGAGAAGATCGCGAAGGGCCACATGGCGGCCGTCGAAGGCTCATCCGGCCGGTAGCCGAGCAGGGCCACCGGCGGTTCCATCCCGTCCGCGGAGACGTATCCGATGAGCGGATCGGCGTCGGCCGGGCCTTCGATGAGAATCGCGTCGGGACCGAACTTTTCGAGCGCGAGGCGCAGGGAGCGTGCCGAGCCGGGGCCGTGGTGGCGGATCCCGAAGATCCGGGTCTCCGTCCCGACGGAGGTGTTCACCGTGGTCATCCATTCACCTCACGGCAGGCCCGGTAGAAGTCGGCCCAGTCCGAACGCTGGCGGACAACGGCTTCCAGGTATTCGGTCCACACCACCGAATCCGCGACCGGATCCTTGATGACCGCGCCCAGCACCGCACCGGCGATATCGGAGGCGCGCAGCACACCGTCCCCGAAATGCGCCGCCAGGGCGAGCCCATTGGTGATCACCGAGATCGCCTCGGCCGTGGACAGCGTCCCGGACGGCGACTTCAGCTTGGTGCGGCCGTCCTCGGTCATGCCGGAGCGCAGTTCGCGGAAGACCCGCACCACGCGCCGCACCTCCTCGGCGGCCGCGGGCACGGCGGGCAATTCCAGTGCGGCGCCGAGCTGTTCGACGCGGCGGGTGACGATGGCGACCTCTTCATCCTCACCGGCCGGCAGCGGCAGCACCACGGTATTGAAGCGCCGCCGCAGCGCGGAGGAGAGCTCGTTCACACCGCGGTCGCGATCATTGGCCGTGGCAATGAGGTTGAATCCCTTGGCCGCCTGCACTTCCGTGCCCAGCTCGGGCACCGGCAGCGTCTTCTCCGACAGCACGGTGATGAGCGCGTCCTGCACATCCGACGGAATGCGGGTGAGCTCCTCCAGCCGGGCGATGGACCCGGCGCGCATGGCCGTCATGATCGGCGAGGGCACCAGCGCCGCCTCGCTCGGCCCCTCGGCCAGCAGGCGGGCATAGTTCCAGCCGTAGCGGATGGCCTCCTCCGCGGTCCCCGACGTGCCCTGCACCAGCAGCGTGGACCTCCCGGCCACCGCGGCCGCGAGATGTTCGGACACCCAGGTTTTCGCGGTGCCCGGCACGCCGATGAGCAGCAGCGCCCGATCGGTGGCGAGCGTGGCGACCGCGACCTCCATGAGCCGGCGCGGGCCCACGTACTTGGGACTGATCACGGTGCCGTCGGCGAGCGTGCCGCCGAGCAGATAGGTGACCACCGCCCACGGCGACAGCTTCCAGGACGGCGGGCGCGGGCGATCGTCGGCCGCCGCCAGCGCGGCCAGCTCATCGGCGAAGGCTTGTTCGGCATGCGGGCGCAGCAGGGCGTCCCGCTCCTGAGTGATGGTCACGTCAACTCCTCGAGCATCGTCTTGCGCTGAATAAGGTCGTGGGCGAGCTGGTCGAAAGCCTGCTCCCAGTAGGGTTCTCCGCATTTGCGGGCGATTCCGGTCACCATGTCCGCCACGCTCACCGGGAAATGGGCGGAGGCCGCGCGGAAGAGGGTGCGATACGAACCCGGCACCAGGCTCGGTGCGCCGGGCCGATCGGCGGACAGCTGCGCGCGCTCCAGCAGCAGTCGCAGCACGTGCTCGGCCATGGTGTTCGGCCACGGATGCGGCATGGCGCGCAACAGCGATTCGATCTCGGCGAGCCAGCTGGAGTCCAGCCGCCGCAGATGCCGCACCTGATCCTCCTCGGGTTGCAGGGCGAACAGCTCGCGCAGCTTCTCACTGTCCACCTCACCCGCCTCCGGCGTCCCGAAGGTGCCGAACAGCGCCGCCGCCCACTGCGAATTCCGCTGGGCCAGTGCGGCATCGGCCCACCCGGAGAACATGGGCCCGCGCACGCCCTCGGCCATGGGCGCCCGCACCGCCTGCTGCGGCGGCCCGAGCACCCGCTCCCAGTGCCGCAGCGGCGTCCCCGCCACCACCCGGTGCAGCCATTCGGCCGCCAGATCCGGTGCGCCGTCGGCCCGATACGCGGTGTACCCGAAGGCATCCCCGATGCCGTCGCGCCGGGCGGCATCATCGAGCACGCCCGGGCCCGTGGTGGTCAGCTGCGGCTGCCGCAGCCGCTGCCCGAAGCTCAACCAGGCGGCGGCCCGCGCGGTCATCCGCTGCGCGAAGGCCGAATCCGGCAGTCTGCCCAGCAGATCCGCCGCCAGCCGCCGCACTTCGGCCCGCCGGTCGTCGAGCGCCTCCTCCAGCAGCCGCTCATCCTCCAGCGACAGCCCCCCGGCCAGCACCGCCAGCAATTCCATCTTCTGCGGCCCGGCCTCGGTCCCCCACGAACTGCTCAATGCCGCCCGCGCCGCCCCCGGATCCCGCTGCCGCAACTGCGCCAGCCACGCCCGCCGCTCCGCCGCCCGCCCGTGCGACCACACCGACTCGTCATCGGCCGCCGCCCGCACCAGCGTCCGCCACCCGGGATGCTGCCCGGCCAGCCACCGCCCCCGCGCCCCCGCCAGCCGCAGCAATGACTCCCGATGCGGTGCAAGCGCTTTGGCGCGCTCCAGCAGTAGGCTGCTCATCGCATCCGGAGCCCGGAAATCATGCCGCGCGGCCGCAGCGAACCACTCCTCCAGGAACGGCGAGTTGTCCTGCAGCAGCGCCGCCAGCCGATCGGCCGCGCCCTGCGGCAACAGCGGCCGCTCATCCTCATCCGCAACGCCATCCCGCTCCGCCGTCCCCGCCGGCACTCCGCCGCGCGCGAAACAGTCCTGCAATGCAACGGATTCCAGCAGGAGTGCGGCCGGTTCCCCGCTCAAACGGGCCGCGGCCGTCGCTACCGGTGCGGCCAGTCCCTCGGGCTCGCCGCCACGGCGAGCCGTCCCGACCAATGCGGTGGAAACCAGCTCCGCCCCGACGCCGGCGGCACCGGACTCGATCGGAACCCCGCTCGGCATCCCTCGCGAATTACCGTCCCCGACAACAACATCCACCACAGCGCCGGAGGTGAACGCCGCAATCGGCACCACGCCGTCGGCGGTCCACTCACCGATCAACGTCACGGGATGCCCACCCGACAGGCCCAACAGCCGCCACGGCTCACCGTCCCCGATCGCAACCGGCAGCGCCGTTCCATCGGATTCCAGGACATGCCAGCCGTTCTCACCGCGTACCGGCATAATTTCCGCCAGCAGAATCGGCCATCCGCGCAGAAAGGGATCGGCGCCGACCGCCTCCGCATGAGACGACAGCGCGGCCGCAATGCTGCCCGGGCGGACCCCGTCCGAGATATCGGATTCCGCTGATCCGGCGTATGGCCGTACGGCGTTCGGGCCCGCAGGCGCGTCGCCGCGGGTACGCACCTGGTCGGCGTCACTGTCGGCCGCACCGTTCGGAGCGTCGACTCCATTGATCGGGGCCGTGTCGGCGCGCGTGATTCCGGCCTGCCCGTTGTCCGGCAGGATCTCTATACCGAGATCGGTTGGTGCCATCCGGAATTCGAGCGTGGTGTAGGGCTCCGGATGGTGGTGCCGGGTGCCCCAGAGGGCGCGCAGGGGTGCGGCGGCGGGGTAGAAGTGGAGATCGGCGTCGATCTGCTGGCCGGGGACCGGGGTGTCGGGCGGGAAGGTGGGGCTGCCGTAGTTGTGGTCGATGAGCAGGGCCCAGCGGGCGGTGCTGCGGCCGCGCAACCAGACTCGGCGGGTGTGCAGGCCGTCTTCCGCGGAGGTGTGCTGTCCGAGGACCATCCAGTGGTCGCGGACGGGAGGTTCGGCGCGGACGGATTCCGCGGGGGTGGGATAGCCGATGTGGGTGCGAACGCTGGATCGCAGGGCGGGGGAGAGGTCGGCCAGGCGGCGGTGCGCGGTGGCCAGCAGGTGCAGGCGGGCGTATTCGCGCAGGAGTTGCTGGGGCCAGTCGGAGCGAGTGCTCAGGCGCGGCAGCCGGCGGAGGGTGAGGGCTATGCCGGGGGCTTGGGCGTCGACCATGCGGGCGGCCACGGATTCGAACGCGTGGTGCGAGCGGTCGGCTTGGGCCAGGCCGGTGCGGATCTGGTCGGTGAGCCAGGTGTCGAGGTCGGCCAGGCCGGCGGTGACGCGGGCCTGGCGCTGATCGGTGCCGGCGGAGCCGGTAGCGCGGGAGGGTTTCGCCGCGGGCGCGGACTTCGACTCGGGGTCGGCCTTTTTCGCCTCTCGGGCGGCGCGGACGGCCAGCCATTCGGCGGCGAAATCATCGAGGGTGTCGGTAGTGGGCACCGCGCCCTCGGACCAGCATTGCAGCAGGGAGAGGGCGTGTTTGCACGGGAATTTGCGGCTCGGGCAGGAGCATTTGTAAGCCGGGCCGGAAATATCGATGATGGTTTGATACGGCGTGCTGCCGCTGCCGGTGCACAGGCCCCACAGGGTCATCTCGTGGTGGCCGGTGGTGGTCCACTTGCCGCGCAACTTGCGGGCCGCGGTGAGCGAGGCGGCATCGGGTGCGATCGCGGCGATCTGATCGGCGGTCCAGGCGGTGGTCATCGATCCCCCTTCCTTCGTTGCCATGATTTCTATCGCACCGCACCGACAAGCCCCCGAATGTGAAACGCTCCCGCGCGATGTGAAAAGGCCAGTGCAAAACGCGAATTCGATCTTCCGGAATCGCCCGCCCGAGTTACCGTTGAGCAAGGCCCGGACATCATCTGATCGAAGGAGCTTTCATGAGTCCCTGGACCGTCTTGAGTCTGCTGACCACCGGCTCCGCCATCGCCCTCAATGCCAGTTCCCTCTTGCTGAACATCCTGAGTCTGTTCACCCTGCTCGCCCCCTGATCCCGCCCCGCACCCACGGTAGGGTGCCCGGTATGCCCCGCGTCGCGATCGAATACTGCACACAGTGCCGCTGGCTGCTGCGCGCGAGCTGGATGGCTCAAGAGTTGCTGTCCACCTTCGCCACCGACCTCTCGGAGGTGGCGCTCATCCCCGGTGAAGGCGGCGTCTTCCGCATCACCGTGGACGGCGAACAGATCTGGGAGCGCAAGGCGGACGGCGGTTTTCCCGATATCGCCGTCCTCAAGCAACGCGTCCGCGACCGCGTCGCCCCCGGCCGCTCCCTCGGCCACGCGGACAAGGCCTCCGGCGGCCCGGCCGAGCCCACCGGCAACTCCGACTCGGCCGGCTGAACCGTGCGGTCCCGGCTGAGTCGCGTCGTCGAGATCAGCCGCAGCAACCGCCGCCGCAGCACCCGCCGCCCGCGGGCGCGGACGGCGTCGGCGCGCTGCTCCCACCACTGCTGACCACCCCGAAAGTGGTCAGCAGCTTCACGCTGTCCTCATGCCCCTGCGGGCAGATCGCCGGATCCGAGGCTTCGGCCATCGGGCGGCTCTTCTCGAAGGTGTCACCGCAGCTGCGGCAGCGATACGAATAACTCGGCACGAGCCCAGGGTAAATGACGCGCTGCTCACGATGGCGCGGTCTGTACTCATGCACTCGGTACCCTCGTTTTACGAGGTACGAGGAGGTCGGTTGTGAGCACTCGGTTCTTCGACACGATGGCGCAGGAGGACACCGATCCGGTGGCGCGAACCGGATCCGGCGAGGTGAGAGGCCGTAGGCAGGGGCCGGTCGCGGTGTGGCGCGGGATTCCCTATGCCGCCGATGCGGGTGGCGCGAACCGATTCCGGCTGCCGCAGCCGCCGGAGCCCTGGGACGGGGTGCGCGATTGCGCCGAGTTCGGGGAGGTGGCGCCGCAGAGCGCCGGGTTCGTGCCGGTGGATTCCGGGCTGCGCATGGGGGAGGACTGTCTGTGGGTGAATGTGTGGGCCCCGGTCGAACCCGCCGATGACCCGCGTCCGGTCATGGTGTGGATTCACGGCGGCGCGTTCTGCTTGGGCACCGCGGCGCAGGCCATCTACGACGGCAAGCGGATGGCCGAGACCGGCGGGGTTGTGGTGGTGGGGGTGAACTACCGCCTCGGTGCGCTCGGCTTCCTCGATCTGTCCTCGCTCGGCCCGGAGTTCGTGCCGAATCTGGGACTGCACGATCAGCTCGCCGCCCTGGAGTGGGTGCGCGACAATATCGCGGCCTTCGGCGGCGACCCGGACAATGTGACCGTCTTCGGCGAATCCTCGGGGGCGGGCTGTGTGACGGCCCTGCTCACCTCGCCGCGCGCCGCCGGGCTGTTCCATCGCGCCATTGCCCAATCCCCGCCCGCCACCACGGTTTTCGGTCCGGGCTACGCGGCGACCGTGGCCAAACGGTATCTGGAGATCCTGGAGCTGGCGCCCGAGCGCGGCGCCGAACTGCTGGATATGCCCATCGAGCGGCTCATCACCGGTGCGGGCATTCTGCTCGACGAGGTGCCTACCCGGGAGCCGGGACGGCTGGCCGCCGCGCCGGTGGTGGACGGCGACGTGCTGCCGTCCTATCCGAGTGAGCGCTTCCAGGAAGGGCTTTCGCATCACGTGCCGTTGATCATCGGCACCAACAAGGACGAGGCCTCGCTGTTCCGGGTGTTTCGCTCGCCCATCATGCCGGTCACCCCGGACGCCGTGAACGCCATGCTGCGCGGCGTGGCCGCCGAACATCCGGGCATGTCACCGGAGCGCATTGCCGAAATCGCCTCCGCCTACGGGGATCTCAGCACCCCGCGCGGCGCCATGTCGATGTCCACCGATGCGGCCTTCCGCATGCCCGCGCACTGGGTCGCCAATGCGCACTCCCGGCATTCGCCGACCTGGATGTACCGCTTCGACCATGCCACGCCCATGCTGAAGGCGGCCCGTGTCGGCGCCGGTCACGCCACCGAATTGCCGTACGTCTTCGGCAATTTCGGGTCCTTCGACTACGACCCGACCTTCTGGCTGGGCGGTCGCAAAGCCGCCCAGGATATTTCGGGCCGCACCATGCGCCGCTGGACGGCCTTCGCCGGGTACGGGGTGCCCGCCGCGCTGGACGGCTCCAAGCACTGGCCGCCCTATACCGAGGACAAGCGCACCACGCTGGTCATCGACGCCGTCGATCGGGTCGTGGATGATCCCGACCGCGACCGCAATTCGGTGTGGGGCGACCAGGCCGTCGGCTTCTACTGAACGGCGGCGGGTGCGCGCCGCCCCAGCCGCACCGGCAGGTGCGCGTAGCCGTGCAAGTTGAACAGCGGCCGGCGTTCCGGCGCGCCCGAGAGTTCCAGTCCGGGAAAGCGTTCGAACAACGACCGCAGCGCGTGCCCGCCCTCCATACGCGCGAGGCTGGCGCCGAGGCAGGAGTGCACACCGCTCGAGAACGACAGGTGCTCCCTGGCATTCGGCCGGGTGACATCGAACCGATTCGGTTCCTCGAAGACCTTCGGATCCCGATTGGCCCCGGCCAGCGCGAGCGCCACCACACTGCCCTCGCGCAAGATCGTGCCGTCCAGCTCCACGTCGCACAGCGCCACCCGGGCGGTGGTCTGCACCGGCGGATCGAAACGCAGGATCTCCTCCACGGCCCGGGGCCACAGCTCCGGTTCCTCCCGCAGCCGCGCCAGCTGCTCGGGATGCGAAAGCAGTTGCACCACACCATTGCCGATGAGGTTGACGGTGGTCTCGAAGCCCGCGCCCATGAGCAGCGTCGCGGTCGACTTCAGCTCGTGATCGTCCAGATCGCCCGCGGTCACCAGGCTGGACAGTATGTCGTCCCCGGGCGCCCGCCGCAGCTCGGCGATATGCCGGTCCAGATAGGCGTCCGTCTCCGCGATGGCCCCGGCCGCCCGCTTCCAGACCCGCCAGGACACACCGAGATCCAGCAGCGGCGTCACCCGTTCGCCCCAGCCCAGGAAGGTCTCGCGATCCCGCTCCGGGAAGCCGAGCATGCTCGAGATGATGGCGATCGGCACCTGCGCGGCGAAGGCCGAGACCAGATCGGCGGATCCGTTGTCGGGCAGGGCTTCCAGCAGTTCCGCCGTCACCGACACCACGCGATCGCGCAACCGGCCGACGGCGCGCGGCGTGAACGCGGCCGACACCGATTTGCGCAACCGGGTGTGCTCGGGCGGATCCAGCAGCAGCATGGCCGGCGGTTCCACCGGACTGGCGGGCAGCGCCGCCGCGCGCGCCAGCCGGACAACGGCGGCGGGCAGCGGCCACCGCTCCATGGTGTACGTCCCGAATCGACTGTCGCGCAGAATGTTCCGGCTCACCTCGTAGTCGGTGGTCACCCACATGAGCGGGTTCGGCGCCAGCCGTCCCCGCGCGCGCAGCGCCTCCAGCTGCGGGTACGGATCGCGAAGACCCTCGGCGCTGCCCATGAGCCGCGCGAACGGATCCCCGCGCCGGGCCTGCCAGCGCAGCAGCGTTCGCACCGACCCGTGCTCGAGCCCCCATCGGAGCCAGTATCGCGGCGTCATGATCGCCCGCTCAGACCGCGGCCGCGGCGCGCTGACCCAGCCGCACCGGCAGGTGTGAATACCCGTGCAGCGTGAACAGCGGCCGGCGGCGCGGCGGGCCCGCCAGCGCCAGATCCGGGAAGCGGTCGAACAGTGAGCGCAGTGCGTACACCGCTTCCATCCGCGCCAGGCTCGCCCCCAGGCAGCTGTGCACGCCGCTGGAGAACGACAGGTGATCCTTGGCGTTCGAACGGGTGATGTCGAAGCGGTTCGGGTCCTCGAAGACCTTCGGATCGCGATTGGTCCCGGCCAGCGACATGACCACCGTGCCGCCCCGGCGCAGCCGCACGCCCCCGAATTCGGTATCGCTCAGGATGACCCGCCCCGTGGTCTGTATGGGCGCGTCGAAACGCAGCACCTCTTCGACGGCATTGGACCACAACTCCGGTTCCTCCCGCAGCCGCGCGAGCTGCTCGGGATGCGAGAGCAGTTGCACCACGCCATTGCCGATGAGGTTGACGGTGGTCTCGAAGCCCGCGCCCATGAGCAGGCTGGCGGTGGCCTTCAATTCCTGATTGTCCAGATCGCCCGCGGTGACCAGGCTGGACAGGATGTCCTCGCCCGGCTCGCGGCGCAGCCGCGCGATGTGTTCGTCCAAGTAGCTGTCCATGACCTGCATGGAGACCAGGGCCGACCGCCAGGTACGCCAGGAGATGCCCAGATCCAGCAGCGGGCTCATGGCGTCGCCCCACTCCAGGAATTCGGCGCGGGATTCGCGGGGGAAACCCAGCATTTCGGCAATGATGGCGATGGGCACCTGGGAAGCGAAGGAGCCGATCAGATCGGCGGACCCGTTCGAGGGCAGGGCGTCGAGCAGTTCGGCGGTCACCGATTCCACCCGGTCCCGCAATCGGCCGATGGCGCGCGGGGTGAAGGCCGCCGAGACCGGCTTGCGCAATCTGGTGTGTTCCGGCGGATCGGTCATGAGCATGGACGGCGGTTCCACCGGATTGGCCGGCATGGGCGCGGAGCGAATGAACCGGCGCAGCGGCTCCGGCACCGCCACCGCCTCGATGGCGAACACCCCGAAGCGGTTGTCGCGCAGCATGGCCCGGGTCAGCTCGTAGTCGGCGGTCAGCCAGCTCAGCGGCGAGCGCACCATCCGGCCCTGCGCGCGCACGCTCTCGATTATCGGATACGGGTCGTGCAATCCCGCATGGGTGGCGTGCAGTCGCGCGAACGGATCACCGCGGCGCGCCTGCATCCGCATGCCGTAGCGGGCTATTCCTTGTTCGGAGAACCATCGGACCCAGTAGCGCGGGCTGACCATCGCTGACTCCCTCGTCGTCGGATGGTCTCCACGGTACGGAAATCCATAGGGGTGGAAAACATCCCGGGGAGTGAGCGAATACTCCTACCGCGGTAGGAGTCGGCTGCGCTGTGCGGTCGGTCAGCCCCGCTGTGCGGTCACCCGCTCCGTGTCGACGCGGCGCTCCTGGGCGGCCGCGTCCGGGTTGGCGACCTGCACCAACGACGCGCCCGCCGCCAATACGGCGATGAACCCGTCGATCAATTCGGCCGGGGTGTCCCACGAACTGCTGGAAAGCACGCGATCACCGGCGGTGAACCCCTGCCGCGCCGCCGATTTACGGGCCGCTTCCAGCGCCTCCGATACCGACATGCCATCCAGCGCGCAGCCGATCCCGCCCGGCCGGAACTGATCGCCGTGCACGCGCACCGAGGTCGCGTAATCGGTGATTCCAATCGGCAGATCGCGCACCGGCATGCCCATGGGATCCAGCGACAGCGCCGCGATCTCCGGAATATCCCCGGCCTCGTCGATGCGGTCCGCGGTGACCAGCGCCAGCTCGGCGTCCTGATCGGCGTGCAGCACCACCTCGACCCCCGCCCACCAGCAGCCCAGCAGCACGGCCGCGGTCTGCCAGTGCGCGGGCAGCAGCACCGCCACCCGGCTGCCCGAGGACAGCCCGAATTCGTCGCGGATCATATTGGCGGTCTTGGCCGCCCAGTTGGCCAGCGTCAGCGCCGACAGTTCGATGCGCGCGCCGGTGGCGTCGTCGTAATAGGTGATGCGCGGGCCCGCCGGATCGCGGGCCAGGATGGGGTCGAGCACCGCTTCGGTGAGGGTCTCGTCTAGTTCACGCATTTGGGTCCGTTCTGCCCGGCATCGATGGGTGGAGCTGGCGGTACCGGCGTCATGGTCGAGCTGGTGAACATTCCGGTCCCCCCGCTCGCTGTCGCCGAACCCGGACCAGAGTAGTCACTCGCCAGCACCACCCGGACCGCCCCCTGCGGCAGCCCGGCGTCGGCGATCACCGGCAGGCCGCCCAGGGCCTGCGCCACCGCGCGGGCCTTCGGGTCGCTCCCGCCGGCCGCCAGCACCCGGCTGCTCTGCACCGGTCCGCCGATCCAGTTGTCCACGGTGCCGGTGCGGAAACCCTTGGCGGCCAGCGCCTGTGCCGCCTGCCCGGCCAGCCCGCCCACGCCGCTGGCGTTGTAGACGTCCGCGGTGACGGTGGCCGGATCGACGCCGCCGGTCTCCTCGTGCGAGTCCGCGTCCTCGCCGACCATCTTGGCGACGTACTTCTGCACCGCCGCCGGATCGACCCGCACCACCGATTCGCCGTCATCGGTCCAGCCGTTGAGATCCTTGACCGGAATGGTCTCGAACTTCACCTGCCCGCCGGACAGGTCTTGCAGCTGGTGCAGGAAGGCCAGCACATCCCAATTGTCGTCGAGCACCACCGTGCGGCCCACCGCGTCGCTGAGTTCCTGTAGCCGGCCCGGATTGGTGAGCGTCCTGGCGCTCAGCACCTGGTGCACCAGTTGCGCCATGTACACCTGCTGACGCACGATGCGGTCCAGATCGCCGCGCGGCAGTTCGTGCCGCTGCCGCACGAAGCTCAAAGCCTGTGCGCCGTCCAGCCGTTGCCGCCCGGCCGGGAAGTCCGCGCCCGACATCGGTTCGTACACCGCGTTGTTCAGGCAGACCTCGACCCCGCCGACGGCATCGGTGAGCAGCACGAAACCGAGCAGCCCGACCTCCGCGTAGTGGTCGACGGTCAGGCCGGTGAGGTTGGCGACCGATTTGATCAGCGCCTGCCGCCCGGCCAGGGTGGACTCCTGATCGGCCTCCTCCGGCGCCACCCCCTTGTCGAGGAGTTTCTGCTGCTCGTTCAGTTTGGTGGTGCCGTACGCGGAGTTGATCTTGCCCATGCCCAGGCCCGGGATATCGACATAGGAATCGCGGGGAATCGAGATGGCCGTCGCGGACTCGCCGTTGTTGGGCACCCGGATGAGCACGATGGTGTCGGTATTGAGTCCCACCTCGTCGCCCGCGTGCAGCATGGCCCGCTCCGCATCGGTGAGCGGATTGCCGTGCGCGTCGGTGCGGCTGTCGATGCCCACCATGAGGATGTCGACCGCGCCGTCCTTGCCCCCGCCCAGACCCAGATCGCCGATCCGGTTGATGCTCGACACCAGCTGATCCACGCTGTGCCAGCCGAACCCGGTGGCCGCCAGCACCAGCACCGCGGCCAGCGCCGACAACACCCGCGGCGGCGTCATCCGGAACGCCCGTGAACGCGGCGACCTGGGCCGCCGCGACGGTAGCGGTGCGGATGCCATTGTGCTGTCCGGCAACCCCTGATCCTTTCCCGTATGCGGCCGACCGCACCCCGCGATCGAGGTGGTGCCGATGGAATGCCCCCTAAGGCAGGCTAGACGGGCGGTCGTTCATGTCGGTGTAGCCGGCGCTCCGTGAGTCGTGCCGACCCCGCGCCGCCGGGCCCGCGCGCCCGGCATTCCCGCAGGTGGGCCGGGAGTGCGCGGTAGCCTCCGGACATGCCAGACTGACCGCCGTGACTTCCGCCTCCGTAACACCGCTCACCGCGCGGCTCGTGGTGACGGGCGCGAGCGGACAGCTCGGCCGCGCCCTGCTCCGGCTCGCCCCCGGCGCCCGCGGCTACGGCCGCGGCGACCTCGATATCGTCGACGCCGACTCGGTGCGCCGGGTGGTGCGGCCCGGGGACGTGGTTCTCAACTGTGCCGCCTATACCGCGGTTGACCTGGCCGAATCCGAGGTGGACGCGGCCTTCGCGGACAATGCCACCGGACCGGCGGTGCTGGCCTCGGCCTGCGCCGAAGCCGGTGCGCGGCTCATCCACCTGTCCACCGATTACGTGTTTCCGGGCACGTCCGACCGGCCCTACGAGCCCACCGATCCGACCGGTCCGTCCACTGTCTACGGCCGCTCCAAACTGGCGGGAGAGCAGGCGGTACTGGACCTTTCGCCCGAAGCGCGCATCGTTCGCACCGCCTGGGTCTACACCGGGCGCGGCGCCGATTTCGTCGCCACCATGCGGCGGCTGGAACGCGAACGCGAGACCATCAGCGTGGTGAATGATCAGTTCGGATCGCCCACGTACGCACCGGATCTCGCGGCCGGTCTGATCGAGCTTGCGGAGCGGTTGCCAGAAACGGGCGAACAGGCCGGTATGCCGCGAATCCTGCACGCCACCAACGCCGGACAAGCCAGTTGGTTCGATCTTGCGCGCGCGGTGTTCACCGGCCTCGGCGCCGACCCGGCGCGCGTACACCCTTGCGGCACCGAGGATTTCCCCAGACCCGCACCGCGCCCGGCCTATTCGGTGCTGTCCGGGCGATCCTGGGCCGCCGCCGGGCTCACCCCGCTGCGGGACTGGCGCGCGGCACTGAACGACGCACTGCACGCCATCTCCGACTAGGCTGGGCGTCCGTGAGCCCCTCGGATTCTGCTGGACGGCCGACTATCGCCGTCGTCACGGTGACCTACTCGCCCGGTGAGCACCTGGAACACTTCATCAGCACGCTAGCCACCGCCACCAGCGAGAAGCCGCAGGTCATCCTGGCCGACAACGGTTCCACCGACGGTGTGCCGGAACTGGTCGCCGACGCCAACGCGCACGTGCGGCTGCTGCGCACCGGCGGCAATATCGGCTACGGCGGGGCCATCAACCGGGCGGTCGCCGAGATCGACCCGGAGATCGAGTTCATCGTCATCTCCAACCCGGATATTCGCTGGGGCACCGACTCGCTCGACGAGCTGCTCGCCGCCGCCCGCCGCTGGCCCCGCGCCGGCGCCCTGGGCCCGATGGTGCTGGAGCCGGACGGCAGCGTCTACCCCTCCGCGCGCTCGGTGCCCGGCCTGCTCGACGGCGCCGGTCACGCCATCCTCGGCACCGTCTGGCCGGGCAATCCGTGGACCCGCCGCTACCGCCAGGAGAACGAGCAGATCTCCGAGCGCACCGTCGGCTGGCTGTCCGGATCCTGCCTGCTGGTGCGACGCGCCGCCTTCGACTCGATCGACGGCTTCGACTCCCGCTACTTCATGTATATGGAGGATGTGGACTTCGGCGACCGCATGGGCAAGGCCGGCTGGCACAATGTGTTCGTACCGTCCGCGGAGGTCACGCACGCCAAGGGGCATGCCGCCGGTCGCCACCCGGAGACCATGCTCCCGGCGCATCACGCCAGCGCCTACCGATTCCAGGCCGACCGGCATCCGCACTGGTGGCAGGCTCCGCTGCGGCTCGCGCTCAAGGCTGGACTTGCGATCCGCTGCAAGCTTGCGGTTCGATCTGCGCTGCGTGAGCGCGAGCGCACGAATTCATAGACCACCTGACAAGCAGGGGAGAAGATGGCGAACAACGGCAATGATGCCGGGTCCACGGATGCGGTGATCCTGGTCGGGGGCCAGGGCACCCGGCTGCGTCCGCTGACTCTGTCCGCCCCCAAACCGATGCTGCCCACGGCCGGACTGCCGTTCCTGCAGCATCTGCTGGCGCGCATCGCCGACGCCGGCATCAAACACGTCGTGCTCGGCACCTCCTACAAGGCGGAGGTGTTCGAGGACCGCTTCGGCGACGGCTCCGAGCTGGGGCTCGAGATCGATTACGTCTTCGAGAGCGAACCGCTGGGCACCGGCGGCGGCATCCGCAATGTGCTGCCCAAGCTGCGCGCCGACACCGTCATGGTGTTCAACGGCGATGTGCTCGGCGGCACCGATCTGGGCGCGGTGCTCGACACCCACCACACCTCGAACGCCGATGTCACCCTGCACCTGGTCCGGGTCAGCGATCCGCGCGCCTTCGGCTGCGTGCCCACCGACGGGAACGGCCGGGTCACCGCGTTCCTGGAGAAGACCCAGGATCCGCCGACCGACCAGATCAATGCCGGCTGCTACGTCTTCCGGCGCGAATACATCGAGAAGATCCCCGCGGGCCGCCCGGTGTCGGTGGAACGCGAGGTCTTCCCGGCGCTGCTGGCCGAGGGCGCGCATATCCAGGGCCATGTCGACACCTCCTACTGGCGCGATATGGGCACCCCCGAGGACTTCGTGCGCGGCTCCGCCGATCTGGTGCGCGGTATCGCCCCCTCGCCCGCGCTGCCCGGACAGCGCGGGGAATCGCTGGTGCACAATGGCGCCGGCGTCGCCCCGGGCGCGCTGCTCATCGGCGGCACCGTGGTCGGCCGCGGCGCCGAGGTCGGCGCGGGCGCTCGCCTGGACGGCGCGGTGCTCTTCGACGGCGCGGTGGTGGAAGCCGGTGCGACCGTGGAGCGTTCGATCATCGGCTTCGGCGCCAAGATCGGCCCGCGCGCCCTGGTGCGCGATGCCGTGATCGGTGACGGCGCGGAGGTCGGGGCGCGTTGCGAACTACTACGCGGCGCACGGGTGTGGCCCGGGGTGAACATCCCGGACGGCGGCATCCGTTTCTCCACCGACGTGTAGAAACACCTGCCGCACAAAGCAATCGGCCGCTCGCACTGCGAGCGGCCGATTGCTTTCCGGCACGTCCCGGTTGCTAGCCGAACGAGGCCGCGAGAACGGGGACATTCAGCTGGCGGGCGGACCCCTCCATGCACGGACCCGTCACTGCCCCGGAGTCTGGCCCGGCCTGGGTGATAGTCAGCGCGCCGCCTTCCGCGAGGGGCACGGTATTCGTCGAGGGCGGCGGGGTCGGGCCGCCGGCGACGTGGTACGGACCGGAGATATTCGAGATCTCGCCATTGTCCCAGAGCAGCTGGCCATTGACATTGCCGTTCACATCGAAGCAGCTGCCGGCGCCCTGGAAATCGCCGACGACCCGGGCGCTCTGCCCCGGCGTGCCACTGCAGCCGGTCAGCTGCCCATCGATGTGCGCGGTGATCGGACTCTCGCCCATGCCGATGGGGCTGGTGTTCATGGTGACCTGACCGCCCGAGCAGGAGCCTTGGATCGGCGCGGCCTGCGCCGGTCCGGCGGCCATGATCACGGGGGCGAACAGCGCGCCCAGAGCGAGGGCGGCGGCTGTGGATTTTCGCACTGACATTGCGGGCCTTTCCCTTTCGTCGATTCGGGTAACTCATGTCACGCCGTGCGAGAAAGTGCTGGTAAAGCCACGTGCTGAGCAGTGATTCTAGATCAGGAAGCCCACTTCTCCGGGTTCAGGTGGTACTGCACCAGAGCTGTAGCGTGACCGTGACCCAGGGCGTGGTCGGTCTTCAGGAGATCGACCAAAGCCTTGTGGCCGGTCACGCCGCTCTCCCGCAGGACGGTGAACCACTCGTCGATGGTGCGGCCGTACTTCGCCTCGATCGAGGGGAAGTAGGAAGCGGGGCCGTGCGGTTTGGCGGTCGCCATGGGAATCTCCTTCGTCCGTGTGTCTCGGAACAGCAGACGGACCACCCCGCCGGAATTCATCGCGCTGTGACGGGGCTCACGATATCGATGGCGGCGGTGGATCCCGCTGCGGCGGTGCGGTCTTCGCGCACCAGGAGCAGGCCGGTGATCGCGACGAACACCGCGGTCAGGCCGTGGATGCCGAAGGCGGCGGCGGTGGAGCCGTCCCAGCGCAGCACGGTCAGCATGTCGCCGATGGGGGCGAGCGCCATGACCAGCGTGACGATGCCGAGCGCGTACCGCTGTCGCGCGGCCAGCAGGGCCAGGATCAGGAGGCCGAAGGTGGTGTCGCGCACGCCCTTCACGTTCAGGAAGGCGGCGGCCTCGCCGCTCGGCCAGGCGGGCAGGCCGAAGCCGGGGGCGAAGGACTCCGGGGTAAACAGGTAGCCGGTTCCGAACCAGAGGACGAAGGCCGCGCCGAGCAGGGCGAAGGCGGTGGCGATGCGGGAGATGGTCATGGTGCTGCGCTCCAGAATCTAGCAGTGCTAACTGATGAAGCAACGCTAACTCATACGTGGATAGATTGTCTAGCGGTGCTAGAGTTTGCTCGTGAACCCGATCCAGACCCGTAAGGAACGTGAACGCGCCGATCGGCACCAGCTCATCATCGACACCGCGCGCGAGCTGGCCGAGACCCAGGGCTGGGACGCGGTGACGGTCCGCCGTCTCGCCGACCGGATCGAATACAGCCAGCCCGTGCTCTACAGCCACTTCGCGGGCAAGGACGCCATCGTCTCCGCGGTGGCCCTGCAGGGGGCCGCCGAGTTGGCTGCCGCCACAAGGGAACTCCGGGAGGCGGCGGACAGTCCCGAGGCGGCGGTACGCGCCGTCTCCGAGGGGTACCTGGCGTTCGCGCGTGACAGCGCGGCGCTCTACGACGCCATGTTCCTGCTCCGCACCGATCTGAAGTTCGGGCCCGAGGCGCCGCAGCAGTTGAAGGACGCGTTCTTCGAACTGCTGCAGACCTTCGCGCCCTTCGCGCCGCCCCACGATGTCGAAACGTTCACCGAAGTCGCCTGGAGCGCCCTGCACGGTCTCGCCACGCTGGATCGAGGTGGCCGGTTGCGGCCGGACTTTCGTGCCCAGCGCCTGGATATTCTGCTCGCGGAGTGGACCGGTCGCGGCTGAGCCGGCGCGTGGTTCGTCACGGTGCGGCCGGTCGGCCGCCGATCCGGCCTAGGCTGTGATCATGGCTGATGCGGTCGTGGTCGGGTCGGGACCCAACGGGCTTGCGGCGGCGGTGATCCTGGCGCGCGCGGGACTCGAGGTCGAGGTGCACGAGGCCGCCGACGCCCTCGGCGGGGGCTGCCGCACCGCCGAGGTCACCTTGCCCGGCTTCCGCCATGACCTGTGCGCGGGCGCGCATCCGATGGCCGTGGCCTCGCCGTTCTTCCGGGCCTTCGACCTGGAGCTGCACGGAGTCGAACTGCTCGCGCCCCAGGTGTCCTACGCGCATCCCCTCGACGACGGTCATGCCGGGCTGGCCTGGCGCGACCTCGACCACACCGTGGACGGCCTGGGCCGCGACGGCGCGGCCTGGCGGGGCCTGTTCGGTCCGCTGGTCCGCGACTGGGAAGGCGTGGTCGGTCTCGGCATGTCCGATCTGCGGCATCCACCCCTCGATATCCCCACCGGCATTCGGTTCGCCCGGCGCCTGGTCGAGCAGTCGACGCCCTTGTGGAACCTGCGTTTTCGCGAGGAGACGGCCCGCGCCCTGCTGACCGGCGTCGCCGCCCACGCCATCCGACCGCCCCGCGGCATTCCGGGCGCGGGCGTCGCCATGCTGCTCGGGACGCTCGCGCACGTGCGCGGCTGGCCCGTCCCGCGTGGCGGCAGCCAGACCATCATCGACGCCCTCGCCACCGACCTGCGCCGCCACGGCGGCAAGATCGTCACCGGCCACCGGGTCGACTCCATCGACGAATTCGACGATGTCCGAACGGTGCTGCTGGATCTGGCCCCCGCCGAATTCCAGCGCATCGCCGCCGATCGCCTGCCGTCGGGTTACGCCGCACAGCTCGGCGGATTCCGCTACGGCGGCGCGGCCTGCAAGGTCGACTTCGCCCTCTCCGGACCGGTCCCCTGGCGGGCGCTGGGCTGCGACCGCGCGGGCACCCTGCACCTGGTCGGCACCCGTGCCGAAGCCGTGGCGGCCGAAAAGGCCGTGGCCGCAGGCGAACACGCCGAACGGCCCTTCGTGCTGGCCATCCAGCCCGGCGTGGTCGACCCCACCCGCGCTCCCGCGGGCAAGCACACCCTCTATACCTACGCCCACGTTCCCAACGGCTCCACCCGGGACATGACCGAAGCCATCACCGCCCAGGTGGAACGCTTCGCCCCCGGCTTCCGCGACCTCGTGCTCGCCACCCATGTCCGCACCGCCGCCACCATGCCCGCCCACAACGCCAACTACATCGGCGGCGATATCTCGGCGGGCGCAATGACCCTCCGCCAGACGGTGTTCCGCCCCGTCCCGCGCTGGAACCCCTACCGCACCCCGCTGCCAGGCGTCTACCTCTGCTCCTCCGCCACCTCCCCGGGCCCCGGCGTCCACGGCATGAACGGCCTCTACGCCGCCCGCCACGCGCTGCGCCACGAATTCGGCAACCGCACCGATCCGCTCGACCTGCTCCGCGCCATCTACTGACGGGTCGAGGCGGCCCGATCGCACCGGCCGGTGACCGCGCGTCAGGCGTCGGCGCGGTACAGGTCCGGTTCGATGTAGATATCGCCGACTGTCGGGACCGCCTGGCGGACACGGGCTTCCGCCTCGTCGATGGCGGCGGCCACGGTGGCGATGTCCAGGCCCGGGGTAATGGCGACCTTGGTGGCGACCAGCAGGTCCTCGGGGGCCAGGTACTGGGTCTTGAGGTGGATGACGCGGTCGATGCGGGTGCCGTCGACCAGATTCTCGCGTATGCGGCGGTCCTCGTCGGAGGTGGCGCCCTCGCCTATGAGCAGGCTCTTCATTTCCACGATGAGGACGATGGCGATGCAGAACAACAGGATTCCGATGGCCAGGGTGCCGATGCCGTCCCACAGCGGATTGCCGGTCAGCATGGTCAGGCCGACGCCGGCGAAGGCGAACACCAGGCCGATGAGGGCGCCGCTGTCCTCCAGGAGCACCACCGGCAGTTCCGGATTGCGGGTGGTGCGGATGAATTTCCACCAGCTGCCACGACCTTTGAGGGGTGCGGATTCGCGGCGGGCGGTGGCGAGGCTGAAGGACTCCAGCAGCAGGGCGACCAGCAGGATGGCGATGCCGACGAGCGGGGAGCTCAGCTGCTCCGGATGCCGGATCTTGGTGATGCCCTCGTCGATGGCGTACAGCCCGCCCATGGTGAAGATGACCAGCGCCACCACGAACGAGTAGAAGTAGCGATTGCGGCCGTACCCGAAGGGGTGCAGGCGATCCGGTTCCTGTTCGGCACGCCGGCGGCCGACCAGCAGGAGACCCTGATTGGCGGTGTCGGCCAGCGAATGCATGGTCTCGGCCAGCATGGAGCCGGAGCCGGTGATCATCGCGCCGATGAACTTCGCCAGGGTGATACCGGCGTCCGCGGAGAACGCCGCCAGAATCGCCTTCCTACCGCCACCGGATGCCATGGCAGCCAACGCTAGTGGCGCGGAGCCGCCCGGCGTGCGGGCACACGCCGGGCGGTCGGTGTGACGCTGCCGTCAGAGGGACTTGCCGCTGCCCGATGCGTCGAGGGGCTCGGTGCGGTACAGATCCGGCTCCAGGTACATGACCCGGGCCGCCGGGACGGCCGCGCGCACCCGCTCCTCGGCGTCGTTGATGGCGGCCGCGATCTCGGCGATCTCCAGGCCGGGCACGATGGACACCTTCGCCGCCACCAGCAGTTCCTCCGGGCCCAGATACTGGGTCTTGAGGTGGATGACGCGGTCGATGCGAGTGCCGTCGACCAGCTTGTCGCGAATGACGCGATCCTCGCCCGGCGTCGCGCCCTCACCGATGAGCAGGCTGTGCATCTCGATGATCAGCACAATGGCGATGATGCCGAGCAGGACGCCGATGCACAGGGTGCCGATGCCGTCGAAGACCGCATTGCCGGTGATCATGGTGAGGCCGACGCCGAACAGTGCGAGAACGAGGCCCACCAGGGCGCCCGTGTCCTCGAGCAGCACCACCGGCAGCTCCGGGCTGCGGGAGTTGCGGATGAAGCGCCACCAGCTCGCATCGCCCTTGAGCGGGCGCGACTCCTTCACCGCGGTCATGAAGCTGAAGGTCTCCAGGCCGATGGCGATGACCAGGATGGCGATGGCGACGATCGGGGAGGTCAGATCCTCCGGATGCTGGATCTTGTGGATGCCCTCGTAGACCGCGTAGATCGAGCCGAGGGTGAACAGCACCAGCGCCACCACGAACGAGTAGAAGTACCGGCTGCGCCCGTACCCGAACTGGTGCAGCTCATCGGCTTCCTGCTCGGCCCTGCGCTGGCCGAGCAGCAGCAGGCCCTGGTTCGAGGTGTCGGCCACCGAGTGCACCGCCTCGGCCAGCATCGACGCCGATCCGGTGATCGCCGCGCCGATGAACTTCGCCGTCGCGATGCCGGCGTTCGCGCCGAGCGCCGCCAGGATCGCCTTTTTACCGCCACCCGCAGACAATGCGCTGCTCCTCCGTGTCCGTTTCGCAAATTGCGCTCGACGGGACAGCTTATCCATGTCCTGGGAACTGTGGGGGCTACGCCCCACACCCCCGGAGAGAGGGAAACCCGGGGGCAAGCCCCCGAACCCCCGGAAGCAGGCGGGCCATGGTCCTCTCCCGGGAAACCCGGGGCAAGCCGCCGGACCCCTGGAAATAGGCGGGAGCTCAGTCCTCGCCGACGGCTGCGCAGAACAGCTGCGCCGGACCGTTGACCGCCTGCGCCCGGATCTCGCCGTCGGCGGCGGAGATCCAGGCGGCGTGGCCGCATTCGACCAGGAGCTTGTCGTCACCCTGGAAGAGGCGGACGGTGCCCTGGGTGCACAAAGCGATGCCGGGGCCGTTCGCCAGCACCGGGATCGGATCCGCGCCGGGCGGCAATTCGTAGCGGCGCAGGGCGAATTCGGGGGCCGGGGTGTCGTAGCGGAACCCGCCGTTATCGGGTTCGGGCTCGATGGTCGGGACGTCGAGGGGTTCGAAGTCCAGGACCCGCAGCAGTTCCGGGACGTCCACATGCTTGGGCGTGAGACCGCCGCGCAGCACATTGTCGGAGTTGGCCATGATCTCCACGCCGACGCCGCGCAGATAGGCGTGCAGGTTGCCGGCATCCAGGAACAGGCCCTCACCGGGTTCGAGGGTGATGCGGTTGAGCAGCAGGGCGGCCAGCACCCCGGCATCGCCCGGATAGGCCTCGGCGAGTTCCAGGGCGGTCTTGATCTCGGCGGTGAATTCCCTGGGCGCGCTGTCGGATCCGGTCTCGCGATCGGAGAGGTAGCGGACGCAGCCGTCGAGCACCTTGGGCAGCAGGGCCTTGATATTGGCCTGCGGGAGCGCGATCCAGGTCGTGAACAGCGTGCGCAGCCCGGCCGAATCGGGCTGGGCGGCCAGCAGTTCCGCGTACTGGTTCAGCTCGGGGACGTCGAGCCCGCGCAGCAGCCGCACCGTGCGATGCGGGTCGCGGAAACCGGCGAGCGCCTCGAAGCGGTCCAGCGCGACGACGAGCTCCGGCTTGTGGTTCTCGTCGCGGTAGTTGCGCATGGGGGAGTCGATGGCCACCCCGGCGTGGTTCTCCCGGGCGAACCCGGCCCGCGCCTGCTCGATGCTGGGGTGGGCCTGCAGCGACAGCGGTTCCTCGGCGGCCAGGATCTTCAGCAGGAACGGCAGCCGGCCGCCGAATTCGCCCGCGACCGTGCCGAGTTCGTGCTGCGGGTCGGCGCTGACGACCTCCAGCAGCGAGCGGCTGTGGCCATTGATCCGGACCTGGGCGGGATCGGCCGGATGCGCGCCGAACCAGAGTTCGGCCTCGGGATGGGCGGACGGGACCGGTCGCCCGCACAGCTGAGCGAGCGCGGTGCGCGAACCCCAAGCATAGGAACGCAGCGCACCAACGAGTTCGTGCACTTTAGTAGTGCCCCCCGTCGTAACCTCCCCGACCGGTGGCCGGGCGGGATCCGAGTAGTCGTAGGTAGGCGGCCGCCATCTCCAGCCGCAGCGCGAGCACCGCCAGCTGTTCCAGGGCGCCGCCGCGGCGGGCGGGCGCGGCCTGCCCCTCCGCCTCGAGGGCGGTCGTCGCGGCCGGCGAATCGGCCGCCGCCGCATCCACACTCACCAGATCGGCGTCCACCAGCCCGGCGTCGCCGCCGAACAGCGCCAGCCGCCGCCGCGCCGCCACCTGATCGGCGTCGGCGCTCAGCACGAACACCCGCACCTGTTGCACCGGTGCGGGACCGTCCAGCTGCTCGTCGTGGAACAGCGGATCGAAGTCGGGCGCCGAGACGCCCGCTGCCTCCACCATGCGGGCGTGCGCCGCAACGGTTTCCGCGAGGGATGCGGCCGTGGCGATCTGCCCGGCCGCGGCCAGCAGCACCTCGGCCCCGTGCGCCGCCAGCTCCGCCGCCGCCGGGGAGTCCCCGGCCAGCACGATCCGCTTGCGCTGCTGCATGCGGGTGGCGAGCATCTTGGCCGGATTGTGGAAGGCCTCGCTCTGCGGGCCGTCCCGCAGCGCCTCCGCATCCAGCAGGTCTGCGAGAGCATTCAATTCGGGCACCAGCGGCCCGGTGCGATTCGGGTCGATGGTGGACACCACCGCCATCCCCACGGCCAGATACCGCAGCAGCCGATTGTGGTCGAGCACCCGCACCCGCGGCGGCAGCATGGTGGCGCGCCCGGCGGCGGCGGCGCGCATCGGACCCTCATCGGGTGCGGCGACCACCACCTCCGCTCCCCGGCGCAACGCCCGGTCCACGGATTCGGCCAGCCGCGGATCCCCCGAGTCGTCACCCGCCACCAGCACCACGTCCAGCGGCCCCACCCAGGGCGGCACGGAGGCGGCCGGCACCACGGGCATACTCGTCGAATCCCCGAGCGCGGCAATGAGCATGGCGGCCGCGCGGGCGGCCCGGCCACTGCCGGAGACCAGCACCAGGCTGCGCGGTCGTAGGTCGGCCAGTCGCGTCAGCGCGTCCTCGGCCAGCGCCGCGGCGGTAGCGCGGACCTGCGCGCCGCCCGAGGCGGCGGAGCGCAGAGTTCCCCCGGCGTCGGCCGCCTCCAGCGAGGCGACGTCATCGAGGTCGAGTACCGGTGTCCCAGCGATCATCGGGCGTTGCCACCTCCCCTCATCGGGTCACCACCGCTGGTGAATCCAAGCTCTGTGATTCCACTATTCCAGTCAGGCGCGGACGATGCTCAGGATCTCGGTCACGAGTGCGTCTACTTCCTCCTGCGATCGGGCTTCGACATTGAGCCGCAGCAGCGGTTCGGTATTGGAGGCGCGCAGGTTGAACCAGGCGCCGTCGGCCAGTTGCACGGTCACGCCGTCGAGGCGATCGACCGACTTCGCGCGCTTGCCGAAGGCTTCGACCACCGCCATGGTCCGCTCCTTCGCGTCCGCCACTGTGGAGTTGATCTCCCCGGAGGCGGCATACGTTGCATAGGCGGAGGCGAGCTCGGACATCGGGCGATCCTTCTCGCCCAGGGCGGCCAGCACGTGCAGGGCCGCGAGCATGCCGGAGTCGGCGCCCCAGAAGTCGCGGAAGTAGTAGTGCGCGGAGTGCTCGCCGCCGAAGATGGCTCCGGTCGCGGCCATCTGCTGCTTGATGAAGGAGTGGCCGACGCGGGTGCGCACCGGGGTGCCGCCGAGTTCGGTCACCAGCTCCGGCACGGCCTTGGAGGTGATCAGATTGTGGATGATGGTGGCGCCCGGCTCCTTGGTCAGCTCGCGCTCGGCGACCAGGGCGGTAATGGCCGAGGGCGGCACCGGCTCGCCCTGCTCGTCCACCACGAAGCAGCGGTCGGCGTCGCCGTCGAAGGCCAGGCCGATATCGGAGCCGGTCTCGCGGACGTAGCGCTGCAGATCCACCAGGTTCTTCGGATCCAGCGGATTGGCTTCGTGATTGGGGAAGTTGCCGTCCAGCTCGAAGTACAGCGGTTCGATGGTGAACTGCGGCAGCGTGCCCAGCACGGCGGGCACGGTGAACCCGCCCATGCCGTTGCCGGCGTCCACGGCGATCTTCAGCGGCCGGGAGGCGCTCAGGTCCACCAGCTTGTGCAGGAAGGCGGCGTAGGCGGCGAGCAGGTCCTCCTCGGTGGCGGCGCCGCGCGGCCCGTCGAAGGCGGGCACGCCCGCGATGACCTCCTCGGTGATGGTCGCCAGCCCGGTGTCCTGCCCGACCGGCAGCGCCTTGGCTCGGCACAGCTTGATGCCGTTGTACTGGGCCGGATTGTGCGAGGCGGTGAACATGGCGCCGGGGCATTCCAGATGGCCGGAGGCGAAGTACAGCTCATCGGTGGAGGCCAGGCCGATGTGCACCACATCCAGCCCCTGGGCCAGCACGCCCTCGGCGAAGGCCTCGCTCAGTTCCGGTGAGGAGTCGCGCATATCGTGGCCGATGACGACTCGCGCCGCGCCTTCTCCGCGCATCAGGCGGGCGAAGGAAGCGCCCACATCCCGGACGAAACTCGCGTCGATTTGTTCCCCGACGACCCCGCGGACGTCGTATGCCTTGATGACTGCATGTACGGACTCGGCGGAACGGGCGTCGGTCATGCAGAACACACTAGTGGCTCCCGTCCGGGAGCTGTATTCGGAGGACCTGCGCATGTCCGGGGAACGCCGCCTGCCCCGGTTCAGTTGGGCGGATCCGGTAGCACCCGTAGGTGCCCGCGTCTGCCGGTGCGCCCGGTGCGGGTGGGCCGCTGCGGGGCGGGGGAGTAGTCGGAGTAGCCACGCTGATCGGGTTCCGGTGTGCGGCGGCGTAATCCGGCTTCGCGGACGGCCTCGGCGAGCGCGGTCAGATCATCGTCGTCGGGGGTGGAGGAGGAAAACCCGCCTTCGTGGCGGACCAGCTCCCAGCCCTTGGGCGCGGTGATCCGGGATGCGTGGGTTTCACACAAATCCCAGGAATGCGGCTCGGCGACCGTGACCAGCGGACCGACGACCGCCATCGAGTCGGAGTACACATAGGTCAGCGTCGCGACGGCCGGGTTCTTGCAGCCTGGACGGCAGCAACGACGCATGGGAATCACGTCATGCAGGGTAACCCCCCTCACGCCCGTCGTGGGGACGGACACGCTCAAAGCGACGGTCCTCACGGCTTCGGTGTGTCGGGGATCCGCCGGTCGGAACGGGGTGAACGGTCGGTTCGCAATCGTGTCGCTAGCGAAGCGGAGGCGAATCCAACACCGTCGCCGAATACCGCTAGATTCGTGGTATGACCCGTTCACGTCGCCGGCGACCGCCCACCGCGCGGTCGGTCATCCGTCGCGGGCGGGGTGTGCGCGGGCCCATGCTGCCGCCCACCGTGCCGGCCCGGCGCACCCGCGGCCAGCAGTTCGACCGCCTGGTGCTGGAAGCCTTCGCGCCCCTGGAGAGCCGCTGGCACGATCAGTTGACGAAGCTCGACATCGCCGTCGACGACGTGCCGAAAATCCGTCCGCTGCACCCGGATTCGGTCACCTGGCCGGACGAGGTGGTGGCCGACGGCCCGGTGCCGCTGTCCCGCCTCATCCCGGCCGGAGTAGATCGCTACGGCCGCACTACCCGGGCCCGCGTGGTGCTGTTCCGCAAACCTCTCGAGTTGCGGGCGGGCGATCCGGACGATCTGGTGGACCTGCTGCGCGAGGTGCTCGTCCAGCAGATCGCGACATATCTCGGGGTCGACCCCGATGTGATCGACCCCGAGGCTTGACCGCCTCTCCGCGACTTCAGCGCCCGGCTGAGAGCCGTGGCCGGTCCCATTCGCGTGCCGGCGGTTGGGTGCTCCCGCCATTCTGGGGGTACCCCACGAGTTACCCGGACCTCACGAAATCAGTTGTCGCCATCGGGAATTCAGCGGGCCGCGCCTACGCGGCACGCCGCATCAGATAATGCCGCGCTTGAGCCGGCGGCGTTCCCGCTCCGACAGTCCGCCCCAGATGCCGAAGCGTTCGTCGTTGGCGAGGGCGTATTCGAGGCATTCGTCGCGGACCTCGCAGCCCATGCAGATCCGCTTGGCCTCGCGGGTGGAACCGCCCTTCTCCGGGAAGAACGCCTCCGGATCGGTCTGGGCGCACAGCGCCCGTTCCTGCCACTGCTCGGCCTCGGTCATCCGGCCACCACGTGAAAAGCTGTCGAACACTTCGTCATTGCCCCCGGTGACGATCAGACTCAGGCGCGGGGGTTCGGGCTGGTACTGAGCGCGTGCCCATTGGCCGCCCCCCTGCCGCGTCGTCATCGGTTCACCCCCCTCGTTTCCGTTCCATCCGTCGGCGCAGAAGCCAGGTGCTGCGCCAGTTGTGGACTCGGATTGCGATACACCGCCCGGAATGCCTGACGGGGCCAGCTCATCGGCCATCGCTCCGCCTCCTCACTGTGTGTTAGCGCAGAATGATTTTTCCGCCGGAACCGATCCCACCGACGGCCCAACACCGCGGCGTAGTCCCGCGGCCATCCCCGAGCTGTTCGCCACTCCGATGATGCGAACGCGTGTTCGAAAAGCCGTCCGCGCCTTGAGCTCTCGCGCGGACCCGGAATGACATGCCTGTGATTAGACACGCCGGGCGCGGTGATGGTCAAGCTGCCGAAGCTATTCCGTTACCATCTCGGACCCTCTTCGACGGGGTTCCCGCAGATCAAACAGCAAATTGTCAGCAAATGGACTGTTGAAAGTTTGCGCGCTCGCAACGCATAGGCTGTGCGGATGTGACTCGAGAACAAGCGGAGACCGCGCCCGGCACCGGACTGCGGATCGCGGTACTGGTCGGTGGAGTCGGCGGCGCGCGGTTCCTGCAGGGCGTGCGCGAACTGGTCCCCGGCGCGGACGTGACGGCCATCGTGAACGTGGGCGACGACGTCTGGATGCACGGCCTGCGCATCTGCCCTGACCTGGACACCTGCATGTACACGCTGGGCGGCGGCATCGACACCGAACGCGGCTGGGGCCATGCGAACGAGACCTGGAACGCCAAGGAGGAGCTGGCGAAATACAAGGCTCAGCCCGATTGGTTCGGACTGGGTGATCGCGATATCGCCACGCATCTCATCCGCAGTGAAATGTTGCGTCAGGGATACCCGCTCTCCGCGGTCACCGAGGCGCTCTGCAACCGCTGGCAACCCGGTGTGAAACTGCTTCCGGCAACCGACGACAGATGTGAAACACATGTCGTTATCGGAGACCCGGAGAACCCTGGCGAACGCCGCGCGATCCATTTCCAGGAGTGGTGGGTCCGGTACCGGGCGAACGTCGAGACCCATGGATTCGTGACTATTGGGGCGGATGCTGCAAAACCGGCGCCAGGTGTGACGGAAATCATAGATTCATCCGACGTGGTCCTGCTGGCCCCGTCGAACCCGGTCGTGAGCATCGGCGCGATCCTGTCCGTGCCCGGAATCCGGGGCGCGCTGCGCACCTCCGGCGCCAAGGTGATCGGCCTGTCTCCGGTCATCGGCGGAAAGCCGTTGCGCGGCATGGCCGATGAATGCCTGTCCGTGATCGGGGTGGAGACCACCGCGGAGGCCGTCGGCAACTACTACGGCGCGCGCTCGGCTACCGGCATCCTGGACGGTTGGCTTGTGCACAGCACGGATACCGCCGACGTGCCCGGCGTCGAGGTGCGCAGCGTCCCGCTGCTCATGAGCGATCCCGCCGCCACCGCCGAGATGGTTCGGGAAGCCCTCGACATCGCGGGCGTGAAACCATAAGCGCTACAACACTTCATCGCGGGAGGGACGCGTGACCACAGAATCGAGCCCGCTGGGCGATCATGCCGCGGGCGGCGAATTGCGCATTCTGCCCATCCTCGGCCTGCCCGAGTTCCGGCCGGGCGACGACCTCGCCGAACACATTGCGGCACAGGCGCCTTGGCTGCAGGACGGCGATGTGCTGGTGGTGACCAGCAAGATCGTCTCCAAGGTCGAGGGCCGCATCGTGCACGCCCCCGTCGACCCGGACGAGCGCGACGCCGCGCGCCGGGAACTGGTGGCGCAGGAGGCGGTGCGGGTGCTGGCCCGCAAGAACCGCACCCTCATCACCGAGAACCGGCTCGGCATCGTCCAGGCCGCCTCGGGCGTGGACGGGTCCAATGTGGACAAGGGCGAACTGGTGCTGCTGCCGGTCGATCCGGACGCCAGCGCCAAGGCGCTGCGCGCCGCCCTGGCCGAACGGCTCGGGGTGCGGGTGGCCGTGGTCGTCACCGACACCATGGGCCGCGCCTGGCGGGCCGGGCAGATCGACGCCGCCATCGGCTCGGCCGGGCTGCGGGTGCTGCACGACTACGCGGGCGCGGTCGACGGACAGGGCAATGAACTGCACGTCACCCTGGTCGCCATCGCCGACGAGCTGGCCGCCGCCGCGGACCTGGTGAAGGGCAAGCTGGGCGGCGTCCCGATCGCGGTGGTGCGCGGGCTGGAGTACGACGACGACGGCTCCACCGCCGCCGATATCCCGCGCCGGGGCGTGGACGACCTGTTCTGGCTGGGCACCGAGGAATCCATCGAGCTGGGCCGCAATCAGGCGGTCCTGATGCGGCGGTCGGTGCGCCAATTCGCCGACACCCCCGTCGAACCCGGCATCATTCGCGCCGCGGTCGGGGCCGCGCTCACCGCGCCGGCCCCGCACCACACCCGCCCGGTGCGCTTCGTCTGGCTGCGCAAGCGCGGGCTGCGCGATCAGCTGCTGGAGGCCATGGCGGAGAAGTGGCGCGCGGATCTCTCCGGCGACGGCCGCACCCCGGAGAGCGTGGAACGGCGGGTGGCGCGCGGCCGCATCCTCTTCGACGCCCCCGAGGTGATCATCCCGTTCTGCGTTCCCGATGGCGCGCACGACTATCCGGACGAGCGCCGCCGCGCGGCCGAGCGCACCATGTTCACCGTGGCCGTCGGCGCGGCGGTGCAGGGGCTGCTGGTCTCGCTGGCGGTCAAGGGCGTGGGCAGCTGCTGGATCGGCTCCACCATCTTCGCGCCCGAGGTGACGCGTGACGTCCTCGGCCTGGAAGCAGACTGGACGCCATTGGGAGCCATTGCCATCGGCTACCCGACCGAGGAACTCGCACCGCGCGAGATTCGCGAATCGGGCATTGGGCTGGTGGAGCTGTGAGCGCCGAATCGTTGCACAAATCCGCCACCGAACTGCTCGAAACCTGGTCCCCGGCAACGGGTCCGGAGCAGTCCCTGCGCGAGGCCATGCTGGCCTTCCTGGGCTCCGCCCCGCGCGGCTGCCTGCGCGAGCACGCGCCCGGGCACATCACCGCCTCGGCCATCGTGCTCTCCCACGACGAGCGCGAGGTGCTGCTGACCCTGCACCCGCGCGTGGGCCGCTGGATCCAATTGGGCGGGCACTGCGAGGAATTCGATGACACGGTCGCCGCGGCGGCCTTCCGCGAGGCCACCGAGGAATCCGGCATCGACGGCTTGGTTCTCGAACCGGGCCTCTACGGCGCTCAGGCGCACCCCATTACCTGCTCGCTCGGCGTACCCACCCGCCACCTGGATCTGCTCTTCAAGATCAAGGCTCCGAAAGGGGCTGTCCCCGTCCGCAGTTCGGAATCCGACGACCTGCGCTGGTGGCCGCTGGACGCGCTGCCCGCCGATGCCGACGTGCAGCTGTTCTGAGATCCGGCAGAGATTCCACCCCGCCGTGCCCGTGTTAGAGTCCGCTCTGTACACGTTCTCAGGGCGGGGTGGAATTCCCCACCGGCGGTAATGGCGTCCGGACCGATCCGGAGCGCACGAGCCCGCGAGCGCCGCACATCCACGGATGTGCGGGTCGAGCAGATCCCGGTGTGATTCCGGAGCCGACGGTCACAGTCCGGATGAAAGAGAACGCGACACGGTGCAGTCCGGTCGTTCGCGGCCGGTCCTGTTCGCGTCGCCATGCCCTGGGTGACATAGCGAACAGGAGAAGATCTCATGTCACCCAATCGAATCGCCATCATCGCCGCCCGCTGGCACGCCGACATCGTCGACCAGGCGGTACAAGCCTGCCGGATCACCCTCGCCGACAACGGCTATCGGGACGTCGATGTCATCGAGGTCCCCGGCGCCTTCGAAATCCCGCTGCGCGCCAAGCGCCTGGCCGCCAGTGGCGAGTACGCCGCCATCGCCGGCTGCGCCCTGGTGGTCGACGGCGGCATCTACCGGCACGATTTCGTGGCGGCGACCGTCGTGGACGCGCTCATGCGCGTCCAGCTCGACACCGATGTGCCCGTCTTCTCGGCGGTGCTGACCCCGCACCACTTCCACGAGCACGAGGAGCACCTGACGTACTTCGGGCGGCACTTCGCGGTCAAGGGCGAACAACTCGGCAACGCCATCGTGGCCACGCTGGGGCTCGACGTCACCGTCTGACGACGACAATCGGGCCGGTCACTGTCGAGACCGGCCCGACTCTCCGCCGGGCAGTGACAACGCAGGCCAGTGGCTCGATTCACGGTACGTGACCACTACACCGAGACCGATGCACCGTCCCAGCTTCTGGCTGGCCGTGGGTGTGCTTATCGTCGGCGCCGCCGCCATAGGCTTCGGCTTCGCCGGGCATTCGTGGCACATCTCCCTCCTGCGCATCGTGCTCCCGGCCGGTCACGTAGATGACCGACCCGACTTCTATGCCCTACAGGCTCTTCCGCTCAGCCAGCCGACCCGTGGGCGACACCCGCGCCCAGCTGGTCATGCGATCACCGGGAACTGGTGGCGGCATTCGTCGAGAAGGGTCCGCCACCAGTTCCCGGTCGATGGTGTTTCACATCGAGCTCACCGAGCAGATGGAAACCGCCGCCGCGCAAAGGGGTTGCGCGGCGGCGGTCGTATGGTCCCGGCCCGGGGGTGGGTTAAGCCGAAACCAAGTTCTTCTCCCCCTTGTCGATGGCAGGGGATTCGACTGGGTGGTCGTCGACCATGGTCGTCTCGTCGAAGGGGATCTCCTTGTCGAGTACGGCGCGGACCCGGGTCGGGTCGATGGTCTTGGTCCAGGTGCCGATCAGCAGGGTGGCGACGGCATTACCGGAGAAGTTGGTGAGGGCGCGGGCTTCGGACATGAAGCGGTCGATGCCCACGATCAGGCCGACGCCGTCGAGCAGGTCGGGGCGATGGCTCTGCAAGCCGCCCGCGAGGGTGGCCAATCCGGCGCCGGTGACGCCGGCCGCGCCCTTGGAGGCCAGGATCATGAACAGCAGGAGGCTGAACTGCTCGGCCAGGGTCAGGGGGTTGCCCATGGCATCGGCCACGAACAGGGTCGCCATGGTCAGGTAGATGGCGGTGCCGTCCAGGTTGAACGAATAGCCGGTCGGGACGACCACGCCCACGGTGGTGCGCTCCACGCCCACGTGCTCCATCTTGGCGATCAGGCGGGGCAGCGCCGATTCCGAGGACGAGGTGGCGACGATGAGCAGGTATTCGCGGGCCAGGTAGCGGCACAGCTTGAAGATCGAGACGCCCGAGACCGCGCGCAGCAGCACGCCGAGAATGCCGAAGACGAACACGATGCAGGTGAGATAGAAGGCCACCATCAGCAGGGCCAGCTGCTTCACCGCGTCGAGTCCGGTGCGGGCCACCACATTCGCGATGGCGCCGAAGGCGCCGATGGGGGCCAGCCACAGGATCATGGTGAGCACGCGGAACACCAGCTTCTGCAGCAGCGCGATACCGCGCAGCAGCGGCTCGCCGGTCTTGCCCATGGCCTGGATGGCGAAGCCGATCAGCAGGGCCACGAACAGGGTCTGCAGCACCTTGCCGGCGGTCAGCGAGGAGAACAGCGTGGTGGGGACGATCTCCTTGATGAAGTCCCAGGTGCCGCCCGCGCCCTCGGCGTCCTTCACGTACTTGGCGGCGTCCTTGGCGTGCCCGGCCACATCCAGTCCGGTGCCGGGCTGAATGATATTGCCGACCACCAGGCCGATGCCCAGCGCCGCGGTGGACATGGCCAGGAAGTAGGCGATGGCCATGCCGCCGACCTTGCCGACGCTGGCGGCCGCGCGCACCGAGCCGATGCCGAGCACGATGGTGCAGAAGATGACCGGCGAGATCATCATCTTGATCAGGTTCACGAACAGGGTGCCGAGTTCGCCCACCTGCTTGCCGAAGCCGGGTGCGAGCCAGCCGGCCAGGATGCCCGCCAGCACCGCGACGATGACCGCCAGGTAGAGCCAGTGCGTGCGGTCGCGCTTCTTCGGGGTAGGTTGCGCGGGCTCGTCGTGCCGCTCAGCTGTCGTCGTATCACTCATCAGGGAATTGCCTCCGGGTACTGCCTGCCGTGAGCCCGCTCACGTGGTTGTGAAGAATGATGGTTTGCCCAGTGATGCAGGTCACTGTTTCGTAAGTTTTGTTCACAGAGAGGAACGGTTCGGAAACGGTCGTGCACGGAGGCGAAGTGATAGGTCGAAGAACGCGGGCCCGCCGCACGCTGGCCGGGCAGGTGTTCGTGGTCCAGCTGGTGGTGCTGGCGGCGGTCATCGCCGCGGGCACCGCGCTGGCGGTGGTGCAGGCGCGGCGGGCGCAGGACGACGCCACCCGGGTGCAGGTCACCGATATCGCGGTGACCGTGGCCGCATCGCCGTTCACCATCGCGGCGGTGCGGGGCCCGGATCCGACGGGGCAGTTGCAGCCGGTGACCGAGCGCACCCGCAAGGCCGCCGAGGTCGACTTCATCGTCGTCATGGCGCCGGACCGGACCCGCTACACCCACACCGATCCCTCGCGCATCGGACATCCGTTCAGCGGCACCATCGATCGCGCGCTGGCGGGGGAGACCTTCACCGAAACCTTCACCGGGACACTGGGTCCCTCCATTCGCGCGGTCACGCCCGTGCGCGACGAGGCGGGCGAGATCATCGCGCTGGTGTCGGTGGGGGTGACCCGCGCGCACATCGGCGATCAGGTGCGCGATCAGCTGCCCAGCATCCTGACCATCGCCGCCGCCGGGCTGGCGCTGCTGACGCTGGCCTCGTTCCTGTTGCGCCGCAGGCTGCTCCGGCAGACGCACGGGCTGGGAGCGCGGGAACTGCAAGCCCTGTACGAGCACCACGACGCCGTGCTGCACTCGGTGCACGAGGGATTGATCGTCTTCGACAAGACCGGCGAGCGGGCCGAGGTCGTCAACGATCAGGCCCGGCTGCTGCTCGAACTGCCCGACGGCCGGGTGACCCGCGCCGATCTGCCGGTTTCCCTGCAGCGCTTGGGAACCGGGGTGGTGCGCGACGAGATGCACGTGACCTCCGATCGGGTCCTGGTGGTGAACCAGGACCTGGTCGAGCACGACGGCCGCCATATCGGCACCGTGCTCACCCTGCGCGATCACACCGAATTACGGGATGTGCTGGGCGAATTGGATTCGGTGCGCGGCTTCGCGGAATCGCTGCGCGCCCAGGCGCACGAGGCCGCCAATCGCCTGCACACCGTGGTCACCATGGTGGAGCTGGGCCGCGCCAAGGAGGCGGTGAACTTCGCGACCGCGGAACTCGAACTGTCCCAGGCCCTCATCGACCGGCTCACCGGCGCGGTGGCCGAGCCCGCGGTGGTGGCGCTGCTGCTGGGCAAGGTGGAGCAGGCCGCCGAATACGGTGTGGAGCTGACCGTCACCGGCGACACCCTGCTGGATTCCACCGATCCGCTGACCGCGCACGAAATGGTGACGCTGCTGGGCAATCTCATCGACAATGCGCTCGAGGCCGTCGGCCACGACGAGGATGCCTGGGTGGAAGTGACTGTGCGACGGGAGGATCAGGACCTGTACGTGAAGGTGGCCGACAGCGGCCCGGGCATGTCCGAGGAAGTATTCGAGCAGGCCACCGAGCGCGGCTACTCCACCAAGACCGACCACCACGGGCTGGGACTGGCGCTGGTGCGGCGGCTGGTGGCGCGGCACGGCGGCGAACTGCGGGCGCAGCGCGAGCCGGAATCGGCGGTGCTGGTGCGGTTTCCGCGACGCGGGGTGGGTCCGGCATGATCCGCGTCCTGATCGTGGAGGACGAGCCGCTCATCGCCGAGGCGCATCGCTCCTATCTCAACCGGCTGAGCGGTTTCGACGTGCGGGCCGTCGTGCACACCGGCCGCGAGGCCATCGCGGCGGCGAAAAGGTCACAGGAATCCGGCGAGCCCGTCGATCTGGTGTTGATGGACATCGGTTTACCGGATATGAGCGGTCTTGCGGTCGCAGCGGCGCTGGCGGGATTGCGGCCGCGCCCCGATGTCATCGCGGTGACCTCCGCGCGCGATCTGGCCATGGTGCGCGCCGCCGTCGCACACGGCGTGGTGCTGTATCTGCTGAAGCCGTTCACGTTTTCGGCATTCCGGGAGAAGCTCGAGCGCTATCTCGAATACCGCGCGGCCCTGCCGGCGGGCGAGGCGGCGGTCTCGCAGCAGGACATCGACCGCGCCTTCGGCGCGTTGCGCACCCCCGAGCAGCGGGCGAGCACCCCGAAAGGCATTGCGCCGCAGACGATGGAGGAGGTCTCGCGCGCCGTGCGATCGGCCGCCGCAGGGCTGTCCGCCGGCGAAGTCGGGCGAGTCGTCGGCGTTTCGCGGGTTACCGCGTGGCGATACCTGGAACGTCTCGCCGAAGACGGCGTGGTGGATCGCCGGACCGACTACGGTCGCACGGGTCGGCCACAGGTTCGCTATATGTGGTTGCACTGAGCTTGGATTCACCAGTCGTTTGCCCGTGAGGTGCGGTGACGCGGGTCACATGGTCGGTTGCCCGAGCAGGTCCTACCGATGATGTAACAGTTGCCACCCTCGAGCGACGAACGGTGTCGTAACAAGCCTAGGGTTTGTATATATCTAGCTTCGAAGTTCTGAGGTATCTAATTAGCGGGGCGAACGTGCAAATGGTTGGCAAACGGTCGGGTTCGCCGGACCCGAAACGCCACCTGTGGGTGTTGGGGCTCATCGCCCCGGGGGCTGCGCTGTTGCCCTCGCAGCTGGTCCTGCGGACCGGCTCCGAGGTCTTCTGGTGGATCGGGCCGATCCTGGTGCTGATCGTCATTCCGGTGCTGGACTGGGTCATCGGCGACGACGGCAGCAACCCTCGCGACGAGGACTACGAACTGCTCTCCAACGACCGGTACTACCGGTGGTGCACTTACCTGTTCCTGCCCATCCAGATGGTCGGGCTGTGGATCGCGGCCTGGATGTGGGCCGGCGACGACCTCTCGGTCGTCGACAAACTGGGCCTGGCGGCCACCCTGGGCTTCGTCAGCGGCATCGGCATCAATGCCGCCCACGAACTCGGCCACCGGGTCGAGAGCCTGGAACGCTGGCTGTCGAAAATCGCACTGGCGCAATCGGGCTACGGCCACTTCTTCGTGGAGCACAATCGCGGCCACCACGCCCGCGTCGCCACCCCCGAGGATCCGGCCAGCGCCCGCATGGGCGAATCCCTCTGGGAGTTCCTGCCCCGCAGCGTCATCGGCGGCTTCCGCTCCGCCATTCACCTGGAAGGCGAGCGGCTGCGCCGAAAGGGGAAGCGCTGGTGGAGTATCCACAATCACATCCTGCAGGCATGGAGCATGACTCTCGTCCTGTTCGGCTCCCTGGTCCTCGCCTACGGCCCCGCCATCCTCCCGTACCTGTTCCTGCAAGCCGCCATCGGCGCCGCCCTCCTCGAAACCGTCAACTACGTCGAGCATTACGGCCTGCTGCGCCGCCGCCGTCCCAATGGCAACTGGGCCCGCTGCTCGCCCCGCGACAGCTGGAACAGCGACCGCTTGGTCACCAATATCTTCATGTTCCACCTGCAGCGACACAGCGATCACCACGCCAATCCGGGACGCCGGTACCAGACCCTGCGCACCTCGGAAGAGGCCCCGCAACTCCCGGCCGGCTACGCCACCATGATCGTGCTCGCCCTCATCCCGCCGCTGTGGCGCTTCGTCATGGACCCGCGCCTGCTGGCGCACTACGGCGGCGATGTGCGCCAGGCCAACATTCAGCCCCGCAAGCGCGAACGGATCCTGGCCCGGCATATGGCCGCCGCCTGATCCGGCCACGCCGCCGCGCACCCTTCGCTGTGTCGCCTCCGATCGGCACCGACTAGCCTTCCAAGGGAAGCAGCCGACCAGGAGAGGCAGATGACGACCGCAGTGTCCAGCAATATGACGCCTGACGTCCGCAACGGGATCGATTACAAGGTGGCGGACCTGTCACTGGCCGAGTTCGGCCGCAAGGAGATTCGCCTTGCCGAGCACGAGATGCCCGGGCTCATGGCCCTGCGGCGCGAGTACCACGAGGTGCAGCCGCTCAAGGGTGCGCGCATCTCCGGGTCGCTGCACATGACCGTGCAGACCGCCGTGCTCATCGAGACCCTGGTCTCGCTCGGCGCCGAGGTCCGCTGGGCCTCCTGCAATATCTTCTCCACCCAGGATCACGCCGCCGCGGCCATCGTGGTCGGCCCGCACGGCACCGTCGAGGAGCCCAAGGGCGTCCCGGTGTTCGCCTGGAAGGGCGAGACCCTGGAGGAGTACTGGTGGGCCGCCGAGCAGATGCTCACCTGGCCGGGCGAGCCGGCGAACATGATTCTCGACGACGGCGGTGACGCCACCATGCTGGTGCTGCGCGGCGCCCAGTTCGAGAAGGCCGGCGTCGTTCCGCCCGAGGACGAGACCCACTCGGCCGAGTACAAGGTGTTCCTGAACCTGCTGCGCGCCAGCCTGGAAGCCGACAAGGGCAAGTGGGGCAAGATCGCCGAATCGGTGCAGGGCGTCACCGAGGAGACCACCACCGGCGTGCTGCGGCTCTACCAGTTCGCGGCCGCGGGCGAGCTGACCTTCCCGGCCATCAATGTCAACGACTCGGTCACCAAGTCCAAGTTCGACAACAAGTACGGCACCCGCCACTCCCTGGTCGACGGCATCAACCGCGGCACCGACGTCCTCATCGGCGGCAAGAAGGTGCTCATCTGCGGTTACGGCGATGTCGGCAAGGGCTGCGCGGAATCGCTCAAGGGCCAGGGCGCGCGCATCCAGGTCACCGAGATCGACCCGATCAATGCGCTGCAGGCGCTCATGGACGGCTTCGACGTGGTCACCGTGGAATCCGCCATCGGCGACGCCGACATCGTGGTCACCGCGACCGGCAACAAGGACATCATCACCCTCGACCACATGAAGGCGATGAAGGACCAGGCCATCCTGGGCAATATCGGCCACTTCGACAATGAGATCGACATGGCCGCGCTGGAGCGCTCCGATGCCGAGCGGCTCAATATCAAGCCGCAGGTCGACCTGTGGACGTTCAAGTCCGGCAAGTCCATCATCGTGCTGTCCGAGGGCCGCCTGCTGAACCTGGGCAATGCCACCGGCCACCCGTCGTTCGTCATGTCGAACAGCTTCTCCAACCAGGTCATCGCCCAGATCGAGCTGTGGACCAAGCCCGACGAGTACGACAACGAGGTGTACCGCCTCCCGAAGCACCTGGACGAGAAGGTCGCTCGCATCCACGTCGAGGCGCTGGGCGGCGAGCTGACCAAGCTCACCAAGGACCAGGCCGAGTACATCGGCGTGGACGTCGAGGGCCCGTACAAGCCGGAGCACTACCGGTACTGAGCTGACCCAACTCCCGGGGCTCTCAGGGGGCTTCGCCCCCGAACCTCTGATGAAAAGTCCGGCCCGTCACCTTGGTGACGGGCCGGACTTTATGTGTGGCAGCTCAACTCACTTGTTGTAGGCCTTCGGGAGGGGGTAGCCCTTCTCTTCCATGACCTCTCGCGCCCGGTTGGGGTAGTCGGTGATGATGCCGTCGACGCCCTGGTCGAGGACGAGGGCGATGGTCTCCTTGTTGTTGACCGTCCACGGGATCACCTTGATGCCCATTTCGTGGGCCTTGCCGACGTATTCGCTGGTGGTGGTGAGCTTGAAGCCCGGGTCGCCCACCTTGGCGTCGCTGTCCCAAGGGTTCACGTAGCTGGGTGACGAGATGTCCGCGCCCAGAGCCTTGATCGCGCCCAGCGGATCCTCGGGGTGATCCTCGTAGCGGATCGGTTGCAGCCAGGGGCTGTTCGGCTTGAAGGTGGAGTCGTCGTAGAGCGCGACGGTGGGGATGGCGGGGTTCTTGGCCTTCACCAGGGGCAGGCTGCGCCAGTCGAAGCTCTGGATCTCGACCTTGTCGGTGGCTCCGGCTTCGCTGACCGCGCCGAGGATGACGTCGACGAATTCCTCGGGTGTGGCCGACTGGTCCGGGTTTTCGGCCTCGAGCTTGGTCTCGATGTTGTAGCGCAGGCCCTCGAAGGCGCCGGGATAGGTCTTCACCAGTTCGAACAGCTCCGGCAGCCGGGCGATCTTGTTGCCCGGAAGCTCTTGCGCCTCAGGGAAATCGTCGAGCTTCTTGCCGCAGTCGAGGGTGTGGATCTGGTCGTAGGTCAGCTCGTGCACGAGCTTGCCGACATACGGGTACTGCGGGTCGTCCGGGAAGGCCGGGGCGGTGTCGGAGCACTTCTGCTCCTGGATCTTCGGGTCGTGCCAGATGATCGGGACATTGTCCTTGGTCAGCACGATGTCGAGTTCGAGCGTGGTGACGCCGAGTTCGATGGCCTTGGCGAAGCCGGGCAGCGATTCCTCGATGGTCATGCCGCGCCCGCCGCGATGCGCCTGCAAGTCGAACGGGCGGTTGGGATCGGCCGAGGCGGTGGCGGTGGACGAGGTCGAGGACTTGTCGTCCGAGCTATTGCCACAGGCGGTCATACCGAGGGCGGCAACCGCGACGCCGGCGAGGGCGATTGTCCTTCTGACGTGCTGGGAGCTCCGGTGGGAGAAGGTCATGGCCGGGACTATAGCAATCCGAAGGCAAATTCAAGCGGGGCGAATCGGGCGCGTAACTTGCCAAGCGCGCTGGTCAGGTAGTCTCGCGGGCATGGGTGCGCTGGTGGTGCTGGAAGGGCTCGACGGTGCGGGTAAACGCACGCTGACCGAGGCCGTCCTGACCGTGCTGCGCGCTCGCGGACTGCGTGTCGCGACCCTGGCCTTCCCGCGCTACGGCCGTTCCGTGCACGCCGACCTCGCCGCCGAGGCGCTGCGCGGTCAGCACGGCGACCTGGCCGCCTCGGTGAATGCCATGGCGCTGCTGTTCGCGCTCGACCGGGCCGACGCGCGCGATGAGCTGTCAAAATTGCTGGCGGACAACGACATCGTGCTACTGGACCGCTATGTGGCCTCGAACGCCGCCTACAACGCGGCCCGGCTGCATCAGCATGCGACCGGTGAAATCGCGGCCTGGGTAGCGGAATTGGAGTTCGGCCGTTTCGGACTGCCTGTCCCGGATGTCCAGATTTACCTGGATGTCCCGGTTGATGTGGCGGAGGAGCGGGCCCGGCTGCGCGGCGAAGCGGACGAAACGCGCGCCCTGGATGCCTACGAGAAAGACGGTGGGCTGCAGCGGCGGACCGGTGAGGTCTATCGTGAACTCGCCGAAACCGGCTGGCACGGACCGTGGTGGGTGCATCGGAGCGGTGACGATCCGGCAACACTCGCAGTTCGGATGGCGGAAATTGTTGCTGGATAGGGTTGGATGTGCGCCGACAGGTCACGAGTGTTGGCGTGGCGGCCTGATTGGAGCCGGAGAGGTGACAACATAGTCTTATGAAACCCAAGATTCTGGTCGTCGACGACGATATGGCTCTCGCAGAGATGCTCACGATCGTCTTGCGCGGCGAGGGCTTCGACCCCCACGTCGTCGGCGACGGCACGCAGGCGCTGACTGCGGTCCGGGAGCTGCGCCCGGACCTGGTCTTGCTGGATCTCATGCTGCCCGGCATGAACGGCATCGACGTGTGCCGGGTGTTGCGAGCCGATTCGGGAGTGCCCATCGTGATGCTGACGGCGAAGACCGATACGGTCGACGTCGTCCTGGGTTTGGAGTCCGGCGCCGACGATTACATCGTCAAGCCGTTCAAGCCGAAGGAACTGGTCGCTCGGGTGCGGGCCCGCCTGCGCCGCACCGAGGAGGAGCCGCAGGAACTGCTCTCCATCGCGGATATCGTCATCGACGTGCCGGCGCACAAGGTGACCCGCGGCGGACAGCAGATCTCGCTGACTCCCTTGGAGTTCGATCTGCTGGTGGCGCTGGCCCGCAAGCCGCGTCAGGTGTTCACCCGTGAGGTGCTGCTCGAACAGGTCTGGGGTTACCGGCACGCCGCCGACACCCGCCTGGTCAATGTGCACGTGCAGCGCTTGCGCGCCAAGGTGGAGAAGGATCCCGAGAACCCGGAGATCGTGCTGACCGTGCGAGGTGTTGGCTACAAGGCCGGACCGCCGTGATCGCTGGCTCCAGAAACCGCGTTCAGCGGTTGCTGGCGGTAGTGGTGGCCTGGTTTCGCAATGTAGGTGAGCAACTGGGCCACGTCTGGCGACGTTCGCTGCAGTTGCGCGTCGTCGTGTCCACTTTGACGCTGTCGCTGATCGTGATCACGATTCTCGGAGTCGTGCTCACGGGTCAGATCACCGACCGTCTGCTGGACGCGAAGATCAATGCGGCCGTCGAGGAGATGACCCGCGCCCGCAATACCGTGCAGGCCACCCTGACCGGCGTGCACGATTCGAGTACCCAGCTGGCTCGCCTGGAGGATGCCCGCCGCGCCCTGACCGGGGGCGGCGGCTCCCAATCCGGCGGCGCCGCAGGCAGTTACGATTCCGCGCTGGCCATGGTCGGCGATTCGCAGGCCGAGCTGACCGCCGGGCCGATCCAGGAAATCCCGCCGGAGCTGCGGCATTTCGTGCAGGAGCGGCAGGTCAGCTATCAGTTCGCCACGGTCTCCGATCCCAATGGCTACCGCGGCTCCGCGCTGATCATCGGCAGCCCGGCCGCCGACATCCCCACGCTGGAGATCTACCTGGTCTTCCCGCTCACCGCCGAACAGCGCAGCCTCGGGCTCATGCGCGGCACCATGCTCATCGGCGGCATCGTGCTGCTGGTGCTGCTGGCCGCCATCACCGCGCTGGTGACGCGACAGGTGGTGCTGCCCATCCGTTCCGCGGCGCGCATCGCCAGCCGGTTCGCCGACGGGCGGCTCAAGGAGCGCATGCTGGTGCGCGGCGAGGACGATATGGCGCGACTCGCCATGTCGTTCAACGAGATGGCCGAGAGCCTGTCGAATCAGATCACCCAGCTCGAAGAGTTCGGAAATCTGCAGCGGCGCTTCACCTCCGATGTGAGCCACGAACTGCGCACGCCGTTGACGACCGTGCGCATGGCGGCCGATCTCATCCACGGCTCCAGCGACGATCTGGATCCCGCGCTGGCGCGCTCGGCCGAACTGCTCGTCAACGAGCTCGACCGGTTCGAGGGCCTGCTCAACGATCTGCTCGAAATCAGCCGGCACGACGCGGGTGTGGCCGAGCTGCAAGTGGAATCGCTGGATGTGCGCATGTGCGCGCGGGCGGCGGTCTCCACGGTGCGGCACCTGGCCAAGGAATCCGGGGTCGAGCTCGTGGTGGACATGCCCGAGGAACCCCTTGTCGCGGAAGTGGATCCGCGGCGCGTGGAGCGGGTGCTGCGCAACCTGCTCGCCAATGCCATCGACCACAGCGAGGGCAAACCGGTGCTCATGCGCATGCGCGGCGACGCCGATGCCAATGCGGTCGCCATCGTGGTGCGCGATCAGGGCGTGGGCCTGCGGCCCGGCGAGGAGAAGCTGGTCTTCAACCGGTTCTGGCGCTCGGACCCCTCCCGCATGCGCCGCTCCGGCGGCACCGGCCTGGGCCTGTCCATCAGCGTCGAGGACGCCAATCTGCACGAGGGCAAGCTCGAGGCCTGGGGCGAGATCGGCATCGGCGCCAGCTTCCGGCTGACCCTGCCGCTGGTGCGCGGCCGCAAGCTCGGCCTCAGCCCGCTGCCCCTGGAACCGCCCAAGGTGCGCGGTGCGGTGGTGGCCGAACAGCCGGCCATCGAGGCCCCGCCCGCCGACGCCGACGGTGCGGGGGCCGAGACCGCCACCTTCGTGGAGTTCGAATCCACGACCGCCGCACCCGATTCCGAGCCCGACGCCGCGGCCTCCGGACCGAACGGGGAACGGCCCGCACCGGACAGCGACACTCCCGACGACAGCGTGCTCGCCGACCCAGGGGACGGAAAGCCATGAGGATGCGGTCCTTACGACTGGCAACGGCGCTGGTCGTAATCGGATGCTTGTTGGTGCCGACGGGGTGTGCCAGCCTGCCGGATTCGTCCGCGCCGCAGGCGCTCGGCACCCTGGACCGGCAGCCGACCTCCGCCGACCCGGCCCCGCCCATTACCGGGCGGGAGCCGGATCGGTTGCTGCAGGACTTCTTCCAGGCCACCGCCGATCCCACCAACCGGCATCAGGCGGCGCGGCAGTATCTCTCGCCGGCGGCCAATGTGCGCTGGGACGACTCGGCAGGCACCACCATCGTGGATACGCCCAATACGCTGCGCGAGTCGCGCACCGACGCCACCGCCACCTATGTGGTGCGCGCCCGCAAGATCGGCGAGCTGGAGGCGGACGGCTCCTATCGCGCCACCGAGGGCACCTTCGAAACCAAGATCGAGATGATCAAGGTGGACGGGGAATGGCGAGTCGACGAACTACCCGGCGGGGTCGTGGTGGAGCAGAGCGCCTTCGGCAAGGCGTACAAGCGGTTCTCGCTGTTCTTCCCCAATGCGGCCGGCAATGCCATGGTTCCGGACCTGCGGTGGGTCTCCGAACGCAAGGACACGCTGACCCAGCGGCTGCTCGGCCTGCTCAGCGAGGGGCCGCAGCCCGCGCTGGGCCCGGCGGTGCGCAATCCCATGTCCGACCCGGTGGCGCTGCGCGGTCCGGTGACCAAGGCCAATGGCGAACCCGCGGGCGTCGGCATCGGCGCGGGCGGGGTGCAGATCGACTTCGCCGGGGCGGCGAACCTGGATCCCAGGGCCAAGGAACTGCTCGCCGCGCAGGTGGTGCTGACCCTGTCGGGCGCGGAGATCATCGGGCCCTACATGCTCAATGCGGAGGGCAAACCGCTCGACGAGCGCAAGGCCGTCACCGGATGGAATCGCTCCGATGTGGAGCAGTTCAGCCCGGAGGTGCTGGCCCGCAACAAGATCGGGCTGCACGCCATTCGCGACGGCGCGCTGGTCAAGGTCGCCGAATCCGGCATCGTGCCCGCGCCCGGATTCTTCGGCTCCACCCGCACCCTGCAATCGGTGGCGCTGACCCCGGACGGGAATCTGGTCGCCGCCGTGGCCGACTCGGGCCGGCCCGAACCCGAACCCGCGCGCACGCTCATTATCGGGACCTACGACGGCACCGGATTCCCGGTGGCGACCGGCGGCAGCATCTCCCGCCCGTCCTGGACCGCCGACGGGAGCTCGGTCTGGGCGGTGGTGGACGGGGACAAGGTCATCCGGGCGGTCAACGACCGCGCCACCGGCAATGTGTCGCGCGAGGACGTCGACATCTCCGGGCTGTTCACCTCGCAGGTGGCCGGGGCCGACCCGCCGCGCACACCCATCACCGAATTGCGCATCTCGCGGACCGGGGCCCGCGCCGCCATCATCGCGGGCGGGCGGATCTACGTGGCCGTGGTGGTGCGGCAGGCCGACGGCAAGTACGCGCTCACCGCGCCGCTGCCCATCGCCCCCGGCCTGAGCACCTCGGTGGTGTCGGTGGACTGGCTCAGCGGCGACACCCTCGTCATCGCCCGGGAGGGCAATGTGGTGCCGGTGCGCACCGTGCAGGTCGACGGTTCCGGACTGTCCGAACTCACCAGCCGCAACCTGACGCCCCCGGTCCGCCTGGTCAGCGCCTCCCCGGAGCATCAGTACGTCGCCGACTCCCGCGCCGTGCTCGAGCTGGCGAGCAATGCCGAAGACGGCGAACGCTATTGGCGCGAGGTGCCGGGCCTGGGCGGCAACGCCGTGCCTGTCCTGCCGGGTTGATGCGGTCCACCGCCGTCATCCCGGCGTGCTTGTGGCCGGGACCTCCACCCGTGCGCGTGGATTCCGGCCAAGAACACGCCGGAATGACAAGGTGGGTGAGGCGGGTGATTTGTCCGGGCGGAGCGCGCAATTCGGGCCATTCGCGGGAAAGGGGAGGTCGGGCGCCGGCCGGCCGCGCACACTGGAGGCATGGGGGAGCTGCTGGATCTGATCCTGCCGCGCAGCTGCGCTGGCTGCGGGGCGAGCGGAACCGGGTGGTGCGCGGACTGCGCCGGCGCGCTCTCCGGTCCGCCGATCCGGATTCGCCCGCGGGCCGATCCCGGGGTGCCCTGCTGGGCGCTGGCGGGCTATCGGGGCGCGCCGCGCCGGGCCGTGCTGGCCGCCAAGGAGCACCGTCGCAGGGATCTGGCGGTCCCGCTGGGGCTGGCCCTGGCCAGGGGGCTGGATCATTTGCGGGACGCCGCCCGGCCGCTGCTATTGGTGCCCGCGCCCAGCCGCCGGGCCGCGGCGCGGCGACGCGGCGGGGATCCGGTGGTGCGGGCGGCGGCCGTCGCGGCGAGTTGGCTACCCGATTGCCGAGTGTTCGGCACGTTGCGCATGCGGCCCGGTGTGCGGGATTCGGTGGGTCTCGACTCCGGTGACCGCCAGCACAATCTGTGCGGGCGGATCATCGTAGTCCCCGACTGTCCCCCGACCGGGTGGTTTGCGGCAAATGCCGAGGTAGTGCTGGTTGACGACGTGCTCACCACCGGCACCACCATGCGCGAGTCGGTGCGCGCGCTGGCCGGTGCCGAGGTGCCCGTTCGTGCCGTGCTGGTTACCTGCCACGCTTGATTCTTCGAAATTTGCGTGAACACTGGCGGACAGGTCGCTGGCGCATTAGCGTGGCGATCAGACACCCGAACTCGAACGTTTGGAGGTGGCGCCTCGGACATCATGTGCCGAGCGAATTTCGATCGGCACACGTTTCAATCCCGCCGCACGAGCGGATTGTGCGGCCAGATCCGGGAGGTACGCGTGACGACTACTTCACGACCTTCAGCGAAGAACACAGACACCGCGGTGCTGCTGGACGACGCTTACTTGTCAGACGAGCAGACTGCTGCTCGGGCCACCAACGCGGATGTCGTGGTCAAGGGCCGAACCCTCGGTGAGGGTGGAGTGCCCGATCACTTCCGAATTCACGTCGCGGACAAGCTGTCCCGCTTGGAACGCTTCGACCCGACGATCTACCTCTTCGACGTGGAACTCACCCACGAACGCAACCGTCGTCAACGCAAGAACTGCCAGCGGATCGAAATCACCGCCCGCGGCAAGGGGCCCGTCGTACGGGCCGAAGCGTGCGCGGACAGCTTCTACGCCGCCCTCGAGTCGGCGGTCGAGAAGCTGGAGAGCCGGTTGCGCCGCCTGAAGGATCGCCGCCGCGTGCATCACGGGGACAAGACGCCGATCTCGGTCTCGGAGGCCACCGCCGGTCTCATCGACGACGCCCTCTTCGCCTCGTCGAACGGCACTTCCGATGCCCACGACCACGCCGCGGAAGCCGACGAGAACGCCGGTCCCGGCCATGTGGTGCGCACCAAGACCCACCCGGCCATCCCCATGACGGTCGATGACGCCCTCTACCAAATGGAGCTCGTCGGCCACGATTTCTTCCTGTTCCAGGACAAGGAGACCGACCGACCGTCGGTCGTCTACCGCCGCCACGCCTTCGATTACGGCCTCATCCGGCTGGCGTAGGAACGGATTACCGCACCCATATCCGACCGGGGCTGCAGGGGCCCCGGTCGCTTGCTGTTACAGCGTGTAACGCATCCGTCAGGTGTGTACACACTCGCGTGTACACTGGCGGTATGACCGAGATCAGCACCCGCGAACTCCGTACCAACCTGGCGAAGTACATCGACGCCGCCGAGGCTGGTGAGCAGGTGATCATCCTGCGTGACGGCACCCCCGCCGCCGCCCTCGTGCCGCTGTCGGTCGTCGAAGCGGTGGATGACGCCGAAGACGAAATACTGGCGCGTGAGGCCGCCGCCCGCCTCGCCGACGGCACGCCGACCGTGAGCATGGCCGAAGTGCTCGCCGACATTTTCGAGGCGCGTCAGTGAAATACGCGTTCCGGTTCCATGAATCAGCACGCCGAGAATTGCGCGCCCTGGAACAGCAGGACGCTATGCGAATCCTCACCGCGCTCACGGCCCTCGGAAATGATCCCTACGCCGAAGGGCTCGCCATCCGGAAACTGGTCGGCGTGGACGCCTACCGGTTGCGCGTCGGCCGGTTCCGAGTCGTCTACCAAGTGCAAGACGATGTGCTGGTGATACTGGTCGTGAAAGTCGGGTGGCGGCGCGACGTGTACCGCGACCTGTAGACCAGGAACTATGAACGTCGAACGGCCCCTACCGCAGGAGGTGGGGCCCGTTCTATGACCTGGTGCCGCGGCGGCCCAAGATCGAGGAGCGCACCACGGGGGAGGTCATGGGGGAGTCGGCCGAGAAAATGGCTCGCATCCATGGGATTTCGCGCGCGGCGCAGGCCGGGTTCGCCGCGCGGTCGCATCATCGCGCGGCCGCCGCCATCGATTCCGGCCGCTTCGACGGCGAGGTCACCGCGGGCAATGCCAGCCCGCTCACCGACGGCGCGTCGGCGGTGCTGCTCATGAGCGAGGAGAAGGCCCGTGAACTGGGCTTCGAACCCCTCGCGGCCTTCCGGTTCTGGAGCTACGTCAGCGTGGACCCCGCGATCAGGTCCTGATCGGCCGGCCATCTCCATGCCCCGCGCCCTCGAAAAGGCCGGAATGTCCTTGGCCGACGTCGATTTCGTGGACATCCACGAGGCCTTCGCCGCGCAGACCCTGTCCGTGGTCTCGGCCCTGGCCAGCGATGAATGGGCCAAGACCCGCCTCGAGCGCGACACCGCGGTCGGCGAGATCGACCCGGCCATCCTGAATGTGCACGGCGGCTCCGTCTCCCTCGGCCACCTCTTCGGCGCCACCGGCGTGCGCATGGTCACCACCATGGCCAACGAGCTGGCGCGCACCGGTAAATCGACCGCCCTGCTCGGCATCTGCGCGGCCGGCGGCATCGGGGCCCCGGCCATACTCGAGCGGGTCTGACTCTCCGATCACATGTGACGGATATTGCCTTCCTGTCGTGCGACAGGTTTGCTACCTGCGGATTCGTGCTGGCGGAAGACTGAAATTGTCTCGTGGATCACGCGGTTTACTGAGTGCGCTCATTTTGAGCGTTTGGGCAGGTCAAGCCTAGTCTGAAAGCGGAATTGGGATTCAGAAGTCGAAATGAAAGCTGGCGTTTCGTCATGTCCGTTCGAAAGATTGCCTACTCCGCTGTCATCGCCGTTCCCGTCGCCATTGCCGTGACGCTCGCGGGTGCGGGCTCCGCCTCCGCCGCGACGGTCGACCCACAGCCCGCCGCCCCCGCCGAGGTGCAGCGCGATCCCACCACGGGTATCCCGGTCGACACTCTGAACACCATGGGCCAGGACGCCGCGATCGGCGCCGGTATCGGCGCGGTGACCGGCGGCGTCGCGGGCGGTGTGGCCGGCGGCGTCGTCGGGCTGCCCGCCGGTGTGGTCGGCGCCGCCGTGGGCGCTCCGATCGGCGCGGCCGCCGGTGGTGCACTGGGTGCGGCCGTCGGAATGTCCACGGTGCTGGTCCCGCTGCCGCCGGTCGAGGCCGGGGCTCCGATCGTCTCCATTCCGGTGAGCATCGGTGGCGCCGCTCTTGGCGCTCCGGTCGGCGCTGCTCTCGGATTCGCTGCGGGCGAAGCGATTCCGGTCGCCATCGGCGCCGCCGGTGGCGCCGCCGCCGGTGCGGCCGCGGGCGCGGCCATCGGCGCGGGCGTCGGATACGCCACCGCACCGCAGCACTGATCATCGCGCGTACCCGCCGGAGCTCCGATTCGTACGGGCGGATCGGGGTTTCGGTGATCGTGATTCGGGAAGTCTTCGGTAACGGAGAATCGATCAGGACGGGTGCGAGATATGTTCGGCAAGAAGGCAATCGCCACCGTGGGGGCGGCGGTCGCGCTCGGCGCCGGCGGTAGCGCCGTGGCCATGGCGGATACGACGGTGCCGACCGATCCGGACATGAAGCTGGTGCTACAGGACTATCGCGACCATGTCGGTGAGCGGTTCCGGGTGCACGGGCTGGTCTACTCCGATGCCGCCGCCTGGACCCTGGTGTACGTCACCGATGAGCCGTCCGAGTTCTACACCATCGACGGCGCGCGGGCGGAGGTCGCGCGGCCGACGGCCGAGCCGATCACCCAGGGCGATATCTTCACCGGCACCATCAGCATCACCGGGCGGGCCGGATTCAATGATCCGGAGGTCAAGCTCGAGGACGTGCGAATCGTCGGCCGGCAGTGGTGAGTTCGCGAGTTCAGTCGCGCGCGCTGTAGGTCCCCCAGTGGATCGCGGCCTCCAGGGGCCGCCGTGTGCGCCAGCCGAAGCGTTCCAGGTCCGGAACGGTCTGGAATTCGTCCACCGGGCCGACGCAGAGCCAGGCCACCGGCTTCACCTCCGCGGGCACGCCGATCAGCTCGGCCAGGAACGGAGTGTCGTAGAAGCTCACCCAGCCCACGCCGATGCCCTCGGCGGTGGCGGCCAGCCACAGATTCTGGATGGCGAGAATCGTTGAGTAGATGCCGGTTTCGGGAACCGACGCGCGGCCCAGCACGTGCGCGCCGCCGCGGGCCTGGTCGTGGGTCACCACGATGCCGGTGCCGGACTCGGTAATGCCCTCGATCTTGATGGGGTCGAAGGTGGCCGCACGATCGGCCGGGAGGGAGTCGTGGAATTCGCGGCGCTTGTCCGCGACATGCCCCGCGAACTTCTCCAGCACGGCCCGGTCGCGGACCACGACGAAATCCCAGGGCATGGAATTCCCCACGCTGGGCGCGCGATGCGCCGCGTCGAGAATCCGCAGGAGGGTGTCGTCGGGGACGAGCTCCCCGGTGAACTCGGCCCGCACGTCGCGACGCAGGCGGATGGCGTCGTAGACGCTCGGACATTCAGCTGGGGAGATCGGGCCTTCGGAACACACGGGGATCAGTCAACCAGGTCGCGACAACGCCCCCGCCGAAGGACCGGCGGGGGCGTTTCGGAGCGGTGTCAGCCGACGAGCGCCGGTTCGCGGCGGCGGGTGAGCTTCTTGCGGCCCTGGGCCAGCGCGGTGCGCAGGCCGCGGCGCTTGCCGGTCGCCGGATCGATGACGGTCGCGCCGCCGAAGACCTTCTCCGACTTGGTTTCCGGGGCGTCGTGGGTGCTGCGGCGCAGGTACTTGTTGGGCAGCGACAGCTTCATGATGGTGCGCCACGCCTTCGCGTACTGCACCGGCAGCGATCCGGTGGTGTACGGCAGGTCGTACTTGTCGCACATGGCCCGCACCCGCACCGCGATATCGGCGAGCCGATTGGACGGCAGATCCGGGAACAGGTGGTGCTCGATCTGATGGCTCAGATTGCCGGTCATGAAGTGCATGAGCTTGCCGCCGGAGATATTGGCGCTGCCCAGCATCTGGCGCAGATACCACTCGCCCTGGGTCTCGCTGTCCACATCGCTGCGGGTGAACTTCTCGGCGCCGTCGGGGAAGTGGCCGCAGAAGATGACCGCATTGGTCCACACATTGCGCACCACATTGGCGGCCAGGTTGGCGGTCAGCGTGCCGAAGAAGGCGGGACCGGTGAGCAGCGGGAAGAGCAGGTAGTCCTTGCCGACCTGCTTGCCGATCTTCTTCAGCACCAGCTTGCGGTCGGCGTCGAACTGCTTCCACTCGGGGCTGTCCTTGGCCCACTTCTTCTTCGCGACCTTGCCGAGCTCCAGATGCTGGATGGCGACGCCGTATTCGAAGAACATCTGCAGCAGCAGGTTGTACACCGGCTGGCCCAGGTAGAACGGCGTCCACCGCTGATCGCGGGTGACGCGCAGCAGGCCGTAGCCGATGTCGTCGTCCATGCCCAGGACATTGGTGTACTTGTGGTGCAGGAAGTTGTGGGTGATCTTCCAGTGCTCGGCCGGGCCGGCGTTGTCCCATTCCCAGGAGGTGGAGTGGATCTCCGGATCGTTCATCCAGTCCCACTGGCCGTGCATGACATTGTGGCCGATCTCCATGTTCTCGATGATCTTGGCCGTGCCGAGCAGGGCGACGCCCGCGAGCCAGGCGGGCGGGAACAGGCTGAAGAAGAGCACGCCGCGCCCGCTGATCTCGAGCGCGCGCTGTAGGCGGATCACGCGTCGGATGTAGCGGGCGTCGGCCTCGCCCCGGGAGGATTCGATTTCGCGGCGGATGGCGTCGAGCTCTGCACCGATGGCCTCGACATCCTCCGGGGTGAGGTGCGCGTATTCCTTGACATCCGAGATCGCCATGCTGGTTACACTACCGTAGGTTACGGTTCCGTAGGTTACCTACGAATGAATCCCTAACGTGTCGAACACCGCATTGCGTTCGATATCGGAATCTGTTAGCGCTTGCGCCGCAAGAAGCGCGGGAACGACCGCTCGCGTCCGGCCTTCTCCTGCAGCAAAGCCTTTTCCTGCCTTGCCTTTTCCTGCAGCGCCGCCCTGGCCTCGCGCAACACTTCCTTCTCGTGCTGCGCCTTCTCCTTGAGCGCCACCTTGGCCTCCTGCAGCGCCGAGCGCAGCCCGCGCCGCTTGCCCGTCACCGGGTCCACCCCGGTCCAGTGATGCTCCGCCAGCCACTCGCTGCCGTGCTCGGCGATCCACTCGCTGCCATTGGCCAGCGAGGGCATGGTCGGCAGCGTGATACCGGCGAACTTGCGCTCCGAGGAGGTCTCCGGGGCATCGTCGGAGGTGCGCTTGAGGAACTTGTCCGGCAGCGCCAGCTTGTGAATCGTGCGGAACGCCAGCAGGTACTGCTTGCCCAGCGAGCCGGTGGTGTAGGGCAGGTCGTACTTGTCGCACAGTTCGCGCACCTTCACCGACACCTCGGGGTACCGATTGCTCGGAATATCCGGGAACAGGTGGTGCTCGATCTGGTAGCTGAGGTTGCCGCTCATGAACCCCATGACCGGGCCCGCCTTGAAATTGGCGCTGCCCAGCATCTGCCGCAGATACCACTCGCCGTGCGTCTCGTTCTCGAACTGCTCGACGGTGAACTTCTCCGCGCCGTCCGGGAAGTGGCCGCAGAAGATGACCGCGTAGGCCCACATATTGCGGATCAGGTTCGCGGTGGCATTCGCCTTCAGCGTCGACTTCCACGCCGGTCCGGTGAGCGCCGGGAAGATCACGAAATCCTTGGCGACCTGGCGACCGGCCTTCTTCCAGAAGTCCTTGTTGGGCTCGGAGAGGATCTGGTTGCGCGGGATCCCCATCTGATCCTTCATCGCCGACAGATCGTGCAGCGCGATGCCCCACTCGAAGGTCGCCGCCAGGATCAGATTCGCCACCGGCTGGGCCAGGTTGATCGGCTTCCATTCCTCGTCGCGCGTCATGCGCAGGATGCCGAAGCCCAGATCCTCGTCCATGTCGAGGATATTGGTGTAGGTGTGGTGCGAGTAGTTGTGTGCGGCCTTCCACTGCGCCGACGTCCCCGTCATATCCCACTCCCAGCTGGTGGAGTGGATCTCCGGGTCGTTCATCCAATCCCATTGCCCGTGGCTGATGTTGTGCCCGAGTTCCATGTTCTCGATGATCTTGGCGACCGAGAGCAGGGCGGTGCCGGCCAGCCAGGCCCAGCGGTTCCTGGAACCGAACAGGGTGGCGCGGCCGGCCGCCTCGAGAATGCGCTGGGCGGCGATGGTGCGGCGGATGTACTTGGCGTCGCGTTCGCCGAGCGACGACTCCACATCACGGCGAATGGTGTCGAGCTCCTGACCGAGGGTCTCGATATCGGCCGCCGTCAAATGAGCGAAAGCCTTGATGTCGGTGATGGCCACCGGCGATCCTTCCGTGGTTGATCTGCCTCGCGCCGAACGGCGGATGCGCGGTTCCGAATGGCGACCGCTTCAGGCTCGATTGCTATCGAGGGTAGCCGTTCGGCGGCGCGAGGGCCGCACACGGTCCGCGCGTCACACGTCGAGGGTGCAGTCGCCGGCGGCCGCCGAGATGCAGGTCTGCACTTTGTCACCGGCGCGATGCTCATTGCCGTTGCGCAGATCGCGGACGTGACCGTCGGTGACGGTGAGCACGCAGGTCTGGCAGATGCCCATGCGGCAGCCGAACGGCATCTGCACGCCCGCGCTCTCACCCGCCTGCAGCAGCGTGGTGGCGCCGTCCACCTCCACGCTGCGGCCGGTACGGCCGAAGGTGACGGTGCCGCCCTCGGCGGAGGCATTGCGCTCGATCTCGAACCGCTCCACATGCAGCTTGTCCGCGATTCCGGCCGCCGCCCAATGCTTCTCGATCTCGTCCAGCATGGCGGCCGGACCGCACGCCCAGGTCTCGCGCTCGCGCCAATCCGGCACCCGCTCATCCAGATCGGCCAGCGCGAACTTGCCGTGCTCACCGGTGAGGTGCAGGTCCGCGGTGAAACTCGGGTGCTTGTCGTGCAATTCGCGCAGCTCGTCGCCGAACATGACATCGTCCGGGGTGCGCGCGGAGTGAATGTGCCGCACATCCGGAACCACGCCGCGCCGATCCATGGTGCGCAGCATGGCCATGACGGGCGTGATGCCCGAACCGGCCGTCAGGAACAGCACCCGCGCCGGCGGCGGCTCCGGCAGCACGAACCCGCCCTGCGGCGCGGCCAGGCGCACCACGCTGCCCACCGGCACGCCGTTGACCAGATGGCTGGACAGGAAACCCTCCGGCATGGCCTTCACGGCGATCGAGATGAGCCGCTTGCTGCGATGCTCGGGATCGGTCCAATCCGGCGGGCAGGTCAGCGAATACGACCGCCAGTGCCAGCGCCCGTCCACGAGCACGCCGATACCGATGTACTGCCCCGGGGCGAACTTGAAGTCGAAACCCCACCCCGGCTTGATCACCAGCGTGACCGAATCCGCCGTCTCCTTGCGCACCTCCACGATCCGCCCGCGCAGCTCGCGCGCCGACCACAGCGGATTCACCAGGTGCAGATAGTCATCCGGCAGCAGGGGAGTGGTGATCCGAGCCGCGGCCCCGCGCAGTGCGTTGAGCTTCGTGCGGCCTGCGATGGCGCTCTCGGTGACCGGGGCCTCCAGCCATTCCTTGAGGCCGCGCACCGAGAATCCACCAGCTTTCAAACCCATGATTGCGGAGCTTTCCTGTCGATTGCGGCGAGGTCGTCCCCGCAAGGTTACGGCATCGTAGGTTACGGCGCCGTAGTAAGGGTCTGGGGTTAGGGGATTGGGGCACAGCCCTCTCCCCTCCCTAAGGGGGTTTGGGGACTTAGCCCCTCTCCCTCTCTAAGGGGGTTTGGGGGCTTAGCCCCCATCTCCCTTACTGCTTACAGCAGGTCGAGCAGGAACGGCAGTTCCTGCGCCGCATACCAGGCGAGCTGGTGATCCTCGGCATCCCCGAGCACGAATTCGGCATCGGAGTCACCCAGATCGGCGGCATCGATCACATCCACGGCCTTGGCCACCTCCGGCTCGGCCTCGGCCAGGTCGACGTGCACCGAGGCGATCCGGTCGTAGGCGATCGGAGCCGACAACCGCACCACCGCGTCGTCGAGATCCGGCCGCAGCGTCGCCCCATCCACATCGGCCGCGATGACCGCCCGCCGGAAGATCGGCCGCCGCACCGGCGTCTCGCCGTCGTCGTCGGACCCGGACTCCGCGGCATTCTCCTCCGCGGCCTGCTCATCGGCCAGCAGCCGCAGCGAGGCCCGCGCGGCTTCCGCCATGGCCACCTCGGCGAGCTCCTCGTCATCACCGGAGGCATAGGCCTCCCGCAGCGCGGGGGTGACGGCGAACGCGGTGTCGTTCATCGCCCGGATCTCCCGGTCCGCGACCAGGTCCCGCAGCATCGGCACCGTCGCCGGGACGTAGACACGCAGCTTCTTCGTGACGCCGGACTCACTGGACGCAGGCACCGAGCATCTCCTCCATCGACTCGTGCACCGAAGCGGTCAGCACCGCGATATCGGCCATGGCGTCGCGATCGGCGGTGAGCCCGTAGAACACCCGTCCGTCATAGGACGTGAGCCCGATACTCAGAGCCTGAAAGCGCAGCAACGGCGATACCGGGTACATCTCCAGCATCCGCGCGCCGCCGATGTACATCGGCTGCTGCGGACCCGGCGCATTGGTGATCACCAGATTGAACGTGTGCTCAGCAAAAGTACTCGCCGATCGCACGCTCATGGCGTGCAGGCTCGCCGGAGCGAATCCGGCCATGTGCACCAGGGTCCGCGCGCGCACACCGCGCTGATGCTGGACGTGTACCTCGGTGGCGTGCTTGATGTGCGCCAGCCGGATCACCGGATTCGGTTCGCCGACGGGCAGATCCACCAGCAGCGAGGTCACCTCCCCGGCCGGTTTCAGCTCCGCGCTGTCGGCGTAGACCGACATGGGGACCACCGCGCGCAGCGTGTCGGCCTCGGTCAGCACCTGGCCGCGGGAGAGCAGCCAATTGCGCAGCGCACCGGTGACCACGGCCAGGATGACGTCGTTGATGGAGCAGTCGAATCGCTTGCGGATCTTGCGGTAGTCCTCGAGATCGGTGCGCACCACCTCGACCCGGCGATTGCGGGAGGTCCGGGTGTTCAGGGGGCTGTCGGGCGCGCCGATGGCGGCGGTGCGCAGCATGGACACCATCTTCTGCACGGCCTTGCCGGTGGCGTCGAACAGCGCGAACGCCTCGGCGCTGTGGTGGCGCGCCACCTCCAGGGCCTCGCGCGGCTGGGTGGCCAGGTGCAGCACCGCGCCGACCAGCAGTTCCAGATCGGCGGGTTCGCGTTTCGGGCCCCAGGCGGCATGGGCGACCTCGCGCGGCGCGGCCGAGGTGTCCAGGATCACATGCCCGATCTCCAGCGCGCTGTCGCCGTCCACCAGCGCCGAATGCGTTTTGGTGAAGATGGCCGTCCGCCCCTCGGACAGGCCCTCCACCAGGTACATCTCCCACAGCGGCCGGGTGTGGTCGAGTGGGCGCGAGGCCAGCCGGGCGACCAGATCCAGCAGCTGGTCATCGGTGCCCGGCTCGGGCAGCGCCGAGCGCCGGATGTGATAGGTGATGTCGAAATGGGCGTCGTCCACCCAGACCGGCCGGCCCAGGGCGAACGGGATCTCGCGCACCTTGCGCCGGTACAGCGGCACCAGCGGCAGCCGCGATTCGACCAGGTCGACCAGGCCGTCGTAGTCCAGTGGCGCCTTGCCGGAATTCCCGGTCGGCGCGGGATTGCGCAGGATCGCCAGGGATCCGATGTGCATCGGGTTGCTGCTCGACTCGAGCCGGTAGAACGACGCGTCCTGCGGCGTCAGTCTGGTGATCACGCTGCCCCGTACTCCCTTGTCCTGCCTGCGCCCGCATGCTTTTCCCCTGCCGAGGCGTCGGCGGCCGGCGTCGCGCGCCGATTGTGAGCAAGCTATCGCAATCCGATCACCAGGGGGAACCGTCCGGGCGCCACTGCCCGCCGCGCGCCATCGTCGGCGATCCCGGCCCGGGTGTGCGGGCGCAAGCCTCCGCACGCCGGACCTTGTCCATGGTACGCCAGGCGGGTCTGAAACACCTTCTCCAACAATGCGATTCATGAGCGAATCGCCGCAGCTCACGAAGGCTGTCCGGGGCTGAACGCAATTCACCCACGCCTACACAGCTGCTACACAGCCATGCGCATTACCATGGCAATGCGTGCGCGCCCGCGTGCGCCTTTCCCGCCGAGGCGGGCGCCCAGACGACCACCGACCAGAGGAACGACAAGACCCGTGCCTGCGCTGACGCTTTCGAGGTTGCTACGGATTGGTGAAGGTCGCACGGTCAAGCGGCTTGCGAACCTGGCGGATGAAGTCATCGCCCTGGAGGACGAGTGGTCGGCTTTGACCGACGCCGAACTCCAGGCCAAGACCGATGAGTTCAAACAGCGCTACGCCGACGGGGAATCCCTCGACGAGCTGGTGCTGGAGGCCTTCGCGACCGCGCGGGAAGCGTCCTGGCGAGTGCTCAACCAGAAGCACTACAAGGTGCAGATCATGGGCGGCGCCGCCCTGCACATCGGCAATGTGGCGGAGATGAAGACCGGTGAGGGCAAGACCCTCACCTGTGTGCTGCCCGCCTACCTGAACGCCATCAGCGGCGACGGCGTGCACGTCGTGACCGTCAACGACTACCTGGCCAAGCGCGATGCCGAGTGGATGGGCCGCGTGCACCGCTTCCTCGGTCTCGAGGTGGGCGTCATCCTGTCGGGCATGACCCCGGCCGAGCGCCGCGCGGCCTACAACGCCGACATCACCTACGGCACCAACAATGAATTCGGCTTCGACTACCTGCGCGACAATATGACCCACTCGCTGGACGATCTGGTCCAGCGCGGGCACAACTTCGCCGTGGTCGACGAGGTCGACTCCATCCTCATCGACGAGGCGCGCACCCCGCTCATCATCTCGGGCCCGGCCGATGCCTCCTCGAAGTGGTACGCCGAGTTCGCGCGCATCGCGCCGCTGCTGAAGAAGGACCTGCACTACGAGGTCGACATCAAGAAGCGCACCATCGGCGTGCACGAGGCCGGCGTCGAATTCGTCGAGGATCAGCTCGGCATCGACAACCTCTACGAGGCCGCCAACTCGCCGCTGGTCAGCTACCTGAACAACGCCATCAAGGCCAAGGAGCTCTACACCCGCGACAAGGATTACATCGTCCGCGACGGCGAAGTGATCATCGTCGACGAGTTCACCGGCCGCATTCTGGTGGGCCGCCGCTACAACGAGGGCATGCACCAGGCCATCGAGGCCAAAGAGGGCGTGGAGATCCAGCCGGAGAACCAGACCCTGGCCACCATCACGCTGCAGAACTACTTCCGTCTCTACGACAAGCTGTCCGGTATGACCGGTACCGCCGAGACCGAGGCGGCCGAGCTGCACCAGACCTACGGCCTGGGCGTGGTGCCCATCCCGACCAATAAGCCGATGATCCGCGCCGACCAGTCGGACCTCATCTACAAGACCGAAGAGGCCAAGTACTCCGCGGTCGCCGACGATATCGCCGAGCGGCACGAGAAGGGTCAGCCGGTGCTGGTCGGCACCACCTCGGTGGAGCGCTCGGAATACCTGTCCAAGCTGCTCACCAAGCGCGGCATCCCGCACTCGGTGCTCAATGCCAAGTTCCACGAGCAGGAAGCCCAGATCGTCGCCGAGGCCGGCCGGCCCGGCGCGGTCACCGTGGCCACCAATATGGCCGGTCGCGGCACCGACATCGTGCTCGGCGGCAACCCGGACATCATTGCCGACCTGCTGCTGCGCAAGCAGGGGCTGGACCCGGTGGAGACCCGCGAGGAGTACGAGGCCGCCTGGCACGGCGCGCTGGAGCGGGTCAAGGAGCAGACCGAGGCGGACGCCGACGAGGTGCGCGAGGCCGGCGGCCTCTACGTGCTCGGCACCGAACGCCACGAATCGCGGCGCATCGACAACCAGCTGCGCGGCCGCTCCGGCCGCCAGGGCGATCCGGGTGAATCCCGCTTCTACCTGTCGCTGGGTGACGAGCTCATGCGGCGCTTCAACGGCGCGGCGCTGGAGTCGATCATGACTCGGCTGAACCTGCCCGATGATGTGCCGATCGAGGCCAAGATGGTCTCGCGCGCCATCAAGTCCGCGCAGACCCAGGTCGAGCAGCAGAACTTCGAGATCCGCAAGAACGTCCTGAAGTACGACGAGGTGATGAACCAGCAGCGCACGGTCATCTACGCCGAGCGCGCCCGCATCCTCAATGGCGAGGACATGGAGGGGCAGGTCCAGGAGATGATCACCGACGTGATCACCGCCTACGTGCAGGGTGCGACCGCCGAGGGGTACGTCGAGGACTGGGATCTGGAGAAGCTGTGGGGGGCGTTGAAGACGCTGTACCCGATCGGGCTGGACTACCGGGAGCTCAGCGGGCAGAACGCCGACGGTGAATTCGGCGAGCTGTCCCGCGAGGAGCTGCTGGAGGCTGTGCTGGACGACGCGCATGCGGCCTATGAGCGCCGGGAAGCCGAGATCGACGGGCTCGCGGGCGAGGGGAGCATGCGCAATCTGGAACGCCAGATTCTGCTGTCGGTGCTGGACCGCAAGTGGCGGGAGCATCTTTACGAGATGGACTACCTCAAGGAGGGCATCGGGCTGCGGGCCATGGCGCAGCGCGACCCGCTGGTGGAATACCAGCGTGAGGGGTTCGACATGTTCTCGGCTATGACCGACGGGTTGAAGGAGGAGTCGGTCGGGTTCCTGTTCAACCTGCAGGTCGAGGTGCAGCAGCCGCAGCCGGCGGGGGTCAATGTGGGGGCGGGGCTGCAGTCGCCGGTCGGCAACCGGCCGCTGCCGACCCAGGAAGCCGCGCCTGCGACCGGGAACGGCGCTCCGGCGGCCCTGCGCGCCAAGGGTATCGACGAGTCCGGACCGCGCGGGCTGAGCTACTCGGGGCCGGACGAGGGTGGTCGGGCGGCCGTACACAGTGACGCTGAGGAGTACGGGCAGCAGGCCGGCGGGGCCGGCACCCGGCGCGAGCGCCGGGAGGCTGCGCGGTCCCAGGGCAAGCTGGACAAGGCGCCGAAGTCCAAGCGCCGGCGGTGATTTGATAGCTGTTGAAAAGCATTGACCCCCTGGGCTTCCCGGGGGGTCAATGCTTTTTTCATGCGCTCGGGGGGCCGGCGGGCCGGGGTGGCTAGTCGAGGTTGACGGATTCGCCCCAGTAGCGGGGGTCCCAGTTGATCAGGATCATTCCGGCCACACTGCCGGTGCAGGCGCCGCAGGCATCGACGTGGATGTGGCTGTCCACGTCGGTGTCGCCGTCGAGGACGGCGCGGGTGGAGAGCCAGACGGCGCGGAGGTACATGGTTGCGGGTCTGCCGCAGCGGACGCAGTCGGGGAGGTTGTTCGCGGGGTCGTTGCGGCCGATGCGGACCTCGGGGGTCACCGGTGCGCCCGGGCCGAGGGCCGCGTCGAGGAGTGGGGAGAACTCCTTGCGCTCATGGTCTTCCACGTCGGCAGGCTAGCGACTTCCGAAAGCGGGCGCTACCGGTACGGATGTAGGGGGCATAACGGTCGGCTCACCGTATGGTCGTAGGGGGAAATCACCCTGGGGTAGCGTCCCCGGATCGCTTGTGCGGACTCATGATCGGGGGCGGCTCGGCGACGGTCAGGGGTTCGCTGAGGGAGAGGCGGGCCCGTGATGAGGCGTGTGGTGGTGGTTGCGGCGGCGATCGTATCGTCTGCGGCGCTCTGGCATTTCGGCAGCGGATTGCATCCGCTGGCGGGGTTGGCGTTTCTCGCGCCGCTTCCGGTGCTGTTGCTCGCGCCGCGTGTGAACGGGGTGACGGCCTTTCTGGCCGGGCTGCTCGCGTGGCTGGGTGGTCAGGCGCAGATGTGGTCGTACTTCACCGTGACGCTCGAACAACCGGCGGCCTTCACCGTGGCGCTGCTCGGCGGCTCCGCGCTCGTCTTCGGCGCGCTGGTGGCGCTGGTGCGGGTGCTGCTGTTGTGGGAGCGGCCCGTGCTGGCGGCGCTGGTGGTGCCTGCGGGCTGGGTGACGCTGGAATACGTGCTGTCGCTGGTGGGTTCGACCGGAGCCTGGTGGAGCATCGCCTATACGCAGGCCGAGGTGTTGCCCTTGATCCAGACGGCCGCGGTGACCGGCGTCTGGGGGCTGACCTTCCTGATCCTGCTCGTGCCCGCGGCCATCGCGGCGGTGACCGCTCCGGCGACCACACGGGCGCAACGGATTCGGGTGGGCGGCGGACTGGCGGTGGCGCTGGTGGCGGTGACCGCGTTCGGCACCTGGCGGCTCAGCGCGCCCTATGATCGGGAGAACGTCCGTGTCGGGCTGGCGGCGATTTCCCAACCGCCGGACTATGCTCCGGTGGATTCGGCCGACGGCCGGGATATGGTGGCCCGCGCGGTCGCCGAGATCGAGCGGCTGGCCGATCGGGGTGCGCGTGTCGTGGTGCTTCCCGAAAAGGCGTGGCGCGCCGATGAATCCAGCTTGCCGCTGCTGTCGGGGCCGCTCTCGGAGGTGGCTGTCCGGCGCGATGTCCACGTGGTGGCGGGCCTCGTCCTCACCCGGGGCGGGACGAGCGTCAATGCCGCGATCGACTTTCCGTCCGGCGTGGTCTACGCCAAGCACTACCTGGTTCCCGGCCTGGAGGACGAGCTCACCCCCGGAACGGAATTCCAGCTCGTCCCGGGTGAACCGTGGGCTCTGGCAGTCTGTTTCGATCTGGACCGCCCGAACCTGGTGCGCGAGAACCACCGCCGCGGCGCGACGCTACTGCTGGTCCCGGCCCTCGATTTCACCGATGATCACTGGCTGCACAGCCGCATGGCCGTCGTGCGCGGTGTGGAATCCGGTATGGGTGTGGCCCGGTCGGCGCAGTTGGGTGAGCTCGTCGCCAGTGATTCGCGCGGGCACGTCCTGACCTCGGTGCGCGCCGACATCTCCGCGACCGCGACCGCGCTGGCCGATATCCCGCTGACCGAATCCCGCACTGTGTACGCCCGTTTCGGCGACTGGTTCGCCTGGCTGTCGGTGGTGCTGTTCCTGCTCGCCGCGATCGCCGCGGCACCGCTGCGGCTGCGCGGCCGGCACTGAGCGCCGGGCGCACCGACTGTCGAGGGCGGTGGTCAGGGCGCCCACCGCGCCCGATCCCACTCGTCCTGCCAATCATCCGGGTCGGCCGCCCCGGGCGGGAGGTCGCCGTCCGCGTCCTCGGGTGACTCGTCCTCGGGGGACTCCGGTGGCGTTTGCTCCGGTTCGTCCTCCGATAGCGGGGTGCCCTCGACGTCGTCGTCACCATTGCTCATGCGATCCCTCGCTGCTCCTCGATTCCGGACCGAGCCAGGCTGGCAATCTTTTGGCTAATCTACTTCGCCGGGGGCGGGATCGGGCGGCAGGGTGTCTCCCCGCCGCGTCGGCGCGATCGTGTGCATTGCCGCTGCGCGAATCAAACAAATCGACGCCGAATTACGCTGACTTGCGAATGCGTATCACGCACTATTCGGAATGCAATGTGAATCGAAATGGAATGCCCACTGATCGGAATGCGGAATTGTTTCGCGCATGCGAATTCGACCCGATGCCGATAAGCATCGAGCGGTGGTACGAATTGGGTCACTTCGATTGACGATTTGTGCCTCGATGCGCAATCCCCGCGGTGCGCGCCGCCGGCATCCCCCTCCGGAAAGCTCGTGTGTGAACGGCCGGTCGGCCGCTGGACGGACGTTACGGTCCATGGTGCCGAAGGGGATCGGCCGCTGTATCGGTCACTGAATCCGTCGGTAGGTTTACCCGCTGCTCAGAGCGATGTAGATCACTCTCCGGCAGGCATTGTGCGGCTTATCGGCCGCGGCATCGGCCGATCCGGCGCGGCGCGCACTTATGTGCGCGACTTTGCACATTTAATTGCCCATGATGTGGACTTGAAATTGATTACAGGTTGACAAACGGGGTAACTTGCGTCGTGCGCGAGAAACAAGTGCTCTATGGGCGGGGACAAGAACAGGACGAGCTGGATCGAATGCTCGTCGCGGCCCGATCCGGTAGTGGATCGGCTGTCGTCTTGTGGGGTGATCCGGGTATCGGCAAGTCCGCGCTGCTCAATGCCGCCGCCGACCGCGCCGGCGAATTCCGGATACTGCGCTGCCGCGGCTCCCATCCGGAGTCGGAACTGCCTTTCGCGGCGCTGCACGAACTCCTGCTGCCGGTCGCCGGGCGGGTGAGCGCGCTGCCCGCGCCGCAGGCCGCCGCCCTGGGCACCGCGCTCGGCGCGGAATCCGGTCCCGCCGATGACTTCCTGGTCGGGGCGGCGCTGGTCGCCCTGCTGTCCGCCCTGGCCGCCGAAGGCCCGGTGCTGCTGATCGTCGACGATGCGCAGCTGGTGGACGATGCCACCGCCCGCGCCCTGGTCTTCGCGGCCCGCAGGCTCGTGGTCGCGCCCGTGGTCCTGCTGTGCGCGCTGCGGGACGATCCGGCGGCGACGGTGTGGAGCCAACTTTGCGCAAGGCCGCTCACCGGGCTGTCCGACGCGGATGCGCGATTGTTGCTGGAGGAGGGGCGCCCGGGTATCGCGAGCCAGCGCGCCGCCCGCGCGCTGCAGGCGGCGACCGGCAATCCGCTGGCGCTGCGCGAACTCCCGATCGAGGCCGAGGAATTCGCGGGCATCGCCCGCGGGCCCGTTCCGCTGGGACCGCGGCTGCGCGCCGCCTTCCGAGACCGGATCGCCGAGCTGCCGGATCCGGTGCGCACGCTGCTGCTCGTGGTGGCCGCCGAGGCGCGCGGGGTGATCGGCATCGTCGCGACCGCCGCCACCGCCCTCGATATCCCCGAATCCGCCTGGGAGCAGGCGGAATCGGCGGGCTGGCTGGAGATCGGCGACGGCCGGGTCGAGATGCGGCACCGCCTGCTGTGCACGGCCGCCTACGATGCCGCGACCCCGGCGCAGCGGCGGCGGGTGCACCTCGCCGTGGCCGCGGCGCTCACCGGCCCGGCGGACGCCGACCGCGCCAGCTGGCATCGCGCGATCGCGGCCGATCGTCCCGACGCGGAACTGGCGGCCGCGCTGGCGGCGGGCGCGGAACGCGCCGAGACCGATCCGGCGACCGCCGCGGCCATGCTGCGCCGGGCCGCCGCCATCACCCCGGACCCCGCCACCGCCGGGCTCCGCCTGGCCGCGGCCGCCCGGCAGGCCTGGGAGGGCGGCGATATCGAGTCGGCCTGCCGGCTGCTGGACCGCGCCGCCGAACGCGTGCCCGCCGACCGGCTGGCCGTCGCCAGCGGCGGTCTGGCCGGCCGCCTGGAACTGGTGACCGGTGAACCCGAGCGCGCGAGCCGGATCCTGTTGCGCGACGCCGAGATCGTCGATCCGGTCAGCGCGGCGAGCCTGCGCACCCTGGCCCGCCGCGCCCGCTGGGCGGCCGGTCACGACGATATCGACCGCCCCGATTTCGAGGCCTTCCATTCCGCGCCCGATCCGCGCACCGCCCAGCGGTTGCTCCCGCCCGCCGCGCTGGTGCTGATGTGGGGCATGGCGGATCGGGCGCTGGAGCCCTACACCCAGGCCGCGCGCTGGCACACCGCCGAGACCTCGCCGGGCGCGGTCTGCCTGCTACCGCAATTGGCCACCCTGCAATTCGCGAACGGCCGCTGGGCGGCCGGCGAGGAAACCCTGGCCGAGGCGTTCGAGCTGGCCCGCTCCGGGGGCGTGCGGAACATGCTGGCCCAGTGCTGGAATCTGCGGGCCCGGCTGGCCGCGCTGCGCGGTGATGCCGACACCGTCGCCGAGAGCGTGGACCGCGCGCTCGCGCTGGCCCGGCCCAGCGGCGCGAATGTGCTGATCGCCCAGTCCTATTGGCAGCTCGGCTTTCTGGCCCTGGGCACCGGCAATGCGGAGACCGCGCATCTGCGGCTGCGCGCGCTGATGCAGCCCGGCCACGAGGCCCGCCACCCCACCTATGCCCGGCTCGCCGCGCTGGACATGGTCGACGCCGCCTGCCGGGTCGGCCGATTCGACGAGGCGGCCGAATACTACGAGCTCATTCGCGACTGGGCGGTGCATTCCCGGGCCACCTGGGCGATCGCGGACGCTTACGCCTGCCGCGCCCTGCTCGGCGCCGACGATCGCACCGATCACTACTTTCGCCGCGCCCTCGCCGTCGGTGATGTCCGCCACGGTCCGGTCCGCCACGCCCGCATCCAGTTGCACTACGGCAAATGGCTGCGCCGCAACCGCCGTCGCGGCAATGCGGCCGAACAGCTGCGCGCCGCCCTGGAAGCCTTCGAGCGCGCCGGCGCCGACCAGTGGGCCACTCGCGCCCGCCTGGAACTGGATCTGACCGGCAAGCGCCCCGCCGTGGCCGAGAACGGCTCGCTGCTGACCACTCAGGAATTACGCGTGGCCCTGCTGGCCGCGCAGGGCATGACCAATCGCGCGATCGGCGCGGAACTGCTGCTCAGCCCCCGTACCGTCGGCCATCATCTCTCCCGCATTTTCGGCAAACTCGGCCTGAGCGGCCGCGCCGAACTCGCCGCCATCGATTTCGAGAACGGTATGCGGATCATCCGTCCAATTTGACGATCGCCTGGTAAAACGCCGAATGCCATGAATGGTTATAACCAGTCATGGCATTCGATATTCATCGAATTTCAGCGGGCGGATCGTACGGCGGATTTCCGGGCGCCGTCGCCGGCGGCGGCCGCAGCGGGCTCACCGCACACGCCGACGACCCCACCTCGCACAGCCACCGGCCCACCGGATCCGCAACAGCGACGGCCGGAGCGGCCGCGACCCCGAGCGCCGCCGATATACCCAGTGCGGCAACGGTTCTACGAGCTAGCAAAAGATCCTGACCCCTCCATCGACAACGGCTCGCACGGTAGCGGCGCCGGGCGCGCGGGGCATCGGCCGCGCAATCGGTCGCCGAATCCGCCGTCGTATCGGTCGTCAGGGGGCGGTCTGGGTGCGGAACCAGGGGTCGTTGGAGTTGAGAGCCGTGAGCAGCAGGCGGATGGCGGCCACACGGCGTTCCTTGCCGGGGAGGTTGTCCAGGGCGCATTCCGGGTCGGTGGGCGGGCCCAGGTGGGTGCAGCCGCGGGGACAGTCCTCGATGGCTTCGGCCAGGTCGGAGAAGGCGCTGATGACATCGTCGGGGGTGATGTGCGCCAGGCCGAAGGAGCGCACGCCCGGGGTGTCGATGACCCAGCCGCCGTCGGGCAGGGGGAGGGCGACCGATTGGGTGGAGGTGTGGCGGCCCTTGCCGACGCCCGAGACCTCGCCCACGGCGCGATCCGCGTCGGGGACAAGGCGATTCACCAGGGTGGACTTGCCGACGCCGGAATGGCCGATGAAGGCGGTGAGGCGGTCGCCGAGGAGGTCGAGGACCGGCTCCAGAGGGTCCTCGATGCCGCCGTAGACGATGGTCAGGTCCAAATCCTCGAAGGCCGAGGCGAATTCGGAGTCGGCGGCGAGATCGTGCTTGGTCAGGCACAGAATCGGTTGCAGGCCACCGACATACGCGGCGACCATGGCGCGCTCGACAAAACCGGTGCGGGGCGGGGGATCGGCGAGGGCCACCACGATGAACAGCTGCTCGGCGTTGGCGACGACCACCCGTTCGAACGGGTCGGTGTCATCGGCGGTGCGGCGCAGCACCGTTCGGCGATCGGTCACCCGCACGATGCGGGCCAGGGTGTCGGGTTTGCCGGACAGGTCGCCGACCACGTCCACCTGATCGCCGACGACGATGGGGGTGCGGCCCAGTTCCCGCGCGCGCATGGCGACGATGTGCCGGTCCGGATCGCCGTCGAGGACACAGCCCCAGCGGCCGCGGTCGACCGAAACCACCATGGCCGCTTCGGCATCCAGATGCCGGGGGCGGGTCTTGGTGCGCGGGCGCGTGCCCTTGCCCGGGCGGACCCGGACATCGGTCTCGTCGTACTCGCGCCGCCTCAGTGGTCTGCTCCGGACCGGGAGAGCATGCTCTGCCAGAGTTCGACGAAATTGGGCAGGGTCTTGGCGGTGGTGCCGATGTCCTCGATCTCGACACCCGGCACCGTCAGGCCGATGATCGCGCCCGCCGTCGCCATGCGATGGTCGGCGTAGGAATGCCACTGCCCGCCGTGCAGCGGCGCGGGCACGATGTAGAGCCCGTCCTCGGTCTCGGTGACCTTGCCGCCGAGCCGGTTGATCTCGGTGGAAAGCGCTGCGAGCCGGTCGGTCTCGTGTCCGCGCAGGTGCGCGATGCCGCGCAGCCGGGACGGCGAATCCGCCAGCGCCGCCAGCGCCGCCACGGTCGGGGTCAGTTCGCCGACATCGTGCAGATCGATATCGATACCGGCCAGCCGCTCCGGCCCGCGCACGGTGAGCACGCCGTCGAAGATGCGCGCCTCCGCGCCCATCCGCACCAGGATTTCGCGGATCACGTCACCGGGCTGGGTGGTGTACCGCGGCCAGTGCGGAATGCTCACCTCGCCGCCGGTGACGGCGGCCGCCGCCAGGAACGGGGTGGCATTGGACAGATCCGGCTCGACCTCCCAGTCCACCGCGCGGATCGGGCCGGGCGACACCGTCCAGGTCTGCGCCTTGCGCGGATCGGTCGGCGCGTCCACCCGCACATCGGCCTCGCGCAGCATCTGCACGGTCATCTCGATATGCGGCATGGACGGCAGCGCCGCACCGCTGTGGTTCACGGTGATGCCGTGCTCGAACCGCGCCGCCGAGAGCAGCAGCCCGGAGACGAACTGCGAGGATCCGGAGGCGTCGATGGTGATCGGCCCGCCGCGCAGCGATCCGGTGCCGTGCACCACGAAAGGCAGTGCGTCGCCGTCGATGTCGGCGCCCAGCCCGCGCAGCGCCTCCAGGATGGTGCCCAGCGGCCGCACCCGCGCCTGCTCGTCGCCGTCGAAGGCCACATCACCGGTGGCCAGCGCGGCCACCGGCGGCACGAACCGCATGACCGTTCCGGCGAGCCCGCAATCGATGACCGCGCTGCCGAATTCCTTCGGGGGCGTGACGGTGAGGGTGTCGCCGTCCCCTTCGATGGTGGCGCCCATGGCCCGGAGCGCCTCGATCATGAGGTTGGTGTCGCGACTGCGAAGCGCTCCGGTGAGGGTCGACGGCCGATCGGCCAGGGCGGCCAGGATCAGCGCCCGGTTGGTGATCGATTTGGACCCGGGCAGGGTCACGGTGGCGTGCACGGGAAGTTCGACATGGGGCGCGGGCCAGAAAGTCACCGCCCCATCTTCCCAAACGATCGATGCCCGGCGGGGGTGCACGCCCCCTTTCCGGGCAATTCTGGCATCGACTACTTGGCGCGCCCGTGAATCAGCGGCACGATCTTGCGCAGCAGCTTCATGGTGCGGTCGGTGCGCGAGTACGACAGCAGGGCCATGCCCGGAATCGTGAACTTCTGCACCGCAATGGAATGCGGCCGGGTGAACTCCAGCAGGCCGGGCGCGCCGTGGATGCGGCCGATGCCCGAATCCCCGCTGCCGCCGAAGGGCAGCCCGGAGATGGCGGCGAAGCCCAGCACCGAGTTGACCGAGGTGGCGCCGACCTTCAGGCGGCGGGCGATCTCCAGGCCCTGCTTGCGCGAGTAGACCGCCGAGCCCAGCCCGAAGGTGCTGTTGTTGGCCAGCTCCACGGCCTCGTCGACGCCATTGACGGTGCGGATGGTGACGGTCGGGCCGAAGGTCTCCTCGCACACCGCGGCGGAGGATTCGTCGGCGTCGACAATGATCACCGGCTCGATGAACGGGCCCTTGATCGATTCCGGCCCGCCCAGCACGGCCTTGCCGCCGTTCTTGAGCGCGTCCTCGATGTGGCGGCGCACGATGTCGATCTGGCTGGGCATGGTCATCGGGCCGTAGGAGGCGCCGGACTCGGAACCCGGCTTGACATCGGTCAGGATGCGCTTGACCTCGGCGATGAACTGATCGGCCACCGATTTGTCGACGTACACCCGCTCGACGCCGGCGCAGGTCTGGCCGCTGTTGGCGGTCGCGCCCCAGGCCACGGCATCGGCGGCGGCCTTGATATCGGCGTCGGCGGCCACGATCACCGCGTCCTTGCCGCCGCATTCCAGCAGCACCGGGGTGAGCGTGTCGGCGGCCGAGGCCATGATCTTCTTGCCCGTCGCGGCCGAGCCGGTGAACGCCACCTTGTCCACGCCCGCGCGGACCAGCGCCGCGCCCGTGGCGCCGAAGCCGTTGACGGTGATGAAGACGCCGTCCGGCAGTTCCGGATTCGCCTCGGCGAAGCACTTGGCCACGAAATTGCCGATGCCCGTGGAGAATTCACTCGGCTTGAACACCACGGCATTGCCGGCGGCGAGGGCGTAGGCAATGGAGCCGTTCGGCGTGTAGACCGGGTAGTTCCACGGCCCGATGATGCCGATGACGCCCAGCGGCCGCTGCTCGAGATGCGCGGAGAAGTTGGCCATCAGCGCGCCCGGAGCGATCTTCTTGGGCTTCAAGACCTTCTCGGCATTGGAGGCCGCCCACTTGATGTGCTCGAGCGCCAGCATGAGCTCGAGGAAGGCGTCGTCGACCGGCTTGCCGTTCTCGGCGTGAATGAGCTCGCACAGTTCGTCCGACTTGGCGACCAGTTTGCTGCTCCAGCGCAGCAGATGCTTCTTGCGCTCGGCGTAGGTCAGCGCGCCCCAGGTGGCGGCGGCGGTGCGCGCCTTGGCCACGGCGGCGCGGACCGCATCCTCGTCATCGATCTGGTAACTGGCGAGGGCCTCGCCGGTGGCCGGGTTGACGGATGTCAGCGTGGCGGCGTGGTCGATCGAGGCGGTGTCGGAAGCAGACATGATGGCGGCAGTCCCCTAATGAGAGTGTGATGGGACGAACGTCTCACAGGTCACAACTGAAGTCAATCGCCATCAGATCATTTGCCAGTCGCTCCGCGCGGCGCCGCCTCGAAACTGTCGGTTGCCGGTGGCAGCATGGTCGGCATGTGCGGCAGATACGCGACGACGACGAATCCCGCCACGCTGGCCGCCGAGCTCGACGCCATCGACGAGACCGGCGACAAGGGCTTCAACCCCAACTACAACGTGGCGCCCACGAATCAGGTGCTCACGGTGGTGGAACGGCATGATCGCGACCATCCGGAGGACCCGGCGACGCTGCGGCTGCGGGCCATGCGGTGGGGCCTGATCCCGCCGTGGACCAAGGCGTCCGAACCGGGCGTGCCGGTCAAGGGCAAACCGCTGTTCAATGCCCGCGCTGACAAGGCCGCCACCACCGCGTCCTTCCGCGATGCGGTGAAGAAGCGCCGCTGCCTGGTGCCCATGGACGGCTGGTACGAGTGGGTGACCGAGCAGGATTCGCTCGGAAAGGCCGTCAAGAAGCCCTATTTCATGTCCCGGGGCGACGGTGAGCGCCTCTATATGGCCGGCCTGTGGTCGGTGTGGCGCGACCGCGGCCAGGGCGACGAGGCCAAGCCCTTGCTCTCCTGCACGATTCTGACCACCGATGCCGTCGGCGAGCTCACCAAGATCCACGACCGCATGCCGCTGCCCATGCCGCGGGCGCACTGGGAGGCCTGGCTGGATCCCGATCATCCGGCGCCCGCCGAGCTATTGGAGACGCCCACGCCCGCCGATATCGCGGATATCGTCATGCGCGAGGTGCCGTCGCTGGTGAACAGCGTCAAGAACAACGGGCCCGAGCTCCTGGGCGCGGCGGACGAACAGGCCGGGCAGATCAGTTTGATCTAGGCCCGGCCCGCGGTTCGACCGATCAGATATTGCATTTCATCGACGGCAGTGCGAAACCCAGCCCGCACTTGAGCAGGCCGGCGGTGGTGTCGATGGCCTTGGTCATGATGCCGCTGCCGAGCGATTCCGCCTTCTCGACGGTCTTGTCTTCCTTCGGCGGCTGCCCCGGCTGACCGGGCGTGCCCGGATTCGGGGAGAGCGGATACTGCGGGGCCTGCGCCGGCATGCCGACGATGGGCGCGGCGGAGGCCGCGGTGACGGTCAGCGGGCCGGACCCCGGCGCCAGCAGCAGCGCGGCGGAACCGGCGACCACGATGGTTCGAATACGCAGATGGGGGGACATAACCGCATCACATCCTCGGGTCGAACGAATCCGGTCGGTACGCACGCCGTCCAGTAATGCACACATCCGGGCGCGAACGGTGGATTCGCGCCCGCATGCGTGGCGATGTACGCCGGATTGTTGCCGTCGGCTCCGCACTCAGCGCGCGGACCGCGATTCGGTGAACACCGGGATCTGCATGGTCACCGGATCGGTGATCGGGGTGGTCTTCACCAGATCGACCATGGGGCGGTTGCCGGGCCGTTCGTCGTCGAGGACCAGTTCGCCGAAGCCGATCTTCCGCTGGATCTTCTTCATCCAGCCCGGCGCCCACCAGCAGTCGTCGCCGAGCAGTTTCATGGTCGCCGGCACGAGCAGCATGCGGATCACGGTGGCGTCGATGAGCAGGGCCGCCACCATGCCGAATGCGATGTACTGCATGAGCACCAGATCCGAGAAGGCGAAGGCGCCGGTGACCACGAGCAGGATCAGCGCGGCCGCGGTGATGATGCGACCGGTGTGCGCGGTCCCGATGCGGACCGCCTCCGTGGTGGAGGCGCCCCGCGCGCGGGCCTCGACCATCCGCGAGATCAGGAAGACCTCGTAGTCGGTGGACAGGCCGTAGACGAGGGCGATGATCAGGATCAGCACCGTCGCCTGGATCGGCTGTGGCGTGAAGTTCATCAGCCCGGCGCCGTGGCCGCCGATGAAGATCCAGGTCAGGATGCCCAGGGTGGAGCCGAGCCCGAGAGCGCTCATGATCGCCGCCTTGATCGGCAGAATCAGCGAGCCGAAGGTCAGGAACATCAACAGCGTCGTCACGAGCAGGACCAGCGCGATCATCAGCGGCATCCGGTCCAGCAGTGCGTCGATGCTGTCCTTCTGGATGGCGGGCACCCCGCCGACGAACAGACTCACCCCGTCGCCGGTCTCGATCGACCGCAAATAGTCGATGGTGGCGTCCGCGCGGCGGGAATCGGTCAACAGCGCACTGGTCCGATAGACGGCCGTTTGAGTGGCGGACCGCTGTGGCATACCGAATTTCCCGGCAAGCCCCGGTGCGTCGTTCGCCTCGTTCCAGACGGCGCCGACCTTCGTACTGTCGGCGGCGACGATGACCAGTTCGATCGGGTCGGCCCGGCGCCCGGGGAACGCCGTATCGATCTGCTGCTGCGCGAGCCGAGTCTCATTGTCCGGCGGCAGATATCGCTCGCTGAACCCCCCGAAGGCCAGATCCCGCACCGGCAGAATCAACAGCAGCAGCACAACGGTCAGCGTGCCGCCGATCTTCAACGGCCGCTGCATCACCCAGCGCGTGCACCTGCCCCAGAACCCGTTCTCCACCTCCTCCGCGGTCTTGGTCCTGCGCAACCACTTGATCCCCAGCATGTCCACCCGCGGCCCGAGCACCGCCAGCATCGCGGGCAGCACCGTGATCGCGGTCAGCGCCGCCAGCGACACCGCCGAAATAGCGCCATAGGCAATCGATTTGAGGAAGCTCTGCGGAAACAGCAGCATGCCGCCGGCACTCGTGACGATCATCGTCGCGGAGAACGCCACCGTGCGCCCGGCGGTCATCACCGCGCGCCGCACCGCCGCCTGCGTGTCGTACCCCTCGGCGAGCTCCTCCCGGAAACGACTGACGATGAACAGCCCGTAGTCGATGGCCAGCCCCAAGCCGATCATCGAAACAACCGGCTGGACAAACGAATTGACTTCGAAGTACTTGGTCAGGAAGCGGATGATCCCGTTCGCGCCGACCATCGTCAGCCCGCCCACGATCAACGGCAACGCGGCGGCGACCACGCCGCCGAAGATGAAGAACAGCAGCACCGCCACCACGGGAAAGGCGAGCAGCTCCATACGCCGGATGTCCTCGGCCATGGTGTCGTTGAGCGCACCCGCCACCGGTTTCAACCCGCCGACCTGCACGGTCACACCCGGGATATCGAAGGCGTCTTCGACCAGCCGGTAGTTGTACAGCATCGCGTACTCGCTGTCGCCGCGGATCGCGATCGACGCGACCGCGTACTTCCTATCGGGCGTAGCGAATTGCGGCCCGCTGGCCCTGCCGGTCTCGGTGGGCCAGTAGGCTCCGTTGATCCCCGCGATCTGCCCGGCGTACTTGCGCGGCAAGCTGTTCAGGCTGTCGATGACCTTCCGGCTGAGCTCGGAGTCATCAACGGTCCCTTCCTCGGGTGCGGTATAGATCGCGATAATGTCCGCATCGTGGCTCTGCGGGAATGACGCCCCGATCAGCCACGCGGCCTGTGCGGATTCCGACCCGGCGTCATCGAGCCCCCCGGAACCGAGATGATTCCCCAGCCCGAACCCGTACACGCCCAGCGTGAGCAATCCGGCGACGACAATGCCGAGCACCCCGAACCGTTGTCGGTACACGAGGCTGCCCCAGCGCGCGAACACTAGGTTCCGCCGATCATCAGGACTTCCCCCAAAAAGACTTTCCGGATTTGTGCAACTTCGGGAGAGGTTAGTGTGCATCATCGGCGCCTGCAAACGCGCCGCGAGCCATGGTGATAGCGACCGGCTTTGAATCGCCGTGAACGGACGGCAAAATATCGATTGCTTGTCGGCATCGTGACCGGGGTTACGATCACCAGCTATGTGTTCAGTGGATCCAGGTCGAATTCTCGGCGGTACGGTGTGACGAAACCAGATAACGCCGTTGCCGATCCGGCCGCGCCGGTCGAGGAAAAAGTACGCACCCATCGTGGCCGGTTCGAGTTTCTGGACGCGCTCCGCGGTGTGGCGGCACTGGCGGTGGTGATCGGGCATTGCTCGGAGCGGCTGTGGCCCGAGTACGCGCGGTTCTCGGCATCGTATTTCGGGGCCGGTATGTTCGGGGTCTTCGTCTTCTTTATGGTCAGCGGCTTCATCATTCCCGCGTCATTGGAACGCGGGCGATCGCTGGGCGCGTTCTGGGTGGGCCGATTCTTCCGCTTGTACCCGCTCTTCTGGGGCAGCTTGATCGCGGCGATGGTCCTCTATGCCGCAGGCCGGTTCAGCCTGCAATCGGGCTTCGCGGCCGATCCCGTGTTGAACCTGGTCACGAATGCCACCATGGCGCAGTTCTTCCTCGGCGCGCCGGATACCCAGGTGATCGGCGCCGCGTGGACGCTCACCTATGAGCTGGCGTTCTACATGATGGTGTCGCTGCTGTTCCTCGCCGGACTGAACCGCCGATCGGTACCGCTGGCTTTCCTCGCCCTCGGCTTGATCCTGCCTGCCGGGCTGCTCCTGCAGGTCAGGATGGTCAACGGTCCGGAGGCGAACCTTTCCGGTCGCGTGCTGGTCGTGGTTGCGACGGTGGCGATCGCGGTGTTCTTCGCGCGCCGGGCGGCCACCGGGCGCGGGGCCGTCGCCGCTGTGCTGCTCGCGTCGATCGTGGTCCCGTTGGTGCTCAACCAACCCGGACCGTCCGGATACACCACCGCGATCTTCGCCACGATGTTCGTCGGCACGGTGCTCTACCGGATGACAGCGGGGGAGATCGGCGCCAAGCTCGGCTGGGGAGTGTTCGGGTTCGCCGTATGCCTGATCTTCGCGCTCAAACTGCTCCAGCAGCCCTATCTGGACCCGCACACCGGCGCCGTGGTGACCTGGAAAAAGGAGGCCATCACCATCATCGGCGCCTACCTGCTGTTCGGGGCGGCGTTGCTGTTGCGCCGGTACGCCTTCCCGCGCCCGCTGATGTTCCTGGGCCGAATCAGCTACTCGCTGTACCTCATGCACGCCCTCGTATTGCAGGCCATTTCCCCCTGGACGGTGTCGGTCGCCGGAATACCCGCGACCTGGCTCACCTGGGGCGCCTGGATGATCGGCTCGATCGCGCTCGCCACCTCGACCTACTACGCGATCGAGAAACCCTGCCAGGACCTCGGTCGTCGTGTGATCGCCAAGATGGACGCGCGGGCGTAGCCGGCGGTTGCGACCGGCCCCTGCGCGGGGCCGGTGCGCGAGCCCCGTCAGCGATGCTCGGTGCCCGCGTAGGCCGATCCTGCGGCCAGCAGGTGGGCGCCCTTGCCGAACAGGTCGACGAGGAATCCAAGAATTTCCATGATGGTTTGTGTTCCTAACTGTCAGGGTATTGATGGACCTGTATTTCGGTGACAAGCGTTATCACACGTCCGCTCGATCGGATCTGTCATCGAATCCGTCATTGAATAGGTCATTGGATCCGTCATTGAATTGGTCATTGTGAGAAGGCGGGTTCTGCATTTGCGAAGTGCGATGGCAGGCATTAATGTCTGAATCCGCATAATCCGAGCAGGATCGCGAGCTCTCGCGCTCATCAAGTTCGCTGCCGGGGAGGAATCAGTTCGTCGGCGAACAGATGCGATGCCACCAATGGGAGTGGGGCGTCGGACGCGTCTGTCGGAAAGTGTCAGGGGTAGTTCATGACAGCGGTCGTTGCGGTTCGTACCGAACCGGAAGACCTTTCGGATACCCATCCGCCGTTCGCTTTCCGTGGCGTCGCGATCATGTCCGCGCTTTCGTTGATAGTGCTGACGGTCACGGCGGGGCGGTACGAGTTCTTCGGCGATGAACTCTATTTCCTTTCCGCCGGGCGGCGGCTCGACTACACCTATGCGGATCAAGGTGTGGTGGTGGCGCTGTTCGCTCACATCGCGGATGTGCTGGCGCCGGGATCGGTGACGGCGGTGCGGATTCCGGCCGTCGTGATGGCCGTGGGCGCGATCGTGGTGTCGGCGCTGATCGCCTACGAACTGCGGGGCAATCGCCGCGTGCAGTTGCTCGCCGCGTTCACCTATGGGACGTCCTATCTGCTGGTGACCCAGTGTGCGCTGAGCACCTTCTCCTTCGACGCCACGCTCACGGCCGTGATCACCTGGCTGCTCATCCGCTGGGTGCGCACTCGCCAGGATTGGCTGCTCGTGGTGGCGGGAGTGGTTGCGGCGCTGGACATGCAGGTGAAGTGGATGATTCCGCTGGTCTGGGCGTGCTTGGGCGTGGCGGTCATCCTGTGCGGCCCGCGGGAGATCCTGCGCCGGCCCGGGCTCTGGGTGGGCACCGGCATTCTCGGCTTGTCGGTGCTCCCGATTCTGTATTGGCAGTCGCAGCACAACTGGCCACAGCTGGCCATGGGCCCGATCATCGGAGCGGAACAGGACGCCACGGGCTACGGTCCGCCGGGATTCTTCCCGCAATGGCTCGGTTTCGCCGGATTCACCGGCTGCCTGCTGATCGCGGTCGGCTTCTACGCGGTGGTCAAGCAGGAATCGCTGAAACCGTATCGCTTCATCGCGGTCGCGCTGCTGCTCATGACCGCGTTCGTGGTCATCACGCACGGCCGGCCCTACTACCCGACGGGCTTCTTCCCCGCCATGTTCGCCATCGGGGCCGTCGGCCTGTGGCAGTACCCCCGGAAGCGGTGGATGAACCGCGCGATGATTCCGGTCGTCGCGCTCACGGTGGTCACCTACATCGGCACGCTCACCCTGCTGCCGCTGCCGCCCAGCTGGCGCAGCGTGACCGAGACCCCCATCGATCTCGGCATCCGGTCGGCGTTCTGGGGAACCACCAACTGGGACCGCATGGTCGCGGCCGTCGACACCGGCTACCAGACCCTGACGCCCGAGGAAAAGGCGCACTCCGCCATCATGACCCAGGGTTATTGGCAGGGCGGCGCGGTCGAGCAGTTCGGCGGCGAGTACGACCTGCCCGCCACCTACAGCCCGAGCCGCGGCTTCGGATTCTTCGGCCCCCCACCGGATTCGGTCACCTCGGTCATCTTCGTCGGCCTGGACACCGCCGAACCCGATCTGCGCTCCCGTTTCGCCGAGGTCGAACGCGTGGTGCAGCTCGACGACCCCATGGGCATCCCCGGCATCGACCGCATGGTCGCCGTCTGGAAATGCAAGGGGCCCAAGCAGCCCTGGCCGATCCTGTGGGACACCATGACCACGCTGTACTTCGATCTGGGCCACTGGCGCGACTCCCGCTTCACCACGCGACCCACGCACTGAGCGGCCCCGGCCGTCGCAGCCGGGGCCGTCCGGCCTAGCCGATGGCTTCGGTATCGGCCTCCACCACGGCCTCGCGCCGGGCCTGGATGCCGCCCGCGGTGCGCAGCGGCACCTCCTTCCAGAACAGCACCAGCACCATGGCGATCAGCGCGACCCCGGCCGCCGACAGGAACACGGTGTCCATGGCGTCGGCGAAACCGGCCTTGAACGGTTGTGCCAGAGCCGGATTCAACTGCTGAATGACGGAACTGTCGTTGAGCACCTGCGCCGCCGCCGAGGTGTCCTTGTCGGCGAGGCCGGTGGCGAGCGCGGCGTCCACCGGATTGGGGCTGTGCATGCCTTCCGCGACAGCGGCTTTGAACTCCGGCTGCGTCGCCGCGGCCTGTAGTTCATTGCTGATGTTCGGCGAGACCTGTGCGAACAGGATGGACAGGAACACCGCCACGCCCAGCGTGCCGCCGATCTGCCGGAAGAACGTGGCGGCCGCGGTCGAGACGCCCATGTCCTGCGGCGGCAGCGCGTTCTGGATGGCCAGGGTCAGCGGCTGCATGAGGTTGCCCAGGCCCAGGCCGGTAATGAGCATGAACGACATGGTCACCCACAGCGGCGTGTCCACCTGCACGAAGTGCAGCAGGAACAGCCCCAGCACCAGCAGGCCCGCGCCCAGCGGCGGGAACAGCCGGTAGCGCCCGGTGCGCGCGATGAGCTGACCGGCGAACACCGAGGCCGCCATCATGCCCACCACCAGCGGCAGCATCTGCATGCCCGCCAGGGTCGGGCTCGCGCCCCGCACCACCTGCAGGTACTGCGGCAGCAGCGTGATGCCGCCGAACATGGCCGCGCCCACCACGACCGAGATGACCACGCCGAGCGCGAAGGTGGAGTTCTTGAACATGCGCAGCGGAATCAGCGCGGCGTCACCCTGTTTCGCCTCCACGGCCACGAAACCGATCAGGCCGAGCCCGCCCACCACGTAGCAGGTGATGGAATTCGCGCTGCCCCAACCCCATTCGCGGCCCTGCTCGGCCACCACCAGCAGCGGCACGATGCCGAGCGCGATGGTGAGCACGCCGAACCAGTCCACGGCCTGCTTGGCGCGCGCCACCTTGGGCAGCTTCAGCACCTTCGACACCACGGCCAGCGCGATGATGCCCAGCGGCACGTTGACCAGGAACACCCAGCGCCATCCGGAGATGCCCAGGATCTGGTCCTGCCCGGCCAGCACGCCGCCCAGCACCGGCCCGACCACGCTGGAGGTGCCGAACACGGCCAGGAAGTAGCCCTGGTAGCGGGCCCGCTCCCGGGGCCCGACCATATCGCCGAGGATGGTCAGCGCCAGCGACATCAGACCGCCCGCGCCCAGGCCCTGGAAGGCCCGGAAGGCCGCCAGCTGGTACATCGACTGCGCCAGCGTGCACAGGAGCGAACCGGCCACGAACAGCGTGATGGCCGCCAGATAGAACGGCTTGCGGCCGTACATGTCCGAGAGCTTGCCGTAGAGGGGAGTGGCCAGCGTGGCGGTGATCAGATACGCGGTGGTCACCCACGCCTGCATCGAATACCCGTGCAGGTCATCGGCAATGGTGCGGATGGAGGTCGACACGATCGTCTGATCGAGCGCGCCCAGCAGCATGCCCAGCAGCAGGCCGCTCAGCACGACCATGATCTGCTTGTGGGTGAAACCTGCGGGATTCGCCTCTGCTCCTGTGTTTTCTGCGGTAGTCGTCACGAATTACTCTCTGCGGATTCAGGTTTCGGGAAAAGAAGGGATCGGGACGCCAGCTCGGTGAGCATGGCCTGCCGCCCGGCCTCGTAGTCGTCCACGAAGCGCTCGAACAGCCCCGCGAAGGCGTCCCGCTCGGCGGGCGTCCACCGGTCGAAGATCGTGCGCAGCGCCTGATTGCGCAGGGCGCGGATCTCGGCGGCCGCGGTGCGGCCCAGCTCGGTCACGGCCAGCACGCTGACGCGTCCGTCGGCCGGATCGGCCCGGCGCTCCAGCACCCCGCGCTTGACCAGGCTCGCCACCTGGCGGCTGATGGTGGAGGCGTCGGAGTAGAGCGAGTCGGCGAGCGCGCCGGAGCGCATGGGCCCGCAATGGAGCAACTGGAACAGGATGGCGAAGGCCGCCGGCTCGATCTCGCCATTGGTGGCGGCCGCGACCTGGGCATTGGTGCGGTCGCGCAGACGACTCAGCCGGGTCATCTGAAAGCCGACGATATCGAGCAACTCATCGGTGACGGGGTCATCGGTCACGGCCGACCACCTCCTTGCATCAATCAACTGCTTGCACTAATCAACTAGTTGTACTGTGCAAGTATGTGGAGATAGTTGCTAGAAGGCAAATAGTTTTTCCGGAAAGGTGGCTCAGCTCACCGCGGCGGCCTGTTCAGCTCACCGCGACGGACGCCGTGACCGCACCCGTCAACCACACCAGATCCGCCGGCGCGAGCTCGATCTCCAGCCCCCGCTTCCCCGCGCTGCACAGCACCCGATCCCACTGCAACGCCGATTCGTCGACCACCGTCGGTAGCCGCTTCTTCTGCCCCAGCGGCGAAATCCCGCCCAGCACATAGCCTGTCGTGCGCTCGGCCTTAGCCTTGTCCGCCATGGCGGCCTTGCCGCCGCCCAGCGCCGCGGCCGCCGCCTTCAAGGACAGCGTGGTCGGCACCGGCAGCACCGCGACCGCGAGCCCGCCCGAGCTCAGCTCGATCACCAGCGTTTTGAAGATCTGTTCCCCGGTCAGCCCGAGCTGCTCGGCCAGCGCGTCCACGGCCTCCATGCCGTACGAATCACTGCGCGGGTCATGGGTATACGCGTGCACCCGGTGCTCGACCTCGGCCTGTACCAATGCCTTGATCGCGGGAGTCGAAGCAGCCGCCATGCGCCTCACCTTAGCCACCCGCGCTGATCTTCTCGCGGGGGTTTTCGGGGCGCGGCCCCCAAGATCACCTGGGGGTTCGCGGGCGAGGCCCCTGAGCGTTCCGGGAGTTGGACAAAGGCGGGAACAGGGCGACGGGTCGGCCTGTTGCACGCATTACGCGTTTCGCCGAAACCGAATGGCCCACGGTGAGCGAGCGCCACACTCATTCATCGAAGGAGGAGTCCGTGACCGTTCTGGTCCTCGATCCCCCGGTGCGGACCGGGCCATCTCTCACATCGCTCGATGCCGGTTTTCTAGCGCTCACCCCTCGCACGGTAGATTCAATTGCTACCGCGATCGAAGGGATTAGCGTGACGAGCGACGACGACATGGTGGTCGATCGCGATGACGACTCGAATATCGACGAGGGCATCGACAGCGACGATCTGGCCGTGGAACACGACGAAGCGGACGAGAACGGTGCCAGAAGCGCCGACTCCGACGCCGACCTGGCCCGGCGTTTCGAGCGCGACGCACTGCCGCTGCTCGACCAGCTGTACGGTGCGGCATTGCGCATGACCCGCAATCCGGCCGATGCCGAGGACCTGGTGCAGGAGACCTTCGCCAAGGCCTACCAGGGGTTCCGCTCCTTCCGGGAGGGCACCAACCTGCGCGCCTGGCTGTACCGGATCCTCACCAACACCTACATCAACTCGTATCGGAAGAAGCAGCGCCAGCCCGCGCAGTATCCGACCGACGAGATCACCGACTGGCAGCTGGCCTCCACCGCCGAGCACACCTCCACGGGTCTGCGGTCGGCGGAGATGGAAGCCCTGGAGGCGCTGCCCGACGACGACATCAAGGCCGCTCTGCAGGAACTTCCCGAGGAATTCCGGATGGCGGTGTACTACGCCGACGTGGAGGGCTTCCCCTACAAGGAAATCGCCGACATCATGGGGACTCCCATCGGTACCGTCATGTCCCGGCTGCACCGCGGGCGCAAGCAGCTCAAGGGCCTGCTCGCCGATGTGGCGCGGGAACGTGGATTCAACCGGTCGGGCAGCGCCGCACGTCAGGAGGTAACCCAGTGAGCGACGATATGGAATTGGACTGCTCGTCGGTGCTGGCCGACGTCTGGCTGCTCCTGGACAACGAGTGCGACGAGACGGCCAAGGCCCGGCTGCAGGAGCACATCAACCGTTGCTCGCCCTGCATCGAGGCCTACGGCCTGGAGGAGAAGCTCAAGTCGCTGCTCAACCGCAAGTGCGGCGGGGAGCGCGCTCCGGAGTCGCTGCGGCAGCGGCTGACCATGGAGATCCGGACCACCTACACCCAGGTGGAGACCCGCGTGGACTCGGCCGACTAGGTCCGGAAATGCCAGAGCGGCATGGTTTCCCGCTGGGGGAAGCCATGCCGCTCAATGCTTTTCGAGCTCAGCGAACGGCTCAGGAATTCGGCCGCTTGCCGTGGTTGGCTGCGCTCTTCTTGCGGCCACGCTTCTTACGTCCACGCTTACCCATAGGTAGTCTCCCTTCTGATTGGAGGCCATTCTTTCATGTGTGGTTGGGTGTAACTTCAGCGGACCAGGTCAACGCAACGTAGGAGAGTCAGTGGCTGAGGAAGTCCTCGCGGAGATGGTGTCGACCGTGCAGAAGATCAGCGTCTCCGTCGGTGACCATGTGCGGATCAATGACGAGTTGATCATGCTGGAGTCCATGAAGATGGAGATTCCGGTCGTCGCCGAGACCGAGGGCACCGTCACATCCATCAACGTCAAGCCCGGCGACGTGCTCCAGAAGGGCGACCTGATCGCCGTCATCAGCTGAGAGGTGGCGCACACCCGGGCCCCGGAACCGCGCGATTCCGCCAACCGTTTTGCGGCGTGCGAGGATTACGCGTGATGCGGTGCAAGGAGCGTGGGTGAATGTCGACACTGAGCGATCTACTGGCCGAGCACACCGATCTACCGGGTGCGGCCGTCGATCATCTGCAGCGAGTCGTGGGCGACTGGCAGCTGCTGGCCGATCTGTCCTTCGCCGACCTGACCCTGTGGGTGGGCACCGGGCCGATCGCCGAGGGCGCGAATATCGTGTGCGTCTCGCAGTGCCGCCCCACCACCGCGCCCACCGTGCACCCGGAGGACCTGGTCGGCTCGCTGGCCACCAAGGATTCCCATCCCGATATCTTCGAGGCGCTGCTCACCGGTGAGATCGTGCGCTCGGATTCGGATGTGGAGACCACCGGCGTCTACCACCCGCATCCGGTTCACGCACTGCGCGAAGCCATTCCGGTGCGCATCGGCGGCGATGTGATCGCCATTCTCGGCCGCGACACCGATGTGCAGCGGCGCAAGATGCGCTCCAGCCTGGAGATCGCGTACATGTCCTGCGCCGACGACCTGTGCCAGATGGTCTCCGACGGCACCTTCCCGGCGCTGGAGGATCGCACCGGTTCGCACTCCAGCCCGCGCGCCGGCGACGGCTTCATCCGCCTCGACACCGATGGCCTGGTCGTCTACGCCAGCCCCAATGCGCTCTCGGCCTATCACCGGATGGGCCTGCAGAACGATCTGGTCGCCCAGGACCTGGCGCTCACCACCCGCTCGCTCATCACCGACCCGTTCGACGCGCAGGAAGTGGTCGGCGATATTCAGGCGGCGCTGGCCGGAAAGGCCGGTCGCAGAATGGAAGTCGAGGCCCGCGGCGCGACCGTCCTGCTGCGCACCCTGGTGCTGCGCCCGCACGGTGAACTCGGCGGCGCCGCCGTGCTGGTCCGCGATGTCACCGAGGTCAAGCGCCGCGACCGCGCCCTGCTCTCCAAGGACGCGACCATTCGCGAGATCCACCATCGCGTGAAGAACAATCTGCAGACCGTGGCCGCGCTGCTGCGGCTGCAGGCCCGCCGCACCGAGAACGAGGAGGCCCGCCTGGCGCTGACCGAATCGGTCCGCCGCGTCACCTCCATCGCGTCGGTGCACGAAATGCTGTCGATGTCGGTTGACGAGGAAGTCGATCTCGACGAGGTGGTCGACCGCCTGCTGCCGATAATGGCCGATGTCGCCACCGTGCACACGGCCCGGATAAAGGTCCGCCGCGCGGGATCGCTCGGCGTCTTCTCCGCCGAACGCGCGACCCCGCTGGTCATGGTCCTCACCGAATTGGTGCAGAACGCCATCGAGCACGCCTTCGATCCGGGCGAGAACGGCACCGTCACCATTCGCTCCGAACGCTCGGCCCGCTGGCTCGACGTGATCATCAGCGATGATGGCCGCGGCCTCCCGGACGGTTTCAGCCTGGAAGCCTCCGACCGGTTGGGCCTGCAAATTGTCCGGACCCTGGTTACCGCCGAGCTAGGCGGCTCGATCGGATTGCATCCGGGCGCCGACGTCGGCACCGACGCCGTTCTGCGAGTTCCCCTCGGCCGCCGGTCCGCGCGCTGAAATACTGCGTCCGATCATTCGTTCGAAACAAAATCCCGTTGAGCGGGAATTGTTCTCAACGAATTCTCAGGTGCGCCGGAGTTCTTTTCGGGGTCCGGGGCGGAGCCCCGAAAGCTCCAGGGGGTTCGGGGCGAAGCCCCTGAGAGTTCCGAGAGTTGGTCCAAACACACTGAAGCCCGGCACCTGTGGTGGTGCCGGGCCGAATTGCGTTATGGCCGGGGGCTGGGGGCTCGGCCTTAACGCCTGTCGTCTGAAGTTAGACGACGGTGCGGGTACGGGTGCGGGCGTTGCGACGCTTCAGCGCACGACGCTCGTCTTCGCTCATACCACCCCACACGCCGGCATCCTGCCCGGACTTCAGGGCCCAGGACAGGCAATCGGCAGTGACCGGGCAGCGAGCGCAGACCAGCTTGGCATCGGCAATCTGCGCGAGCGCCGGACCACTGTTACCCACCGGGAAGAACAGCTCGGGGTCCTCGTCGCGACAGATGGCCTTGTGGCGCCAGTCCATTCCTCTGCTCCTTTGCTAGGGCATGCGCATGGCTCTGCCCTTCGGGTTTGTGGTCCGTTCACTTGTGCGACTCGAATGTTTCCGCACGGTTGCTTGTGAATGCTTTCACGAACACCGTAGATGTCAATAGATACCTGGTGCACCGTGGGGAAGCTCACGCTGTAAGACCCCTACATCGGGGGCCTGCCGTGTCATTTGTACTCGGTCGAGCGGGTTTTCGCAGCACAACAGCGATTGTTCTCAGGTGTGTCGGGCCCGCTACGGCTTCGGCGCGACCACATCGAGGATATCCGCAACCGCTGTGAAATTCACCATGTTGCGTCGGCCGATGAAGTCGCCGTCGATTTGCAACCCGATGGGCTCCGCCGCCGTGATCTGCACCGACGGCACGTCATCTTCTCGAAACAATTTGTGGCCCTGGGGATTTCCATCCGCGGAGAGCAACTGCCTGGCGACCAGCAGGGTCGGCACGACACCCATCGTGCGCATGGCAAACACCCCGAGACCGGTTTCGAACGAGGTTCCCGGATTCGTGACGACGGGCGTGTTGTCGAGATAGGTCCACGGACTGGCGTTGGTCACGAATGCGTAATGCACCTCCGTGACCGGTTCGTGACCTGGAATCTCGAGGCGCACATGAGGATCGCGCCCTTTGGCGCGGAAGAACTGTTTCACCGTGGTGCGCAGATAGCGCGCGGGAGTGGCGGGTTTTCCATTGGCGCGCTTGTGGTCGATCACCTCGCACACATCGGCGTCGAGGCCGACGCCGGCGCTGAACAGGAACCAGCGATCGTCGTCGGAGTCCACCTGCGCGCTGTGCACCAGGCCGAGCCCGATGCGCCGGTCGGTGTCCACGGCGAGCAGATCGATGAGCTGATTGGTGGCGGTCACCGGATCGGGGGAGATGCCCAGCGAGCGCGCGAACACATTCGCCGAACCGCCGGGAATGACGCCGAGCCGCGGCAGCCATTCGCGCTCCGGCCGGCCGGGCAGCGGCAGGAAGCCGTTGATGGTCTCGTTCACGGTGCCGTCGCCGCCGTGCACCACGATCAGGTCCATGCGGGTGTCGGCCGCCCATTTGCCCAGCTCCGCGGCATGTCCGCGATGTTCGGTGTGCGCGACGGTCAGCTGGGTGCGGCTCTCCAGGGCGTGAGCGAGCAGATCGCGAGTTTCCGGGGTCGTCGAGGTGGCATTCGGGTTCACGATCAGCAAGGTCCGCACCCCCCGCATGCTACTGACCGCCGTTCAACGGCGAACGCTCGCCGCCGCGATTTCCTGTTCACAGGCACGCGTTTCGGTGCGAGGTGTGGGTCGTAGGCTGGGCGGGTGGCTGAGCAGAACTCCGGCGAGAAGAAGACGGCGCAGAGCGGCGATGCGGTGCCGACGACCGTGCGCGGTGCGGGCGCACTGGTGGCGTTCGAGGGCGCGCTCGGCCTGATCGCCGCGATCGCGCTGGTGGTGACCGGTCTGACCGGGTCCGCGCAGAGCGCCAAGAACAGTTATCTCACCGCGGGATACGCGGTGATCGTCGGCGGCGCGGTGCTCGCGGCGGGGCTGGGGCTGCTGCGCGGCAAGCGCTGGGGGCGGGCCATCGCCGTGCTCACGCAGCTGCTGCTGCTCGGCGTCGCCTGGTACATGTTCACTTCGGGCCGACCGGAATTGGGGACGCCGGTCACGCTGGTCGCGCTCGTCGCGCTGGGGTTCTTGTTCGCGCCGGCGTCGAACCAGTGGATGGCCGCGGGCTACGACACGTCCGAATGAGCCGCTGAATTCGCCGCTGAGCGGTTTTTGGTCGTCCGTCCACACATGGGTGTGCCCCCAGTTCTGGGGGCACAGGAAATGGGCGAATAGCCGGTTGCCCATCAGTCGCTGATTTCGGACAATCTGGTCATGAGGAAGTCTCGCTCGGCATTGTTGGCGGCGAGCTCGATGGCCTCCGCATACGTTGTGCGAGCCTCGGCGGTCCGGCCGAGGGCGGCGAGGAAGTGCGCGCGGGCGGCCGGCATGTAGACGTAACCGGAAAGTTGCGGCTCGGTGGCCAGCGCCTCGAGGGCGTCAAGCCCGGCGGACGGGCCCCGCGCCATGCCGAGGGCGACGGCGCGATTGAGCGCCACCACGGGGGAGGGCCACAGCTGGATCAACACGTCGTAGAGGCCGAGCACCTCCCGCCAATCGGTGGCCGCGAAATTCGGGGCCTCGCCGTGCACCGCGGCAATGGCGGCCTCGAGGGCGTAGCGGCCCGGCCGATGGGTGAGGGCGGTGCGGACCAGGGCGATGCCCTCGGCGATCTTGGCCCGATCCCAGCGCGAGCGATCCTGATCGCGCAGCGCCACCATGCCGCCGTCGTCATCGGTGCGGGCCGGGCGGCGGGCGTCGGTGAGTAGCAGCAGCGCGAGAAGTCCTGTCACATCCGGGTTTTCGGGTAGCAGCAGGTGCAGCATGCGGGCCAGGTCGGTGGCGCGCTCGGTGAGATCGCGGCGGATGAGCTCCGCACCGGAGGGCGCGGTATGGCCGGTGGTGAACAGCAGATGCACCACGGTGAGCACGGCGTCCACGCGTTCGGGCAGTTCGGCCGGGGCGGGCACGCGATACGGAATGCGGGCGGCGGCGATCTTCTTCTTGGCGCGGGTGATTCGCGCCGCCATGGTGGACTCGCTGACCAGGAAGGCGCGCGCCACCTCCGCGGTGGTGAGGCCGCAGACCAGCCGGAGCGTCAGTGCCACTTGGGCTTCCGGTGACAACGCGGGGTGGCAGCAGGTGCAGATCAAGCGCAGCCGGTCATCGGGAATCGATTCCGCCGCACTGTTTTCCGCGACATCGTCGACTTCGGCGGATTCGACGAGCAGGGGCAGCGCGCGGCGCATGGTGGACTGCCGGCGCAGCAGATCGAGGGCGCGATTGCGGGCGACGGTGGTCAGCCAGGCCGCGGGTTTCGTGGGTACGCCCTGCTCACCCCACCTGGCCAGCGCCTGCGCGTACGCGTCCTGCACGCACTCCTCGGCCAGATCCAGATCGCGGGTGACGCGCACCGTCGCGGCGAGCACGAAGGCCCACTCGCGCCGGTGCGCATCCGCCACGGCGGCGGCCACCGCGGCATGATTCACGGTGCCGCTCAGTCGAATTCCATAATGGGCCGGACCTCTACGCCGCAGCCCGGCGGCATCGGGATCTGCTTGGCGACGGCGATGGCGGCATCGAGATCGGCCGCCTCGAGCAGGTAGTAGCCGCCGAGATTCTCCTTGGTCTCCACGAAAGGTCCGTCGGTGACCAGGAATCCGTTGCGGCCGTCCGGCCGTATGCTGGTGGCCGTGGTGCGCCAGGCCAGCGCCTCACCGCCCAGGATGGCATCGCGGTTCTTCTCCTCGAACCGCGTGTGCTCGCCGAGCACCTGGGTGAGCTCATCCGGATCCGGGTGTTCCCAGCGGGCGTCGTCGAAGATCAGCGCCAGGTATTTCGACATTGTTGCTCCTCGGGTCGTACGGTCCGCTCTTCGGACCATCCAACTCTTCGACGCGGGAGCGGGTGCGAAATCGACAACCGGGCAGCGCGACTTCTTTCGTCCCGAAAGTGGGATTTCAGTCGTCGGCGTGCGTGGCCAGGCGGGTGAGGGCGGCGCCGGAGAGGCGGTAACCGGTCCACTCGTCCTGCGCGACGGCGCCGAGGGCCTCGTAGAAGTCGATGGACGGCTTGTTCCAGTCCAGCACCGACCAGTCGACCCGGGCGTAGCCGTTCGCCACCGCCTCGCGCGCCAGCGCGGCCAGCAGATCGCGGCCCAGGTGCAGGCCGCGAGCCTCCGGCTTGACGAACAGATCCTCCAGGTAGATGCCGTGCGTCCCGGTCCAGGTGCTGTAGTTCAGGAACCAGATGGCGCAGCCGACCACGCCCGCGGCGCCCGGACCCTCGGCGACATGCGCGAACACCTTGGGGGAGGGCCCGAACAGCGACTCCTCGAGCTGGGCTTCGGTGAGCTTGCACTCGTCCGGCGCCTTCTCGTACTCGGCCAGGTCGTAGACGAGTTTCACCAGCTCCGGAATATCGGCGGGTGTGGCGCGGCGGATCATCGGGCAGCTCCCTCCATCGGGTCCAACTGTGGAACCAGGTTGTGCGCGAGCACGGTTCGAGCGCCGTGATCATGCCCCAGTACCGTAACCGCGGCCGTGGACATGAAGAATCGCCGCCCCTCGATCACGTCGAACTCCGCCCAGCGGGCGATCAGGGCGCGCGAGAAATGCCCGTGGCCGACCAGCACCACATCGCGGGTGGCCACTTCCAGCGTGGCGGTGGACAGGACGCGGTCGGCGCGGGCCCGCACCTGCCCGGCGGTCTCGCCTTCGGGCACCGTGCCGGTCCAGATGGTCCAGCCCGGCGCCATCTGCCGGATCTCGGTCGTGGTGAGGCCCTCGTACTCGCCGTAATCCCATTCGGCCAGATCGTCGTCGATCATCGGGGCCGGCAGTCCGGCCAGTTCGGCCGTCCGCAGGGCGCGCTGCCGGGGACTGCTCAGCACGAGCGGATTCCGCAGTCCCAGTCCGGCGAGCAGTTTCCCGGCCGCCACCGCCTGCGCCTCACCGGCCGCGGTCAGCGGCATATCCGTCCGCCCCGTATGCCGCCGCGTCGCCGACCACTCCGTCTCGCCGTGCCGCAGCAGAATCAGCCGGAACTCACCGTCGTCCATGCACTCGATCATGCCGGACCGCAGGGTCGACGCCGGACATTGAGTCCCCCGTCCTCCTGGGGACCAGCCCTGTCATCCCGGCGTGCTTTCGGCCGGGATCTCCGACGATGTGGTGGATTCCGGCCAAATACGCGCCGGAATGACGAGGGGGAACTTTCGACCGAGCGCCCTAGTTTGCGCCGAGGGCGTAAACCGTCGTGCCGCGGCGTTCCAGGACGGTGGGGCCGACGGTGGCCAGGGAGATGGGTTCGTCGTGGTAGTCGCTGCGCTGCACGGTGATTCGGGAGCGCTGGGCGCCGCTGGCGGGGTCCAGGGCGGCGAGGCCGCCGGGGACGGGGACCAGGACCTGGCCGGAGAGCAGGGCGGGGGTGCCGAGCACGTTCTGGACGCCCCAGAGCGGGTCGAAGGTGCTGGCATTGAGGGCGATCAGGGTGTCGCCGGTGAACAGGAAGTAGGCGGAGCTCAGGTGGGCGACGGCGGCGTCGCCCGCGAGCGGGGCCGAAAGCTGGTGGGTGGCAACCGGATTGCCGGAGATGTCATAGACCGCGATTTGCGGTGCGGTGGACGGGGTTCCGGGTAGGTAGAGCGCGATCCGGCTGTCGGACACCGCCAGTACGCGCGCACCTCCCACCGCGCCGCCGGGTTCGGTGAGCACGTGCGAGCTGTATTCCTCCGGGACGGTGCCGTCCTTGGGCGCCGGATTGAGCACGGTCAGCCGATCCGCGGTGTCCTTCGGGCAGCGCTCCAGCACCGCCAGCCGGCTCGGCGCCGAAGCGGCCGAGACCAGCGCACAGCCGGTGCGCGGCTGGGTGCGCGGATTCACCGGTGCGTCGACGTACCCGTATTCCAGCGTGCGCACCAGATCCGACCGCCACATCTCCAGCCGATCCGCGCCCAGCGCCAGCACATAGGTGCCGTCCGGAGTCAGCGTCACCGCATCGTCCATATAGCTGGACCGCGCCGTCAGCCGCGACCCGTTCTCCGCATTCAACAGCGTGGTCTGACTACACCCGCGATCATCCCGAAAAGTGGCGATCACCGTCCCGAACTGCACCTCCACCGCACACAACGGCAGATCCCGCTCGTACTTCCACACCTGCTCCCCGCTCACCGGATTCCGCCCGGTAACCGTCCCCCCCTCACCGGTGATGGCCACCCCGCCCACCGCCAGCGACCGCTCCGCCGCCGAATCCGCCGCCCGCCACAGCTCATCCATCCGCGCAGGCAACTGCGCCGAAGTAGGCGGCGGCGTCAACGTCTCCGTAGCGGTCACCGACTCGGTCCCCCGCGCAGCACTGTTCCACCACACCACAACCGCCGCGATCACCAGCAGAGCGGCAATCGCGACAGCGGTCAGAATATCGGCGCGTGTCCGCCGCTCCGGTGCGAGCACGTCAGCGAGAGTAGCCGATCCCCCACAAGCCCTGCTCGCCCCGCCGCCGCCCCCTGCCTTCGCACCCACCCGCTGCGGCTTGCCGTGCTGAGGATCGGGTAGCCACGCCGAGGCGGCGCCTGCGATGCCGGGGGCGCGGTCCCGCCACCCACCCCAGCCTTGCGCCACCGTGGTCGGCGACCCGCCGTATCCCTGCCCGAATCACCCTCGGCATCAGCCGATTCGGTGTCCCCGGTGTCGCGGTGGACCCGCTCACGGGCTCGTCGGCCGCCTCGGCGGTGTGGCGGGTCCGCTGCTGCACGGGCGAGGCCCCGACCCCGATGTTCCGGGTCCGAGGCGGTCGGCGGGAGCTATCGGTGCACGCGCCGTTACGCCGAGGCGGCCACGGTGGTGGGTTGTGACCTCGGCGCTTTCGTCGACCACGTCCGCCTTGCGCCGCCGGGGCACCCGCCGCCTCGCTGAGGCGGCGGGTGGGGTGTCGGCTGCGGTCGGGCCTCGCCGCTATGCCGAGGCTGCGACGGCGGTGTCGGTCGCGGCGGTGGCGTTCTCGCCGCTCACTTCGGCTTTCCGTCGTCGCGGCCGTCGCACGGCCACGGCCTCGCCCGAATCACCTTCGGCGGCGGCCGATTCGGTGGCCTCGGCCTTGGTGCTGCGCCGGACTCGCTTCTTCGGCGCTGCCGCGGCTTCCGCGGTGGCGGTGGTTTCGGAATCGCTTACGGCCGCGTCCGCGGGCTTGGTGGCGCGGCGAGTGCGCTTCTTGGGTGCTTCCTCGGCGGTCGTGGCCGAACCGTTCGCGGCTGCTTCGGCCTCGACCGCGGGCTTGGTGGCCCGGCGGGTGCGCTTGGGCGGTGCGACCGCATCGGAGACGGCCGCTGTTGCGGAGGCGGCTGAACCGCTTGCGGCATTGCCGGATTCGGTGACGGGTGCCTCCGAAACGCCCGATTCGGTTCCAGTGCCGGCGGAGCCGTCCACGGCGGGCTTGGCGGCCTTTCGGGTCCGTTTGCGCGGGGCGGCCTCGGCCGAGACCGCGGCACCCGTGGTCTCGGCGGAGCCGTTCGCGGCCTCAGCGGTCGGCTCGGCGACCTTTCGGGTCCGCTTGCGCGGCGTTGCCTCGGCCGAGTTCACCGCGTCCGCGGGGCTCGCGGCAGCGGCCGAATCGGTTGCGGCGTCGGCGGAGCCGTTCACTGCCTCGACGGTGGTTTTGGTGGTGGCACGCCGAGTCCGCTTGCGCGGTGCGGTCATTGCCGCCTCGCCCGTACCTTCGGAGGCGGCTGCCGGAGTGGCCCCCTCCGCGACCTCGGCCGAGCCTTCGGCGATGCCGTTCACTGCGGTGTCGGCGGTCTTGCTGGTGCGGCGAGTGCGCTTGCGCGGTGCGGCCTTCGGCTCCTCGGCCGAGTCCGCGGCGACGGCTGCCGCAGGGGTCGACGGGGCGACGGGCTCGGCCGGGGCGACGGCGGTTGCCACCACGGTGTCGTTGGAATCGCCGGTGGTGCCGATGCCGTTCACCGCTGCTGCGCCGTTCGACTCGGTCGTGCCGTTGGACTCGGCGGTGCCGTTCACCGTTGCGGCGGTGTCGGCCGAGCCCTTGCCGCGGCGGTTGCGGCGGCGGGAGCGGCGGTTGCGAGTGCTGGGCTCGTCCGAGTCGGAATCGGCCGGTGCGTCGGCGGTCGGATTGTCGGTCTCGGTGGTGAGCTGCGTGGTGGTGGCTTCGGGGTTGTCGGCATTGCCACCGCGACGGCGGCGGCGACGGCGGCGGCCCGGCTTGTCCGAGCCCTCGGCCGAATCGTCCTCGGTCACAGGCGAATCGGGGGTCGAGGCGGTGGTCTCGCCCTCGATGGGCTGGCCGGCGCGGGTGCGGCGGCGGTTGCGTTTGCGGGGGGAGCGGGATTCGCGGTCGACGACCACGGCGTCGTCGTCGCGTTGCGGCTTGGGTTTGCGGACCTGGCCGGTGGAGCCCTCCGGGATGCCGAGGTCGGCATACAGGTGGGGGGAGCGGGAGTAGGTTTCGACCGGTTCCGGGATGCCGAGGGCGAGGGCCTTGTCGATGGAGGCCCAGCGGTGCAGCTCGTCCCAGTCGACCAGGGTCACGGCGACGCCCGCGCGGCCCGCGCGGCCGGTGCGGCCGATGCGGTGGACGTAGGTCTTCTCGTCCTCGGGGCACTGGTAGTTGACCACGTGGGTGACGTCGTCGATATCGATGCCGCGCGCGGCGACATCGGTGGCGACCAGGACGTCGATCTTGCCTTCGCGGAACTTCTTGAGCGCCTTCTCCCGGGCAATCTGCCCGAGGTCGCCGTGCACGGCGCCGACGGAGAAGCCGCGCTCGGCCAGATCGTCGGCCACCTTCTGCGCGGTGCGCTTGGTGCGGGCGAAGATCATGGTCGCGCCGCGGGTCTCGGCCTGCAGGACGCGGGCGAGCAACTCGGTCTTGTCCAGCGCGTGCGCCCGGTAGACGAACTGCGCGATGCGGTCGTGCACCGCGGAGTCGTGCGGCTCCTCGGCACGAATATGGGTCGGCCGGTTCAGGAAGGTGCGGGCCAGGGTGATGATCGGACCCGGCATGGTGGCCGAGAACAGCATGGTCTGCCGCTGTTCGGGAACCATGGTGAGAATGCGCTCGATATCGGGCAGGAAGCCCAGATCGAGCATTTCGTCGGCCTCGTCGAGGACCAGCACCTGCACCTTGCCCAGGATCAGGTGACCCTGCTGGGCGAGGTCCAGTAGTCGTCCCGGGGTGCCCACCACGACGTCCACGCCCGCGCGCAGCGCCGCGATCTGCGACTCGTAGGGGCGGCCACCGTAAATGGAGGTGACGCGCAGCTTGGTCAGATGCTTGGAGGCGTTCTCCAGATCCTCGGTGACCTGGATGCACAGCTCCCGGGTCGGCACGATGATCAGCGCGCGCGGCGTGCCGTCCAATTCGATGGTGCCGGAGCCGGAGGTGGTGATGCGGTGCAGCAGCGGCACACCGAAACCGAAGGTTTTGCCCATGCCCGTGCGGGCCTGGCCGATCAGATCCTCGCCGGCCAGCGCCAGCGGCAGCGTGAGTTCCTGAATCGCGAAGGTGCGTTCGATCCCGATCTCGGCCAGCGAGCGCACGATCTCCTCGCGCACGCCCAATTCGGCGAAGGTGGGAGCGGTATGGGTTTCGTCGAGCTCGGCGGTCAGCAGCGTGTCGGCCAGACCGGGTTCCTGCTCTACGGTGATCTTGCTCAGGTTCTTGCCTTTCCTCGTTATCGCGTCTCGCGCGCACGAGGTGTGGGGCGGACCCGGGCGGTCCGCGACGACCACTGATCCGTTATCGCCGCTGCGGGATGCCTGTCCGGTTTCGGGAGCATCGACCTGACGCGGCGCACAATGTTCGGATCGGAGTGCGCGCACATTTTCCGTGGACTGCGGGCGCTCGAGCGCCGGTTCATCGTGTATCCGGCAAACGCGTTCGAGCGGCAATTTCCACTGCCCGGGGAGATTGTAGCGTCATACGCCCTTCGCCCTGTTTTCGCCACCGTTAATGGCGGGCGTTATTGCGCTGGTAGGCGCGGTGCCGGGCGGGCGCCGCAAGCCGGGCGCTCGGTTTAGCAGCGCCGTTAAGGACTGCGCCGCATCGCAATTGGGTCACACGCGCGGTATACGCGGCCGGCCGCCGAGTTGGATTGCTCACATACCTGTTACAACCTGTATCGGGATATGCGAAGTTGTGCGGGTGAGCTTGGCAGACACCGTGACCACCGCCGCGCGCAATGCGTGGGCCCTGACTTTCGGCGACGGCATCGAGGCCCCCGAACCCACCCCCTCGACCGTACTGTCGGAGGCGCCGCACCGCCTGCTGAGCCGCTACGACGGAGCCGCCGCCGACGCCGAGGCCGTGCTGCTGGTGCCACCGCTGGCCGCGCCCGCCTTCTGCTTCGACCTGCGCCCGGACCTGTCCCTGGCCCGCTTCCTGCTGGAGGTCGGCCGCGCGCCCTATCTGGTCGACTACGGCGACATCACCTTCGACGACCGCCGCATGGGCTTCGAGACCTGGATCGACGACATCCTGCCCGAGGCCATCCGCCAGGTGTCGGCCGATCGCGGCGGCCGTCCGGTGGATCTGGTGGGCTGGTCCATCGGCGGCGTGCTGGAACTGCTCACCGCCGCAGCCGATCCGACCCTGCCGATTCGATCCATTACCGCGGTCGGCGCACCGCTGAGCTACGACCACATGATCGGCGTCAGGGAACTGCGCCGGCTCACCCGCCTGGACGGCGGCCGCACCGCCACCGCCGCCATCCGCGCGGTGGGCGGGGTGTCCGCGCAGCTCACCCGTTTCGCCTACCGCGCCACCGCCTGGGATCGAGAGATCAAGCGCCCCTTCTTCATTGCGAGCAATCTCGCCGACACCGCGACGCTGGCGCGCATGGAGACCATTGACCGGTTCCAGAATTCGCTGCCCGGCTATCCGGGCCGCTTCTACAACCAGTTGTGGGGCCGCTTCATGCTCAACAACGACATCGGCAAGGGCGTCGTGCAGCTGGGTGAGCGCCGCATCGCCCTCGCCGATGTGAATGTCCCCGTGCTGCTGGTCGGCGGCCCCAACGACGTGATCACCGCGGCCGCGGCCGTGAAACACGGCCTGAAAACGCTGACCGGAGCCCCGGAGGTGCGGTACGAGACCGCACCCGGTTCTCACCTCGGCATTCTCACCGCCCGCGAAACCACGTGGACGTACCTGGACAAATTCCTGCGCGACCTCGCCTGATCACACGACATTCGGGAAGGGGCGCAGCTGTGCCCAGCGCTGTTGATTCAGGTGGCCGAGCGTGTACTTGGCGATGATCTCGTCGGTGATCCTGCGGGCGATGAGTTCGTAGACCGCCTCGGTGGGGTGCGCGAGATCGCTGGTGGTGACACAGCGGCGCAGCTTGGGCGGCAGCGTATCGGCCTGGTCGAGATAGCGGACCGGGCCGTGGTCCTGGGCCAGCGGCGTGAGGTTGAAGGTCTCCGGATTCTTGGAGACGAATTGCATCCAGTGGCACATGCGGACCAGCCCGACATTGGCCGCGTTCGCGCCCGGGGTCTTGCCCGAGGCCGGCCAATAGGTGGTCAGATACACCAGCAGATCGTTGAACCGCGACACCTTGCTGTTGAGATCGGCGACCACCGTCCAGTGGTCGTCCGCTATCTGGTCCTGGTAGCGCACCGAGACATCCGGGCTGGGCAGATCGACCAGCAGGAAATGCTCCTGGGCGCGCGTCGCCGGGAAGGCGTCGGCAATGCGGTTGATCTCGTCATTGATCTCTTCGGCGAGCGGTGGGATGCCCGTGCCCGTCTTGTCCTTTTTGGAGGCGGGCACCTTGTACGCGCCGCCGGCCACGGCGGCGCGCACGCTCATATTGATGCCGTCGGGCCGCTCGGCGGTGACGATGTCATTGAGTCCGATCCAGACGATGTGCAGCGTATTGCCGGTGAATGCGGCGCCCAATTTCTTGCGGGCCGAGATATAGGCGCTGACTTGGTCTTTCAGATAACCCAGCGCCCCGGCCTTGGGGCTCCAGTCCGAAGCGGCGATGGCACCGCCCTCGGCGAAATTGGCATAGCGCACCGGCCCGAGCCCGCCGGTGCCGGTGCCCAGGAGCAGGGAATCGTTGGTGAGTGAGCGGTGCGGTGCGGTGGCGTCGTCGGTTTCGGTCTTGGTGTGGCGAATGAGCGATTCGGCGCCCATCCATTCGACGAGGAAATCGGTCCAGTTCTTGCCATCGCTGTAGCGGCCGACCTCATTGGTGCGCATCTTGCGGGTGGCCCGGGCGAGCATGCCGGTGGGCGCTTCGCGCTTGATGCCGATATCGGAGAGGCTGTCGCCGAGGACGATGAGGTTCTGGATTGCGGTGGGCATGGGAATCTCCCGCGGGGTGAGTTTCGCACCGGTAGCCCCGCGTCGGCAGCGCCGACGATACTCTCAGCGCCCGGTTCGATCATGAATTATTCTGTGCCGCAACGAATTACGAACAAATAGAGGGTACGTCACCGATTGGTTCGCCGATGGGTGAATGCGGTTCACGGTTGCGGGCTAGGGTGGGGACCTATGGGAGCAAACTCGTCATTCGCGCTGGGCGCCGCGTCGGAGTCCGCCGACGGCCGGATCGCCGCCGACAATCCGGGGGTCACCGACCTGTTCGCCGTGCTCGCCTACGGTGAGATCTCGGCCTTCTACCGCCTCACCGAGGAGGCGAAGCTCTCGCCGACGCTGCGCGGCAAGGTCTCGGTCGCCAAGATGGCCGCCAATGAGATGGAGCATTTCCAGACCCTCGAGCAGGCGCTCGCCGGCCGCGGCATCGACGTCTTCGACGCCATGGCCCCGTTCGTGCGCGCCCTCGACGCCTATCACGCCTCCACCGACCCCTCCACCTGGCTGGAGTCGATGGTCAAGTTCTATGTCGGCGACGGCATCGCCGCCGACTTCTACACCGAGATCGCCGGCGCCCTGACTCCCGAGGTCGCCGCCGTGGTGCGCGATGTGCTGGCCGAGACCGACTACTCCGAGTTCGTGATCGAGGAGGTGCGCGGCGCCGTCGCCGCCAACCGCTCCGAGCGCGACCGGCTCACGCTGTGGGGCCGGCGGCTGCTGGGCGAGGCGATCACGCAGGCGCAGTACGTCATGGCGCAGCGCGATGAGCTGACCGAGCTGGTGCTGACCGCGACCGGCGACCTGAACGGCATCGCGACGCTGTTCGAGCACATGCAGGACAGCCACGCCGAGCGGATGCGGGTGCTGGGTCTGGGCTAGCTGTTCGCTGACAGCGCAGGCGTTGACCGCCGACGGGTTGCGCCGCTGCGCTAGCGTTGGCGGGGACAGCACAGGACTCTAGGTTCGGAGGTTGGCCGTGGAGGTCAAGATCGGTATTTCGGATAGCCCGCGTGAGCTGATCATCAACAGCTCGCAGACCCCTGACGAGGTCGAGGCGCTGGTTACCGGTGCGCTCACGGGCGAGGCCGGTGTCGTGGCGCTCACCGACGAGAAGGGCCGCAAGTACCTCATCCAGGCCAGCAAGGTCGCCTACGTGGAGATCGGCACTCCGTCCTCCGGCCGCGTTGGTTTCGCGGCTGTCTGAACGGGCCCGAACCCAAAAACAATTGCCCCGCCGAGTTACTCGGCGGGGCAATTTTGTTTGACTTTGTCGATCAATCGATGGGGTGCAGTGGGACGTGCTTCAGGCCGCCCCAGCACAATGCGACGGTGGTGTCGACCGCCTCTTCCTTGGGAATCGGCCGATCGGCTTCCAGCCAGTAGCGCGCGCTGAACTGGCTCGCGCCGACGAGTCCCACCGCGAGTACGCGGGCGCGGTAGGGATCCAAACCGGAATCGTGCGCGACGAGATCGAATACCGCGTCCACGCACGCCTCGGTGGCTTGTTCCACGCGCCGCTGCACCTGCGGCTCATTGGTGAGATCGGATTCGAATACCAGTCGGAATCCCTGGGTTTCGTGATCCACGAAGTCGAAATACGCCTGCACGGCGGCCTTCACGCGCTGCTTGTTGTCGGTGGTGGAGCGCAGCGCCTGCCGCACGCTCGACACCAGGGCGTCGACATAGTTCTGCAGCACGGCGAGGTACAGCTCGAGCTTGCTCGAGAAGTGCTGGTACAGCACGGGTTTGCTGACCCCGGCGCATTGCGAGATCTCGTCCATGCCGGCGGCGTGGTAGCCGCGTAGCACGAAGACTTCGCCGGCCGCCGCGAGTAGCTGAGCACGGCGCGCCTCGCGGGGCAGGCGGGTGCCGCGCTTGCTCGGCGCCATGGCCTCGGATGACGTGCGGTGCGCGCTCATCCGGTCCACGAGGTCTGTCATTGTCCGAATCTCCCAGTCGATTCCCGGCGGGAAGGATGTCACCGGGTATCCACCGAACGATACTCGTTCGGGGTGCCGATGCCGATCCAGGTTCCGAATTTTGGTGTGCTGGATGTTGCCGATCAGCACTGGATGTATCGATCGGCGCCGGATCGGAGATCGATCCGAACCGTGTGATCGCTTCGTCGATTATGCGAGCCGGATCACAGAAGTGGAACTCTAATCCCGATTTGTGAGATCTGTCGCTATCCATAGGGGTTATCTCCGAGCAATAGGGGGTGCGCCCTCCGCCGATACGGCTGCGACCCCGGCCCGATCCCGCTGCGACCCCGGCCCCCGAGTGCGCCCGTCCACTCTGTGAGAGTCTTGATTGGTGACCGACCATGGGGGCAGATCTTCCGGCGGGCGCGATTCACGCCGCCCCGTGGGCGCAGGCGCGCCGCGTGCCGCCGGTTCCAAGCGCCGCGGAAGACCCAGCGGGCCGATCTACGATCCGCTCGGTCTGTACACCGAGGACAACGGATCGCGGACCGGCCCCACCGGGCTCCCCGCCACCTCCGGCGACCGGCTGCCGCAGCCGTATCAGCCGCTCCGGGCGCGCTGGGACCCCACCGCTCCACCCGAGGACGCCCGGGTCCGGCAACGACCCGACCGGGAAACCAAGAAGCAGAGCGCGCTGGGACGGTTCGTCTCCACCTACGGCTGGCGGGCCTACGCGCTGCCGGTGCTGCTGGTGGTGACGGTGCTGGTGGCGGTGGACGCCCTGCGCGGCGGGGGACAGTCCGTGGCCGGAGTGCCCGGATTCGGGCATCTGAGCGACAGCGCGGGCACGACGGGCATCCTCGGCGGCCCGCCGAAGGGGGATGGCAAGTTCGCCGCGGATCTTCCGACCGGGACGGTGCCCGAGGGCGGGCCGTTCACGGAGGCGGGGACCGGCGCCTGGCACGTGCTGCCGGGCGGCACCGGACAGGTCGGCGCCGGCGCCGAGCACATCTTCACCTACACGGTCGAGATCGAGGACGGCGTCGATACTTCCGCCTACGGCGGTGACCCCTCGGTGGTCCGCATGGTCGACGCGACGCTCTCCAATCCCAAGAGTTGGACACAGGATTCGCGTTTCGCCTTCCGGCGCGTCGACGCCGGCGATCCGGATTTCCGTATCTCGCTGACTTCCCGGCAAACCACTCGCACGGTGTGCGGGTTCGAGATTCCCATCGACTCGTCGTGCTACAACGCCGATCTCGGCCGGGTGGTGCTCTCCGAGGCGCGGTGGGTGCGCGGCGCGCTGTCCTTCGAAGGGGATATCGGCTCCTACCGCCAGTATCAGATCAACCACGAGGTCGGGCACGCCATCGGCTACCACGAGCACCAGCCGTGCGAATCCGACGGCGGTCTGGCGCCGGTGATGATGCAGCAGACCTTCGGCACGAAGAACAGCGAGATCGCGGCGCTGGACCCGCACGGCGTGGTGCCGATGGATTCCCGCAAGTGCCGCTTCAACCCCTGGCCCTACCCGCGCGGCTAGCCCTGCCCGTATTCGGGCAGCGATGGACGCCTACGCTTGGGAAGAACGCTCCGGTCCGCGGTGTTGCACCTGTGGCCGCGAGTATTCGGCGAATTCGATTGAGGAGTCCGCAAGTCGTGACAGCAACGCATCAGTCCCTGCCGCCCCTGGTGGAGCCGGCCGCGGAGCTGACCCGGGACGAGGTCGCCCGCTACAGCCGCCACCTGATCATTCCTGATCTCGGGGTCGACGGGCAGAAACGCCTGAAGAATGCCCGAGTGCTGGTCATCGGCGCCGGCGGCCTCGGCTCCCCGGCGCTGCTCTATCTGGCCGCCGCCGGTGTCGGCACGCTCGGCATCGTCGAATTCGACGAGGTCGACGCCTCCAACCTGCAGCGCCAGATCATTCACGGCGAATCCGATATCGGCCGTTCCAAGGCCGATTCCGCACGCGATTCCATTCTGGAGATCAACTCCGGAATCACCGTGGAACTGCACAAGATTCGCCTCGAGCCCGACAATGCCATCGAACTGTTCTCCCGCTACGACCTGATTGTCGACGGCACCGACAATTTCGCCACCCGCTACCTGGTCAACGACGCGGCGGTGCTGGCCGGCAAGCCGTATGTCTGGGGCTCCATCTACCGTTTCGAGGGCCAGGTCTCGGTCTTCTGGGAGGACGCCCCCGACGGGCGCGGCATCAACTACCGCGACCTCTACCCCGAGGCCCCGCCGCCGGGCATGGTCCCCTCCTGCGCCGAGGGCGGCGTACTGGGCGTGCTGTGCGCCTCCATCGGCTCGATCATGGTCACCGAGGCCATCAAGCTCATCACCGGCATCGGCGACCCGCTGCTGGGCCGTCTGATGGTCTACGACGCACTCGATATGACCTACCGGACGATCAAGCTGCGCCGCGATCCGGAGCGTCAGCCCATCACCGAGCTCATCGACTACGACGCCTTCTGCGGCGTGGTCTCCGAGGAGGGCCAGGCGGCCGCGATCGGCTCCACGGTCACCGCGCGTGAGCTGAAGGAGATGCTCGACGCCGGCAAACCGGTCGCCATCATCGACGTCCGGGAACCGGTGGAATGGGACATCGTCCGCATCGACGGCGCGACGTTGATCCCCAAGGACCGCATTCTCACCGGTGAAGCCCTGGCCGAACTCCCGCAGAACACCCCGATCGTGCTGCACTGCAAGACCGGAATCCGTTCCGCGGAGGCCCTCGCCGCCCTGAAGAACGCGGGCTTCTCCGACGCCACTCATTTGCAGGGCGGCATCATCGCCTGGGCCAACCAGGTCGATCCCTCGCTGCCGGTCTACTGATTCTCCCGAACCCGCTGGGCCGCCGATGCATTCGTCGGCGCCCAGCGGGTACCTCGGCTACGAGGTAAGGAGGAATCAATGCCCCTCACGTTCCGCAAGAGCATCCCGATCTTCCCCGGCGTCCGGCTCAATATCGGCAAGGGCTCGTGGTCGATCACCTACGGCGGCAAGCACGGTCCGCGCCACACCCGCAGCAGCACCGGCCGCAATACGACCTCGATGGATCTGCCGGGCCCGTTCGGCTGGCGGCGCACCCGCACGAGGCGTCGTCGCTGACGCACGCGGCGCCGCCACGCCGATCGGCCCCCAATAACGGTGGGGCTGTCCGGCATTGGTTCCGGCTCCGAGGTTGGACCGCCGACCTGCCGGTTTCTCGGTGTGGCTTCTCATTCGAAAACGGGGACAGCGGTACCGTACGCGCGTGACCATGACTGCTGTGGAACCTCCCGAGCATGTGCGGGCGACCTTCGGGTTGCGCGAGGAAGCGCCGGTTCCGCTGGGGAACTGGGATGGCGGGTGGCGGTGCGGGGATGTGGTGCTGAGTCCCGTCACCGATCATGCGCGGGCCGCCTGGTCGGCCAAGGTGCGGGAGAACCTGCGGGTGGACGGATTGCGGCTGGCGCGGCCGGTGCGGGCCACCGATGGGCGGTACGTGGTGTCGGGGTGGCGGGCGGACACCTATCTGGAGGGGACGCCGGAGCCGCGGCACGACGAGGTGGTGTCGGTATCGCTGCGACTACATCAGGTGACGGCGCAGCTGGAGCGGCCGCGGTTCCTGTCGCAGCCGCCGATCGCGCCCTGGGTGGATGTGGATGTGTTCGCGGCCGCGGATCGGGCGGCCTGGGAGGCGGTGCCGCTGCGCAGCCTCAAGCTGGGGGGCATGTTGCCGGCGACCTCGCCGGACGGGGATCGCAGCCTGCACATGATCACGCAGCTGTCGACGCTGCGGAAGCCGGTGACCTCGCCGTCGCAACTGGTGCACGGCGATCTGTTCGGAACCGTGCTGTTCTCGGGGACTTTCGCGCCGGGGCTCACCGATATCACCCCGTATTGGCGGCCCGCGCCGTGGGCGGCGGCGGTCATCGTGGTGGACGCGCTGTCGTGGGGCGGCGCGGATGACGGCCTGCTGGAGCGCTGGGGCGATCTGCCCGAGTGGCCGCAGATGCTGGTGCGCGCGGTCATGTTCCGGCTCGCGGTGCACGCCCTGCATCCGAGATCGACGCCCGAGGCCTTCCCGGGTCTGGCCCGCACCGCCGATATGGTGCGCCTCATTCTCTAGCCGAAAACGACTGTCGCGCCGAGTGAACGAGTCCACTCGGCGCGACAGGCTTTCCCTTGCAGGGGGATCTAGACGTTGGCGTAGGCCAACGACGGCACGCGGCTCACCGCGAACGACGACCGCAGGTAGAACCACCAGGTCGCCACCGCCATAGCCAGGAAGATACCGGAGTAGGCGAAGAACGCCGGATCCATGCTCTTGAAGTTGATGTTGGACAAGCGAAGTGCCTGCTGCACCAGCCACCCGCCCGAGGCGCCGACCGCGCCGATGACGCCGATGGCCGCACCCGCCTGACGCTTGGCCGAGGCCAGCGCCTCGGTGATGTCCTCACCGTGCTCGGAGGCGTAGCGCCGGGCCTCGGCGGAGAAGATCATGGGGATCATCCGGTAGGTGGACCCGTTGCCGATGCCGGTGAGGACGAACAGCAGCAGGAACGCGGTCAGGTAGAGCGGGAAGCTCTTGGCCGCCAAGGCCGCGACGATCAGCAGCGTCGCCACCGACATGCCGCCGAACACATAGAGCGTGATCTTGGCACCGCCGACCTTGTCGGAGACCAGACCGCCGAACGGGCGGCTGAAGGATCCGACCAGCGCGCCGAGGAAGGCCAGATTGCCCAGCGTGCTCATCCACCCGATCTTCGCCATATCCGGGAAGTTGGCCTTGAGCAGTGTCGGGAAGGCGAAGGAGAAGCCGATGAAGGAGCCGAAGGTGCCGATGTAGAGCACCGACATCACCCAGGTGTGGCGGTTGGCCAGCGCCAGCCGGTAGGACTTGCCGTCGGCCTTGGCGCTGGAGAGCGAGTCCATGTAGCGCAGCGCGCCGAACATGGCGACCAGGATGAACGGAATCCACACCAGCACCGCGAGGGTGATGCCGAAGCGGTATCCGGCCGCGTCCTTGGCCAGGATGTGCGTGCCGAGGGTGATGATCAGCGGCACGAACAACTGGGTCTGCGCGACGCCCAGGTTGCCGCCCGCGGCGTTGATGCCAAGGGCCGCACCCTTTTTCCCTTCGGGGAAGAAGAAGTTGATGTTCGACATGGACGAGGAGAAGTTGCCGCCGCCGACGCCCGCGATCGCGGCCAGCAGCACGAAGACCCACATGGGCGTGCCGGGCTGGTTGACGAAGAACGCGATGCCCAGGGTGGGCACCAGCAGCATGGCCGCGCTGAACATGGTGAACGCGCGCCCGCCGAACTTGGGAATGGCGAAGGTGTAGGGGATGCGCAGGGCCGCGCCGACCAGCGTGGGGGTCGAGGTCAGCAGCAGGGCATTGCTGACCGCGGTCGGATTGCCCTTGCCGAGCCCCTCCAGGAACGGGAAGCCGGCCGCGCCCATGGCGGTCACGATGCTGCCCCAGATTACCCAGACGCTGAACCCGAGATTTTCTGCGAATACGGAGAAAATCAGGTTTTTGCGGGCGGTCTGTTTACCCCCGTTTTCCCAGAATTCATTGTTGTCCGGTTCCCAGTGATCGATCCACCGGCCGCGTTTCTGGTATTCGAATGCCTTCGTCGGCGCCTCAACCGTTGCCATGAGCAGCGTTCCTCTCGAGCGGTGCGACCGTCCTCATCGTGGCGTTCCGTACTCGCGGAAGGAGTTGCGGGACGGTGCCTGCGGTCGCGTACCACCGTACGAAGCGGTGATTACGCCGACATGGCATTGGGTGACGAGCGAGGTAATTCCGGCTCACGCGCCGAGACGCGCCGTGGTGACCTTTCGGTTACCCGGAAGATTTATCGTGTGTCCGGATATTCGGCGATCAGGGAGCCGAAGAAGCAACTGGCGGTGCGAGCCGCGCGTTCCGAATCACCCGCGATGACGGCTTGCACGAGTTCGATGTGCTCGGCGTGATAGGCCTCGCCGGCCTTCTCGGAGCGGGCCCGGATGCCGGCTTCGATGACGGGCAGCAGCGAATCGTAGAACTCGAGATATACCGCATTGTGGCTCGCGACCACGATGGCGCGGTGCAGTTGCACGTCGGCGGTGATGGCGGTCTCGAGGTCGTCGTCCCAGGCCCGCCTGCGGGCCTCGAGCAGTTGCTCCAGGTTGGCGATGTCGACGTCGTCGCGGCGTTGCGCGGCCAGCGCGGCGGCGGTGGTGTCGAGGGCCTGGCGCAATTCGAGCAGATCGCGCTGCTGGGCGTCGGCGAAGTACTCGGTGAGGGTGCCGCCGAGGGTGGAGGTCGAGATCACGTAGGTGCCCGAGCCCTGGCGGCGCTCCAGCATGCCCGCGTGCACGAGCGCCTGCACGGCCTCGCGCACGGTATTGCGACCGGTCCCGGTGAGCTCGGTGAGCTCGGGCTCGGTGGGGATTCGTGAGCCGACGGCCCAACGGCCGGAGCGTATTTCGGCACGAAGCTGCTCGGTCACCTGGGCGATGAGGCTCGTGCGCCGGACTGGTTGCACGCCTGACAGCGTACCGTGCCTCACATTCTTTGCATCACATCATCGGGTCATCCTATGATTTTTGAGTGACTGTGACGACGAATGACCAGCTGGCCCCCGACCGGGGCCTTTCTTCTGCCACCCGGCAGAAGTCCCTCGTCGACCTGCGGCGCGACCGGAAGCGATCCCTGCTCGAGGGCCGCCTGCTGGTGCTCGCCGCCATTGTCATGTCGGCCCTCACCCTGCGTGTCGCCGTCACCGCCTTCACCCCCTTGGCCGCCGAGATCGGCTCGGACATGGGGTACTCCATCGCGATCGTCGGCGTATTCGGCATGCTGCCCACCGCCATGTTCGCCATCGCGGGCCTGCTGACCCCGATCCTGGCGCGCGGTTTCGGCCTGGAGGCCACCGTGCTCATCGCCATGGTCATGACCGCCTTCGGCACCGCCGTGCGCGCCGTCGTCCCGAATACCTGGGAGCTGCTCGCCTTCTCGGCGCTGGCGCTGACCGGTATGGGCATCGGCAATGTGGTGATCCCGCCGCTGGTGAAGCGCTACTTCTCCGATCGGCTGGCCATCCTCAGCTCGGTCTACATCCTCATGGTGCAGCTGGGCACGGTCATTCCGGCCATGATCGCGGTGCCGGTCGCGGACGCGCACGGCTGGCGGTTCTCGCTCGGCATGTGGGCGGTGCTGGCCGCCGCGGCGGCGCTGCCGTGGCTGGGCGTGCTGCGCATCCGCCGCGATCACGCCCGGATGGACACCACCGACCTGCCGGCCGAGCCCGCCGAGGCCGCGGGCAAGGCGTATCGGTCGCCGCTGGCCTGGGGCATGGCCCTCATGTTCGGCATGACCTCGCTGATCACCTATTCGCTGTTCACCTGGATGCCGACGATCTTCTCCGACGCCGGGGCCAGCGCGTCCTTCGGCGGCAGCATGGTCGGCATCTTCGCGCTCATCGGCCTGGTGGCCGCGCTGTCGGCGCCGGTGGTGGTGAGCCGGATGCGCAATCCGTTCCCGGTCGTGATCGGTTGTGCGCTCTGCTATTTCGTCGGGTTCGCCGGGATTCTCATTGCTCCCATGAGCGCGCCGCTGGTCTGGGTGCTGCTGCTGGGTCTCGGCCCGTCGACCTTCCCAATGGCGCTGACGCTGATCAATATGCGCACCCGCACGGGCGCCGGTTCGGCCGCGCTGTCCGGTTTCACCCAGGGCGTCGGCTACACCGTGGCATGCATCGGCCCGCTGCTGTTCGGCGCGCTGCACACGATGACCGGAGGTTGGCTGGCCCCCTTCGGATTCCTCGTGATCGCGGTCTTCGTGATGCTCGCCGGCGCTTGGCTCGCGTGCAAGCCGCAGATGCTCGAGGACACTTGGTGACTCTGAAATCTCGCGCCCGTCGCGCTTCGCGCGACGGGCGCAGGGGGTTTTGAATCACTGTTGGAGTTGCCGAACGGTGAGGTATTCGCCATGCTGTGTGGCGAACGCCTCACCTCACGGCTGTTTCGATCGCGATTGGGCGTTCGGTGACCAACGGAAACCGTTGTGTCACATGGTTGAAACATACCGCCCATTCTCACGACGTTTCCCCGTGATTCGTGAGCAACCGTTGATTTGCCGGACATTTCGCGCAGCATTGCGGCAATACCGGTTTCCTACCTTGAGGTCATCCAGATTTCAGGAGGGCCGAGTTGAAGTTGCTGACGCGCAATCGCGACATCGAACACTGGGATGCCGAGGACACCGAGGCATGGGAAGCCGGTGGTAAGCACATTGCTCGCCGCAATCTGATCTGGTCGGTGTTCGCCGAGCACATCGGCTTCTCGGTGTGGTCCATCTGGTCGGTCATGGTGCTGTTCATGCCGGCCGACGTCTTCGGCATCGACACCGCGGGCAAGTTCTTCCTGGGCGCGGTGCCGACCCTGGTCGGCGGCTTCATGCGCATCCCGTACACCGTCGCGACCGCCAAATTCGGCGGCCGGAACTGGACCATCTTCAGCGCGCTGGCGCTGCTGGTCCCGACCCTGCTGACGCTGTACTTCATCAACCAGCCCGGCACCTCCTACACGACCTTCCTGATCGTGGCGGCCTTCGCGGGCCTGGGCGGCGGCAACTTCTCCTCGTCGATGTCCAATATCAATGTCTTCTACCCGCAGCGGCTCAAGGGCTGGGCGCTGGGCCTGAACGCGGGCGGCGGCAATATCGGCGTCCCGGTGATCCAGCTGATCGGCCTGGCGGTCATCGCCACCCTGGGCAACGCCTACGGCAATGCCTCGGTGGTGTGCGCGGTCTACCTGGTGCTCATCGCCGTGGCGGCGGTCGGCGCGGCGCTGTTCATGGACAATGTCCGCAATCAGAAGGCCGATCTGTCCTTCATGATCACGGCGCTGAGGGTCCCGCAGTCCTGGGCCATCGCCTTCCTCTACATCGGCACCTTCGGTTCCTTCATCGGCTACAGCTTCGCCTTCGGCCAGGTGCTGCAGCTCAACTTCAAGGCCGGTGGCGCGACGGCCGCCGAGGCCGCGCTGCATGCCGCGTCGATCGCCTTCGTCGGCCCGCTGCTGGGTTCGCTGGCTCGCCCGTACGGCGGCAAGTGGGCCGACCGCCTCGGCGGCAGCCGGGTCACCCTCTACATGTTCGGCGCGATGACCGCGGCCGCCGCGGTCGTGGCGACGGCCTCCACCCTCGGTGATGCCGCGGGCCGCCCCACCGGTGCGGTGCTGGGCCTGCTGATCTGCGGATTCATCGCCCTGTTCGTCATCTCCGGAATCGCCAACGGCGCGGTCACCAAGATCATCCCGTCGGTGTTCGAGGCGAAGTCCCGCAGCCTGCCCGGTGATGCGAAGACGCGCGCGGCCTGGGCGCAGAACACCTCCGGCGCGCTCATCGGCTTCGTCGGCGCCATCGGCGCGCTGGGCGGCGTCGGCATCAACCTGATGCTGCGCTCCTCCTACGCCGCCACCGCGTCCGCCACCACCGCCTTCTGGGTGTTCACCACCTTCTACGTGGTCTGCGCCGCCGTCTGCTTCACCGTCTTCCTGCGCCGCCCGAGCGCACCCGAGGTCACCGACTCCGACGTCGTCGTCGAGGCCGAAGCCCTGGTGCTGGAAGCCGAAGCCACCTCTGCCTCGTCCACGGCGCGAGCCTGACCCGCCATCCAGGAAAGGGACTGTCATGACCCACACCGAACGCAAGACCGCGGTTGTGATCGGCCACGGCATGGTCGGCCACCGCTTCGTCGAGGCGCTGCGCTCCCGCGACGAGGCCGGCGCCTGGCAGGTCATCGTGCTCAGCGAGGAGAAGCTGCCCGCCTACGACCGCGTGGGGCTGTCCTCCTACGTCGGCATCTGGGAGACCTCCGCGCTGGCGCTGCCCGGCAACGAGTACGAGGGCGACGAGCTGGTCGAGGTGCGGCTGGGCGTCAAGGCCGACGGCATCGACAAGGCCGCCCGCAAGGTCACCACCTCCACCGGTGACGTGATCGGTTACGACGCACTGGTTCTCGCGACCGGCTCCTACGCCTTCGTGCCGCCGGTGCCGGGCCACGACCTGGAGGGCAACTTCGTCTACCGCACCCTCGAGGATCTCGACGGCATCCGCGCCGCGGCCGAGGCCGCCGGTCCGGGCGCGGTCGGCGTCGTGGTCGGCGGCGGTCTGCTCGGCCTGGAGGCCGCCAATGCGCTGCGGCTGCTGGGCATGACCCCGCACGTGGTCGAATTCGCGCCGCGGCTGATGCCCGTGCAGGTGGACGAGGGCGGCGGCGCGATCCTGGAATCGCTGGTCACCCAGTTGGGCCTGCACGTGCACACCGGCGTCGGCACCTCCTCGATCGAGAGCGTCGAGGGCGCGAGCCCCGCGGAGCGGCTCAAGGTCACCCTGTCCGATGAGCGTGAATTGCGTGCCGCGCTGGTGGTTTTCGCCGCCGGCGTGCGTCCCCGGGACGAAATCGCCCGCAGCGCTGGGCTGGAGGTCGGTCCGCGCGGCGGCGTCATCACCGACCTGGGCCTGCAGACCTCGGACCCCAATATCTACGCCATCGGTGAGGTCGCCGCGGTCGAGGGCGTCTGCTACGGCCTGGTCGCCCCCGGCTACAGCACCGCCGAGGTCGTCGCCGACCGGCTGCTCGGCGGCGCGGGCGAATTCCCGGGCGCGGATCTGTCCACCAAGCTGAAGCTGCTGGGCGTGGACGTGGCCAGCTTCGGTGACGCGCACGGCGCCACCGAGGGCGCGCTCTCGGTCGTGCTGCACGACGCCGCCAAGGGCACCTACGCCAAACTCGTGGTGTCCGATGACGCGCAGACCCTGCTGGGCGGCATCCTGGTCGGCGACGCCACCCAGTACTCGGCGCTGCGCCCGCTGGTCGGCCGCCCGCTGCCGGCGGACCCGGCCGCGCTGATCTCCCCGGCCGGTGCGGAACTGGGCGCGGACGCGCTGCCCGACGACGCCCAGATCTGCTCTTGCAACAATGTTTCCAAGGGCTCCATCTGCGGCGCCATCGCCGAGGGCGCCTGCGACGTGCCCGCCATCAAGAGCTGCACCAATGCCGGAACCTCCTGCGGCGGTTGCGTTCCCATGCTCAAGAAGCTGCTGGAGCAGTCGGGCGTGGAGGTCTCCAAGTCGCTGTGCGAGCACTTCTCGCAGTCGCGCGCCGAGCTGTTCCACATCGTGCAGTCCACCGGCATCCGCAAGTTCTCGGAGCTGATCACCAAGTACGGCAAGGGATCCGGCTGCGATATCTGCAAGCCGACCGTGGCCTCCATCCTGGCGTCGACCTCCAGCGATCACATTCTGGACGGCGAGCAGGCCGCGCTGCAGGACACCAACGACCACTTCCTGGCGAACATGCAGAAGAACGGCACCTATTCGGTGGTGCCGCGCATGCCCGGCGGTGAGGTGACCGCCGAGCAGCTCATCACCATCGGCGAGGTGGCCAAGGAATTCGATCTCTATGTGAAGGTCACCGGCGGTCAGCGCATCGACCTGTTCGGCGCCCGCGTGGAGCAGCTGCCGCTGATCTGGAAGCGGCTGGTCGACGCCGGCATGGAATCCGGTCACGCCTACGGCAAGTCGCTGCGCACGGTGAAGTCCTGCGTCGGCTCCACCTGGTGCCGCTACGGCCAGCAGGATTCGGTGGGCATGGCGGTGCTGCTCGAAAAGCGTTACCGCGGTCTGCGTTCCCCGCACAAGCTGAAGCTGGCCGTCTCCGGTTGCGCGCGCGAGTGCGCGGAGGCGCGCGGTAAGGACGTCGGCGTCATCGCCACCGAGCACGGCTGGAATCTGTACGTGGGCGGCAATGGCGGTCTCACCCCCAAGCACGCGGTGCTGCTGGCCGGCGATCTCGACGACGAGACGCTGATCCGCTACATCGACCGGTACCTGATGTTCTACGTCCGCACCGCCGACCGGCTGCAGCGCACCGCGCCGTGGCAGGAGGCCCTGGAGGGCGGCATCGACTACCTGAAGCAGGTCATCTGCGAGGACAGCCTCGGCATTGCCGCGGACCTGGAAGCGGCCATGGATCGCCATGTCGCCGGGTACAAGGACGAGTGGGCGGCCGTGCTCGAGGACGAGGGCAAGCTGTCGCGCTTCGTGTCCTTCGTGAACGCGCCGGAGGAGTCCGATCCGACCATCGGATTCGACGAGAGCGGTGAGCGCAAGGTGCCCGTGCTGCTCGGCATCCCGGAGATCCCGGTCGGTGCGGCCACGGTGACCGCCGACACGACTTCCGCCACGCACGGGAAATGACTGCTTAACCGCTTGGAAACAGGACGCCGGTACCAATAGGTAAGGCGTTCGGAGGAGAGTTACCGATGACCGTGATCGACACACCCGGCACCGCGACCAGCATCAGCGGCTGGACCCAGGCCTGCCGGCTGGACTATCTGATTCCCGGCCGCGGCGTGGCGGTGCTGCTGAAGGGTGGCCGGCAGGCGGCCCTGTTCCTGCTCCCGGACGGCACCCTCTACGCCGTCGGCAATATCGATCCCTTCGGGCGGGCGGCGGTCATGTCGCGCGGCATCGTCGGCGACCGCGGCGGTGTGCCCGTGGTGGCGTCTCCGCTGCTCAAGCAGGCGTTCTCGCTCATCGACGGGCGTTGCCTCGACGATGAGACCCGGTCGCTGCCGGTGTACGCGGTGCGGGTGGCGGACGGTGTGGTCGCGGTGGCCAACGAGCCCGTGGTCTTCCCCGGCGGTTCGGCATGACCGAGGTCGACGCGGGTACCCCGCTTGCTGGTTTCACCGTCGGCATCACCGCCGCGCGCCGGGCCGATGAACTCGGCACGCTGCTGGCGCGCCGCGGCGCGAATATCGTGTCCGCCCCGGCCATCCGGATCATTCCGCTGGCCGACGACACCGAGCTCGAGCGCGTCACCCGCCAGCTGGTGGTGGATCCGCCGCAGCTCACCGTCGCCACCACCGGTATCGGCTTCCGCGGCTGGATGGAGGCCGCCGAGGGCTGGGGCCTGGCCGAGGATCTGCGCAATACCCTCGGCTCCACCCGGATGCTGGCCCGCGGCCCGAAGGCCAAGGGCGCCATCCGCGCCGCCGAACTGCGGGAAGAATGGTCTCCCGCTTCGGAATCCAGCGCCGAGGTGCTGGATCACCTGCTCGCCCAAGGGGTCGAGGGCGTCCGGATCGCGGTGCAGCTGCACGGCGCCACCACCGAATGGGAGCCGGTCCCCGACTTCTGCGAGGTGCTGCGCTGTGCCGGAGCCGATGTGGTGCCCGTTCCGGTGTACCGCTGGATCCCGCCGGAGGATCGCACGCCGATGGACCGCCTCATCGAGGCCATCGTCACCGCCGGAATCGACTGCGTCACTTTCACTTCCGCGCCCGCCGTGGCCTCGCTGCTGATGCGCGCCAAGGAAACCGGGCTGCTGGAGGCGGTGCTGCACGCCCTGCGCGGTCGCGTGCTCGCCGCCTGTGTCGGCCCGATCACCGCGGCCCCGCTGGAGGAGCTCGGCGTGGCCACCTCCATGCCCGGCCGCGCCCGCCTCGGCGCACTGGCCCGCCATGTGGCCGAGGAACTTCCGCGCCGCGCCAACCGGATTCAGGCCGCCGGACATGTACTCAGCGTCCGCGGCGCGTGTGTCGTGGTCGACGGCCAGGTGCGTCAGCTGGCGCCCGCGCCCATGGCCCTCATGCGCTCGCTGGCCCGTCAGCCCGGGCGCGTGGTGTCCCGTGAGGACCTCCTCGCGGCCCTCCCCGGCGGTGGCGACGACACCCATGCCGTCGAAACCGCCATCGCCCGCCTGCGCGCGGGCCTGGGCACGCCGAAAGCCATTCAGACCGTGGTCAAGCGCGGCTACCGCCTCGCCCTCGACCCGGCCGAATGCACCGACAACCCGCATCCGGAACCGGCGCCCGCCGCCACCCGGCAGTTCCCGTCCCGCTCCGCGGGTTTCGGTGCCCGCCAGGACATTCCGGCCCGCCCGTCGTCCGCATCCCGTCCGCCGGAACGCGGTCCGGTGAACGGCGCGGCCCGCCCGGCCTTCCCGCCGCGCAACCCCGCCGACCTGCCGGTCGTGAATGCTCCCGCCCGCCCGGTTTTCCCGGCGAGCGCGCAGCACTCCGCCGAGCTGCCTCCGGTCACGGGTTCCGGCTCCCCGGTCCGCGCGGTGCGCCCCGCTCCCGTCGCGGGGGCGTGGTGAGCGCCCCGGCCCTGGTCCTGGTCGCCCACGGCACCAGGAGCACCCGGGGCGTCCAGATGATCGCCTCCCTCGCGGAGGCGGTGGCCCGGGAACTCGGCGCCCCCGTGGCGGCCCGAGAGCTCGGCGCCCCCGAGACAGGTGCCGGTGCCGTTTTCGGGGCCGCATCGACACCGTTGCGTGAAACCCCGGCGGCGGACGCCCCCCGCGTCCGCACCGCCTTCGTCGACGTCCTCGGCCCGTCACCGTCCGAGGTGCTGAGCGACCTGGATCCCGTTCCCGCCGTGGTGGTCCCGGCCTTCCTGGCCTCCGGCTACCACGTCTACCAGGATGTGCCCCGAGAGGTGGCCGCGAGTGCCCACGCGGCGGTCGCGGTCACCCAGGCCATGGGCCCCGATCCCGCCCTGGCGGCGATCATGCGCATGCGCCTGCGCGCCGCGGGCTGGCGTCCCGGCGATGCGGTGGTCTTCGCCGCCGCCGGTTCCTCCGATCCCCGCGCCCGCCAGGACGTCCAGCGCGCCACCGGCATGCTGGCCGAGCAGATCGGCGCCCCGGTCCGCCTGGCCTACATCGCCACCGGCGAACCCCGCGTCCCGGAAGTCGTTGCCGCAGCCCGCAAGTCCGGCGCCCAACGCGTCTTCATAGCCTCGTACCTGCTGGCCCACGGCCTGTTCTACGAACGCCTGCACGAGGCCGGCGCCGACGGCGTAGCCGAACCCATCGGCGTCCACCCCGCCGTGGTCCGCCTCATCGCCGACCGCTACCGCACCGCGGCCCGCACCCTCACCACCGCCCGCGTCGCCTGACCCCACGGCTGGCCCACCCCCGAAATTCAATGGCGCGGTGGGCCGCCCGTTCGTCATGCTCGGGCAATGAGAACAGAGATTCGAGAACGATCGGCGGTGATCCGAAGCCGCCTGGACCGGCTGCGCAACCTAGACCCGCAACCCGGCGGATCACCCGACCCCGCCGAGCCCGACCGCCGCGCCGACCAGCACATCATGTCCGGCACCGACCCTTACATGTACCGCAACTGGCCGAGATGACGAAACTCGATGGTGCCCGCACGGACCTGGCTACCATGGCCGGGTGTCCGTGTGGCGTCCCAAGCCCCCGAATCTCCCCGAGGTCATGACCTGGGAGGAGCTCGAACAGCTACCCGACGAGATCGCAGGCGAGATCGAATTGTGGGAAGGCCGCGTGGTGTGGGCTCAGCGCGGTCCGGCTGAGCACCAGGACTATTCCGCACAACTCCGCAACGCGCTGCACCGCCGCGCTCGACAACTCATAGCCACACGTCCCGATCAGTGCTGGCAAGTCTCGACCGGAACCAACATCTTCTTCGGCCGAACAGGCAAGTCCGACTTCGTGACACCCGACTTCCTGATCTACCGCTGCCTCCCCGACCGTTATCAGGACATTCGCGGAGACGATGTACTGCTCGTGGGCGAGGTTCTGTCACCGATCAATTGCCACGGCGATCGCGAAGCGAAGATGGCCAAATACGCCGCTGGAGGCATCCAGTGGTACTGGGAAGTTGACCTGTCTCCCGAACCGAGTCGGGTCCACGGCATCGAGATGGTCCGCGCTTATGGTCTCGCTTCCGAACTGGACGGCCTTCCGGAAGGAGTTCACCCCCTCCATCCCGCCAACTACGTCCTCATCAACGAGTGGTCACCGAAGAACGCCCCCGGCATCCACATCGAACTTCCCTTCCTAATCGACATTTCCTGGCAAGAGCTCGAACTCTGAGTTCTCGAGTTCTGTGGGATCCCGGAGGAGAGTTGTGAACCCGCCAATGACCAGCATGTCTGCCAATGAGGCGCGTGCCAACTTGTACCGCCTTATCGAACAAGTCAACGACGATGCCCTCGGCATCCACATCACCAGTTGTAAAGGCAACGCCGTCCTGATCTCCGAAGATGAGTACAACTCGCTTCGTGAAACCCTGTACCTACTGCGTTCCCCCGCCAACGCCGTACGTCTCGCCCAGGGCATCGCCGAACTTGGATAAGAGTCTGCGTTGATGGCCACGGCCGGCCGGTCGATGCGGCCTCAACCTGCGATTTTGGCAAGGTTGGGGAAGTTGGAGAGTTCCCAGCCGCCGTCGATGACCATGTCTATGCCGGTGATGTAGGAGGCGTCGTCGGAGGCCAGGAACAGGCAGGGGGCGGCGATTTGTTCGGGGGTGGCGGCGGCCCCGAGTGGGATGCGGTCCAGGAACATTTGTTTGGCGGGTTCGTAGCCCATAATGGCCGCGACCAGTGGTGTGTCCACCAAGCCGGGGAGGACCGCGTTCACACGGATTCGGTGTTGGGCCAATTCGAGGGCGGCGTTCTTGGTGAACATGACTACGCCTGCTTTGCCGGTGGCATAGGGGCTGCCGCCGGGCATGGGGATGCGGCCGTCCAAGGATGAGATGTTGATGATGGAGCCGCCGCCGGAGTCTCGCATCAGGCGGGATTCGTGTTTGGTGCAGAGGAAGACGCTCTTCTGGACCAGGTCCACGGTGAAGTCCCAGTCCGCTTCGGCCAAGTCGGTGATGGCGCCTATGCGGGAGCCGCCCGCTACGTTGAAAGCAGCGTCAAGACGGCCGAAACGGGTTGCGGCGGTGTTGATTCCGGCTTCGACCTGGGCCTCTACAGTTACGTCGGTTATTACGGAGATGAAGGAGTCGCCCAGTTCGGCGGACTTTTTCTCGAGGCCGGGCTCGTCGATGTCGAGTCCGATTACATTGGCGCCCTCGGTGATCAGAGCGGTGGCGATGGCGGAGCCTATGCCGGAGGCGGCGCCGGTGACGACGGCTACCTTGCCGTCGAATCTGGCTGCGGTCATGGGGTTTTCCTTGATTCGGGGGCTAGCGGTGGCCGGCGCGGAGGAAGCGGCCGGTGCGTTGCTTGCCGAGGGTGGGTGATTTCTCGCCGCGGCCGAAGACGTGGTCGCCGTTCACGAGGACGGCGGTGACGGTGGCGTCATTGCGGTTGACCATGCGGGAGAGGTTGTCGTAGGCGGGGACCGGGTGCTCGGCGTAGGCGTCGAGAGTGTCGTCCAGGTGGGCCGGGTCGACTATCACGAGGTCGGCGCGGTCGCCTTCGCGGAGGTGGCCGGCGTCCAGGTCGTACCAGTCGGCCAGTTCGCCGGTGACGCGGTGGATGGCGTGTTCGACCGTCATGAAGGGGCGGCCGGACTGCTGGGCGCGGTGCACCCGCTTCAGCAGGCGCAGGCCGAAGTTGTAGAAGGCCATATTCCGCAGGTGTGCGCCCGCATCCGAGAAGCCCAGTTGCACACTGGGATCGGCGGCCAGCCGGTCGAGGACCTCGGGGCGGTGGTTGGAGATGGTGGTGCGCCAGCGGACTTTCGTACCGTGCTCGACCACCAGGTCGAGGAAGGCGTCCACCGGGTGCACGCCGCCGCGGTCCACGCCGACTTGGCCGAAGGTCTTGCCGATGACGGATTCGTCGGGGCATTCGGTGATCTCGGCGTCGAAGAAGTCGCGGTGCCAGACGCGCGGGCCCCACTTCTTGTCGTAGTCCTTGCGGAACCAGCGGCGGTAGTTCTCGTCGGAGAGCAGTTCGCGGCGCTCCTCGAGCTGATTGGACAGGTGCAGAGCGGCTGCGCCGGAACCGAATTCCTCGAACACGGGCAGATCGATGCCATCGGAGTAGACCTCGAACGGCACGGGCAGATGCTGCCAGCGGAAGTCGCCGCCCAGCCCGTTCAGGATCTTGGCGATGAGCGGGAAAATCTTGACGATCCCCGGAATCGCCTTGATATCGGCGGCCGAGAGCAGGCTCACCTTCAGATTCGGGCGGAAGATGCCGAGGCTGGAGGCGGCCATGGCGACCAGGCTCTGCGGCCGCGCCACATCGGGCCCGCCTTGCAGGGCGCGTTTGCGGTCGCGCAGGATGCGGTTGAGGCGGCGGCGTTCCCGGGTGGTGGCATAAGTCGAGGGCAGGGTGCGGGATCGGCACACCTCGCCGTCCAGCTTGTCGAAGAGCAGCTGCTGTGAGGACATGCCGATGAATCCGGCGTCGAGCGCCTCGGACAGCTTGTGCTCCATGGCCTTCAGCTCTGCCTCGGTGGGCTTCACGTCCGGCCGGGTGGCGCGTTCCAGGCCCAGCTGCGCGGCGCGGATATCCGAATGGCCGATGAACGCGGCGAGATTCGCGCCCAGCGGCAGAGCCTCCAGGGCGTTCACATAGCTGTGCGCGCTGTTCCAGGTCTTGAGCTCGTCGATCGCGCCCACCACATGCTTGCGCGGAATGGCCTCCACCCGGCCGAACAGATCCCCGGCATCGGACCCGTCCACGTGCACGGTGGACAACGAGCAGGAGCCGAGCAGAATCGTGGTCACGCCGTGCCGCAACGACTCCGACAGCGTCGGATCCAGCAGGACTTCCACGTCGTAATGAGTGTGGATGTCGATCATGCCGGGCATGACCCACTGCCCGGTGGCATCGATGACCCGGCCGCTGCCGGTCTCGTCGAGCGCTTCGGCGCTGACCGTCACAACCCGCCCGTCCCGAATGCCGAGATGTCGCATGGCCGACGGCGCACCGGTGCCGTCGAACCAGCGCCCGTTCTTGATAATGGTGTCGTACATGGCTTTCAATCCCCTATGGAGAGTTCGCGGCGCAGCACCTTGCCGGTCGCATTGCGCGGCAGGGCATCGGCGGTGATCAGCCAGCGGGCCGGCACCTTGAAATACGCGAGCCGCTGCGCCACGTGATCGCGCAATTCGTCCTCGGTGAGCGCTTCCGGATCGGCGACCACCACAATGGCCGCCACCTCCTGCCCGAGATCCTCGTGCGGCACTCCGATCACGGCCGATTCCAGAACGGCGGGATGCTCGTCGAGCGCGTTCTCGATCTCGGTCGGATAGACGTTCTCACCGCCGCGCAGAATGAGATCCGAACGGCGACCGGCCATGTAGAGCTTGCCTTCGGACACGTAGCCGAAATCGCCGGTGCGCAGCCAGCGATCCGGGTCGATGCTCGCGGCAGTGGCGGCCTCGTCGTTCCAATAGCCGAGCATGACGTACGGACTGCGAATGCAGATTTCACCCTCCGTGCCGTCGGGCACGACATTCCCCTCGGGATCACGGACCTCGACGGCGACGCCGATAATGGTGCGACCCACCGTTTCCGGATCGGCGGCCAATTCCATGGGGGTGGCGACCGTTGCCGCGGTCCCGCTCTCGGTGCAGCCGTAGCTGGTGGTCAGCGCCACCTGGGCGACCGGCAGCCGCTCCCGCAGCCGCTGCTGCAATGCGGGCGAGGACGGTGCGGCATTGAGCGAGAAGGCGGCCAGCGAGCTCAGGTCGTACTGCGTCAGATCGACCGCGAGCAGTCGGCTGGCCATGGTGGGCACGGCGGCCCAGTTGGTGATGCGCTCGGATTCGACCAGCCGCAGCACCTTGTCGGCCTCGAACGCGCCGGTCTGGAACACGACGGTGTCGCCGGTGACGAGCCGCGGCACCGCCAGATTGTGCAGGCTCGCGATATGGAACAGCGGCGAGGTGGTGAGATAGCGGCGGCCCGTGGGCGAGCCGTCCCACGGTAGGCCGCGGAAGCCCGCCGCCAGTGCGTCGGTGAAGCGGTGATAGTCGCTGACCGCCACCATGTTCCGATGCGAGTGCACCACGCCCTTGGGGCGGCCGGTGGTGCCGCTGGTGTAGAGGATGCACGCCGGATCATCCTCGGCCAGTGCGATTTCCGGGTACTCGCCCACGTATTCCTCAACCAGCGTGGGCAGGTCGCGTTCCATGGTGAGCACAGGGATCCGTGTCCCCGTCTGCGCGAGCAGTTCGGCCCGCTTGGCGTCGGCGATCACCACCACCGGCTGGGTGTGGTCGAGCCCGTACACGACCTCCTGCGGCGCCCACCACGCGTTGTAGCCCACCGGAATCGCGCCCAGCCGCTGCGCCGCCCAGAAGGTCAACACCCATTCGGGCGTATTGGCGGCCAGAATGCCGATCCGATCGCCCTTCCCGATCCCGTAGCGTTGCGCCAGCGCCGCCGCCAGCGCGCCCGCCGCCTCGTAGTGCTCGGCGAAGGTCATGCGCTTCTCGGCGGACACCAGATAGTCGCGGTCGCCGAGCTCGCGGGACGCCTCCAGCAGTTCCAGCAGCGATCGGCGCCGATTGCGGAAGACGGGAATCTTCGCGCCCAGCACCTCTTCCACCGTCATCTCGAACGGCCCGCCCGGACCGGTGAGCTTGCCGGCGATCTGCGCCGCGAGTGCCTGGAGGTCAACAGCTTTCGTCATGATCAGATCCTTGATGATTATTGGTGCTGCCGTACTGCTTTTTCACCGAAGACCGCCTTCAGATAGGCGTCGCAGCGTTCGGATCCGATCAAGCCCGGAGCCATATTGTTCATGGCGTAGGCGAAGGTGATCCGCCGGTCCAGGTCGTTGACGACCATGGATCCGCCGAGCCCGCCCCACCAGCACACCCGGCCATCGGGAACGTGCGGTGCGGTCTGCGGCTGGGGCAGCCCGTAGCCGAGCCCGAAGCGCAGCGGCAGGAAAATGGCCAGGTCCACGCCGTCGGACTGCTGCTCGAAGATCAGGTCGATGGTCTTATCCGATAAGAACTTCCGCCCACTGAGCTCGCCGCCATTGCTCACGATCGACTGGACGCGAGCAATGGAGCGAGCGTTCCCGTGGCCATTGATGCCACCCAGTTCGGCCTGCCGCCAGCCGGGCGTATTGCAGAACTCGAAATCCAGCAGCGGCTGGAACAGCGTCTTGTACAGGACGCTGTCCTTGGGAATCGCGGACTGATCGAATTGCGCGAACTCCGGCGGTACGAGGGTCGCGATTCTATCGAAATCGTCTGCGCCCGTTCCGATATGGAAGTCCGCTCCCAGCGGGCCGGACAGCTCTTCAATGAAGAACTCGCCCAGGGTGCGGCCGGTGATCCGGCGGACGATCTCGCCGACCAGATGCCCGTAGTTGAGCGCGTGGTAACCCGAGGCCGTGCCCGGCTCCCACCACGGCGGCTGCGCGGCCAGGCGCGCGGTGGACGCCGCCACATCGTAGATATCGGGTATCTCGATCGGCGCTTCCCAGCCCGACACCCCGGAGGTGTGCGAAAGAATATGCCGCACTTCGATATCGGCCTTGCCATTGGCGGCGAAGTCCGGCCAGTAGTGCACGACCTTCTCCCGCACGTCCAGCTCGCCGCGATCGACCAGCAGCAGCGCGCACAGTGCAGTCATGGTCTTTGTGATGGAGAAGGTATTGACCAGGGTGTCCGCGCCCCAGCGCCTGGTCCGCTCGGGATCGGCCCAGCCGCCCCACAGGTCCACCACCGGATCTCCGTCCACCGTCACGCACAGTGAGGCGCCCAGCTCGGCCCCGTTATCCACCTGTTCGGTGAAAGCCGCACGGACATCGGCGAATTCGTCGATACAGAAGCCTGCGACAGTACTGCTCATCTGTTCTGCCCTCAGTTTCGGACTTCGGATACCGCGCGCGCCGGCACCGGCAGCGCGTGGCCGTAGGTGGCGGCGCGCTTGGCGCCCCGGGCCATTTCGCGTTGCAGATCCCGCACGTAGGGCTCGAATTCGATCTGGATGGTGTGGCGCGGCGAGTCGTAGTAGCGGCCGGTGCGGGTCTGCTCGGCCTGCGCGACGGTCTCGAGCATCTCCGTCTGCGACGGCAGGCGGTAGTTGCCGGTCAGATATGCGGCCACCAGCTTGGACTGCTGCTCGGCGAAGTTCACCAGCGTCGGCAGCGGCTGTGCCAGGCCCAGGTAGAAGAGATTGTCGATGCCGGGCTTGACCATCTGCTTGAAGAGCGGCAATCGATTCCGCGCATCGGGCACCAGTTCCGAATCGGTGAAGAACGGGAAGCTGATGTGATAGCCGGTGGCGCACAGCACCACGTCGGCCTCTTCCACGCTGCCGTCGGCGAAGTGCACCTTGTCGCCATCGAGGCGCGTGATGGCGGGTTTGAAGGTGATGTCACCGCAGCCGGCCCGGTGCAGGAACTCCTCGCTGGCCGAGGGATGCGCCTCGAACGGCAGGTGATCGGGCTTGGGCAGCCCGTAGTCCTCCATATGACCGCGGTTCTTGACCACGAAGCGCTGCTTGAGTTTCAGCCCGAGCTTGGGCGGCATCCACGCCGGCATGGAGCGCTTGTCGCCGACCTGGCCGTTGACGTATTTCGGCAGCACCCACACGCCGCGGCGGGCGGACAGGTAGAACTTCGAGGCGATGAACCGCTGCGACAGTTCGGTCGCGATATCCAGGCCCGAATTGCCCATGCCCACCACGACGATTCGCTTGCCGCGCATATCGATCGGATCGAACGGGTCGTTGTAGGCGTGCGAATGCATGAGGACGCCGTCGAATTCGCCCGGGTAGTCGGGCATCCGGGGATCCCAGTGGTGGCCGTTGCAGACCAGCAGCACATCGTAGGTCTCGGTGCGGCCGGTGTCGGTGGTGATCACCCACAGGCCCTCGGCATCGCGCTTGGCCTCGATCACCTTGGTGTTGAAGATGATCCGGTCGCGAATGCCGAAATGATCGACATAGTCCTGAAAGTACTGGTGCAGCTGCGAGTGATGCGGAAAGTCCGGCCACTCGTCGGGAGCCGGGTAGTCCTCGAAAGCCAAACGGAACTTCGACGTGTCGATGTGCAGGCTCTGGTAGCAGGCCGACATCCCATTGGGGTTCTTGAAATACCAGTTGCCGCCCACCTCATCGGAAGCTTCGTAGCAATCGAAGGGAATGCCGTACTCGGCCAGCCGTTTCGCGACGGTGATGCCGGAGGGACCCGCGCCGATGACGCACACCCGGGGCAACTCACGTGTATCCAATTCACTCTCCCTGTTCGGCGCCGGGATTCGATCCCCGCCGGACGTGACCTGGCACACACGCTAACACTCACTAGACACTGTGTCTAGTGAATGAACGTACGTCTATTATCGACCTCATGCAGACCGAACAGGCCCCCGACGCCGGCCGGCGCACCTCCCTGCGCGACGAGCAGAAGCGACTCACCCGCAGCCGCCTCATCGAGGCCGCCAAACAGCTGTTCACCACCCAGGGCTACGCCCCCGTCCGCGTCGACGACATCGCCGCCGCCGTCGGTTGCAGCCGCGCCACCTTCTATCTGCATTTCACGGGCAAGCCGGATGTGCTGCGCGCCATCGCTGAACAGGGCACCCTGCCCAGCGTCCAGCACTTCTACGAGGACCTGGACCACGTGCTCGACACCGGATCACGCGAGGAATTCGCGGCCTGGATGCGCCGCGCCATCGAATGGTTCCAGGAGTACAAGGACCTGCTCCCGGCCTGGGACGAGGCCACCGCCCTCGAACCCGAATTCCGCGAGGTAGCGCGCGAGGGCATCATGTCCCTCCCGAATGTGATGACCTCGTACCTGTCCCGCTGGCCCGCCGACCGCCAGGAAGAGGCCCGGCTCCGCATAGAGCTACTGGTAGCTCAACTCGAACGCTTCTTCACCCGCTGGGCCATGCAGGGCACCATCGACGTCTCCGCCGAAGAGGCCGCCACCGTCCTCACCGACATCTGGTTCCCCGCCCTGCAAACCCCCGGAGCCTGACACCCGGCGGATCGACGCCCCTCAGCCGAGGGGCGTCGTCCGAGCCGGCTCCAGCTCCCAGAATGCCCGAAGCGCAACAATTTTCCCCTCGCCGTTCACGCGATAGGTGGCAACCAGATCCACCTCGACGGCCACCTCACCCCGGGCACTGCGAATCGTCCCCGTGAACGCTGCCTCGTCCCCGCAGGCGAAGGAATCCGTCCACCGAAAGTCGATCTCACTGGGGGCAATAGCCTTGTCCCAGAACGCCGCAATGGCATCCCGCCCGAAATGCCCTTGACCGGCCGGGTCATACGGCGACACCCCGATCGGATCCTCCACCCGGGCATTGTCAGCGAACAGCCCCAGCCACTCGTCCTTCCGCTTCTCCCGCACCGCGGCCTGAGACGCGAGCCCGGCGACGCGGGCAGGATGAGCAGCCGAAGTCATGTCGCCATCCTGGCCCGCACCCTGCCGCACACCCGTCCGGGTTCCGGCCACCGGGCGGCGGATTCGAGTCATCGGCACCCGCTCTTGCGGTATGGTTTCGGGCCACCCCCGACGGTGGTTTCTGCGTAGGACAATGGGCGATATGGGTGCCATTTCTCGCGAGGCTCTCCACGATGCCCTGAAGGACGCTTGGTCCGCTGATACCAGCGCCTCTTCGGATTGGACAGAGCAGAACAGGGCGAAAGGCCAATGCGCCGTGACGGCGTGTGTGGTGCAGGACTACCTTGGCGGCGAAATCCTCAACACGGTCGCGACTCTGCCCGGCGGTAAAACGGTCTCCCACTACTTCAATCTCATCGATGGCAAGAACGTCGATCTGACCGACGAGCAGTTTCCCTCGGGGACCACCTTCACCGAACCAAAGCCCAAGCATGGCAAGTACGCGTCAACCCGCGACTACTGCTTGTCGAACGACCACACGAATCAGCGATACGAGGTACTCCGTGTCCGGGTCGCGGAACGCATGCGATAACGGAGGCAGCTTCATCGGTCCGTCCATCGCTCGAAGAATTCCTGTACCTCCGCCACGGATACGTGATGCCGCAGGTCGTCGGCGATCCCGTTCAGGGCGGTCTGCAGCCTGGTCGAAGCGACCTTGCTGATCTCGTCGAAGTTCTCGTTGAGCAACTCGCAGCCTTCCCCGAAGGCCCCTGCTCGAACATGGTTCTGGGCCAGGCGGATCTGCCAGGCCGTCCGTTCGCGTGGGTACATCGCCGTGCCGTCGATCGCGGCGACGAGGTAGGTCGCCGCCACTCGGTGATCGCCGAGCCGCATGAACGAGAGTCCTGTAAATCCGCTGAGCTGAGCTTCGGCCAGGTGATCGAGATACGTCGGATCGTGGCCTCGCGTGGATTCGTAGGCTCTGTGCGCTCGGTTGACTGCGGCTATCATTGCCTGCCGATCATTCAATACGCTGTGGGCTTCGGCCTCGCGGATGGCAGCCAGGGCGCGCAGCTTCGGACCGCCCTCGCGCCGTGCCGCCAGTTGCGCGGCTTCGGCCAACCGGACACCCTCCTGCGGCCGCGTGCCTTCTCGGTACGACAGCAAGCAGGCATTGATCCATGCGTGCGCAGCGGCAATACCATCGCCCGTCGTGGTCGCAGCCTGAGCCGCGTCGGCGTAATAGCGCTTCGCTTCAGCCCAGTGGCCAGCGTCGTAATGAACCCACCCCGCAACCGTCATCATCTCTGCGCCCGCGCTGGTCAGAGCCTTGCCGATGCTCTCGGTGTAACTGCCTGCGTCGAGAAGCTGCTCGACATACCGCACTTCGTTGGTCGCGATATCGCACAGCCGGTCACCGCCGGCCATCAGTTGGAGTCCGTGGATCTCGTTGATGCTGCGTACGATTCGCTCGATGTCGGTCGAGCCGACTTTGGATCCCGCCGATACCGGTTCACGAACCGCCGGGCTATTGCCGCCGGTCGCCGCGAATCCAAGTCCGGCAATTCCCGCCCTGAACAGCTGACGCCGCTGCACGTCCGCCTCCTCGCCTGCGTCCATCACCAGTATGGCTAGCGGGACCTGTAGGGCTTTCGCTATGCGCCTCAGAACTCGGACATCGTGAACGCCCGGACCGTCGTGCTCGAGTTGCGATACCGCGGGTTGTGTCAAGCGAACAATCGCGCCCAACTCTGCCTGCGTCAGGCCCAGGGACTTGCGGACCCGCCGAATGGTTTCACCGGTCGTCATAGCCACGCAGGACACCTCCGCTGCAAGGTATGGCAATGGATCTCAGTTGTGGACGGAATGTTGCCTGACAACGGGTTTCATGCTCGTACGCACCATATATGGAATTCCGTATAGCGGCGGCGGATCTGAGTATGTGCGGACGCGACGGATGGTATTCCGGCCGTACGGTACCTCCCATCGTTCGCACTACCCGAAAGGTGAGGTAGCCACCGATGGCGCTGACGGAGCAAGAGGCCAAGGTGTTGGGCACGCTGACCGGTCTCGACGCAACACACTCGGCCACAGTGTCGGAGTTGAGCCGACGTACCGGGCTAGGCGAGGGAGCCATCCGTCGGGCGCTGATGCGGCTGACGCGCGCTGGGCTCGCTACGAGTTCGCGTCAAGCGCCGACAAGGTGGCAATCCACTGACCGAGGGCGTAAAGCGATCATGCGGCCGCCGTACAGCGGGTTCGAAGTTGGTCGGTCATGACGAGCAAAGTGATCGGGTTCTTGGTAATCGAGCTGTCCGGGCCGGGACGTGAACAACACGAGGCCGAAATGCACCGTGAGGCAACGCGGTTGAATCGCTCTCTGACCATGATCGCGTACGCCGAGAAAATGAGTGACGCCGCGTTCGTACGGCTGCTCAACCTGGTCGACCGCGAGATGGCCGACCTCGTACTCGTGCCCAGCAGACCGCATCTCGGCTCTCTTGACCTGACTCCACTGGTCGAGAGAGCCGATGTGTACTGCCTCGATGACTCCGCGCAACACGCCGTCCACGCCCAGGATGTCGCAACGCCGACATAGGTCGTATCTCGTGACAGTGTTCACCCAGTATTCGTCTTCTGGAAAGCTCGTCCCGGTTACCCGATCAGGTAGGTGCGTTCGCGCACCACAACCATACGAACCGTGGAGTTCATCGGAGTTCACGATGACCGAATCGCCTGTGGGGCATGCTCAGCACGTTCGCGGGGAGATGCCGCTCGATCAGAAACTGGCCTTGGATGCGGCCGCTGCTCGTCTCGAGAAGGAATTCGCCGATCTGGTTGATCGGGCCACGATCGAGCGGCTGGTGACGTCGGCTTATGACCACTTCTCCAAGGGTGCCAAGGTGGAGACCTTCTTGCCGTTGCTGGCGGAGCGGTCGGCTCGGGATCACCTGAAGGAGATGGCCGAGGCCCGCGGTTAGCGCAGTACCGGGAACGGTGAGGTGGTGCTGCGGCCGGTGGCTGCCTCCAGGAGGGGGAGGGGATCGGGGACCGCCAGGACGATTTCGCAGGCTCGGGCTACGGCGGCGGGGGGAGCCGGGTCGCCGCCTACCGCGGCGATGAGGTCCAGGAGGTGGACGGTGGCTTCGACTACCGCTACCTCGAGGACGGCGCTGATGGTTACCGGGCCGATGACGTAATCGATGGTGCCGTCGGCGATGTCGATGTATTCGAAGCCGTCGGCGAGCATGGCGCGCATATTGTCGAGGAGGTCGGCGGGGGTGTGGGCGGCGGCTTCCGCGCGGGCGCGTTCGGCTACCGTGGGGGCGAGGGTTTCGGCGGGGCCGCCGGGGATGTTGAGGGCGCGCAGGACATCCGCGCCGGTGGTGGCTACCGGGGGTTTGTCGCTGCGGGTGGCCAGGAGTTTGCGGAAGGCGGTGCGGTCGGCGGCCATGTGGGCGTAGAGGTCGGTGACGGTCCAGTCGCCCAGGCGGGTCGGGGCGGACCATTGTTCCTTGGCGAGGTGCTCCCCGCGCTCGACCCAGGACTCGAACAACTCGCGAAGCAGTGTGCGGTCGGCCATGTTTCGAGGCTACCGCCGCGAACGGGACTACCGGGGCGGGACCACCGGGGCGTCCCAGGCGCGGGCGAAGCGGCGCTTGTCGGCGGCGTTGGTTTCCTTGCTGCGGTAGACGACGTAGGGGCGGACGAAATAGCCGATGGGGGCGCTGAACATGTGGACCAGGCGGGTGTAGGGCCACACGCCGATCAAGGCCAGCACGATGAGGCCGTGGGCCTGGAAGGTCCAGGGGGTGCCGACCATGAGTTCGGGCTCGGGGTGGAGAGTGAAAAGGCTGCGGAACCACGGGGATACGGTTTCGCGGTAGTTGTAGGTGCCCCACAACAGGTTGCTGCCGACGGTGTTGAGCAGGCCGGTGATCAGCGCACCGGCCAGCAGCGCGTACATGAACTTGTCGTTGGCGGTGGTGGCCTTGCGGACGGCGGGCACCGTGACGCGGCGATACAGCAGGATGGCGATGCCGAGGATGACCGCGACGCCCGCGACCGTTCCGGCCGAGACCGAGAGCAGGTGGTACGCGTGCTCGGAGATGCCGATCGCCGCGGTCCACGAGGCCGGGATGAGCACGCCGAGGACGTGCCCGCCGATGACGCCGAGCATGCCGAAGTGGAACAGCGGGCTGCCCAGGCGCAGCAGCCGGGATTCGTAGACCTGCGAGGATCGGGTGGTCCAGCCGAACTGGTCATTGCGGTAGCGCCACAGGTGGCCGAGCACGAACGAGGTGAAGGCCACGTAGGGCAGCGTCATCCAGAGGGTGGTGGTCATCTGCGGCCTTCCGATGCGGCGAAGGTCAGGGGGTCCATGGCGAAGGGCTCCAGGCCGACCTCTTCCTCGGGCGGACCCTGGGCGGCGAGTTCGGCAATGCGGCGGCGGTCGGCGGTGGTGACCGGCGGGAGCGTGGAAGTGATGGCGGCGAGCACACCGGAATAGGGGGAACCGCTGTCGGACAACGAGAGTCGCAGCAGTTCCAGCACCGGCACATGCTCGCCGAGCAGCCGTTCCCCGCCGATGGGATCGACGGTGGCGGCGAATTCCAGCAGCACCGCGAGGTGATCGGGCAGTTCGCTGTCGTCGAGCTCGACGCCGGCGTGCCGGTAGGCGTGCTTGAAACGCAGCAGCGCCATACCGCGTTTGCGGGTGTCGCCGTAGGCGTAGAAGGTCAGGTGCAGGCTGGCCCGGCGGCGCATGTCGAAGGTTTCGACGTACTGCTGGGCGAGCGCGATGGGGCCGGTGGCGCGCAGGTGGGCGAGGCAGCCCTCGAGGTGGCCGCGCACCGGTTCGGGCAGTTCGGCGACCGCGCTGCTCAGTTCATCGAGCATGGCCAGGGTCTGCTCGCCCGGATAGTCGAGCAGCAGGGCGGAGATCCGCCACACCAGCCGCCGGTCGCGGTCGTCCAGCGCGACAACGGGTTCGGGCCGCCGCCGCAGTTTCAGCAGGCTCATCGCGTCGCTCCGGTGGGCTCGGGCGCGATATCGGCGGCCGCGCCATCAACGGATCCGTTGTGCCCGTTGGTCCCGTTGCCATGATGGCCATTGGCGCCATTGCCATTGGCCGTTCCGCCGCCCGAGCCATTGCCATTGGCAGGCAGCAATCCCTTGGTGCTCTTGCCGTCCCAGTTCAGCAGGTTGACTCGATTCGACTTCTCCTCCGGCGCAGCGCCATTGGTATCGGTCAAATGGAACTTGTCCGCCATGTAGTCGAAGGCCGTCATGCCCGGTCCGCCGTCGGTGTCCAGACTGCATCCGGTGGCCAGCGAATCCAGTTCGTGCGCCCGCGAAGTCGCCCCGGACGGAATCACGTACCGATGCTCGTACTTGGCGATGGCCAGCAGCCGGTACATGGCCTCGATCTCTTCCGGCTCCAGCCGCACCGACTCCGGAATCGACATATCCGGTTCCTGCCCGAGGTTGATCGACCGCATGAACGACCGCATGCCCGCCAGCCGCTGCAACGACGCCCGCACCGGCCCGAGCTCACCCGCGGTGAACAGTTCGGCCAGGTACTCCAAGGGAATTCGCAGCGCGTCGATGGCCCCGAACAGGTTGTTCACGTTCTCGCCGTCGTGCCCGGTCTCGGTGAGCACATCCACCACCGGCGACAGCGGCGGCACGTACCAGACCATCGGCATGGTCCGGTATTCCGGATGCAGCGGCAACGCGATCTGATAGTCCACGATGAGCTTGTAGACCGGCGAATCCTGTGCCGCCTGAATCCATTCCGGCGAGATACCGGCCCGCTCGGCCTCAGCGATCACGCGCGGGTCGTGCGGATTGAGGAACACCCCGAGCTGCGCGGGATACAGATCCTTGTCATCCTCGACCGACGCCGCCTCCAGCACTGCGTCCGCGTCGTAGAGCATGACGCCGATATAGCGCAGCCGCCCGACGCAGGTCTCCGAGCACACCGTCGGAATGCCGACCTCCACGCGCGGGTAGCAGAAGGTGCATTTCTCCGCCTTGCCCGTCTTGTGGTTGAAGTAGATCTTCTTGTACGGGCAACCGGTCACGCACTGCCGCCAGCCGCGGCACTTGTCCTGGTCGACGAGCACGATGCCGTCCTCGGACCGCTTGTAGATCGCCCCGGACGGGCACGACGCCGCGCACGACGGGTTGAGGCAGTGCTCGCAGATGCGCGGCAGGTAGAACATGAAGGTCTCCTCGAATTCGAGTTTGACCTTGTCCGACAGCTTGGCCAGCAGCGGATCCTTGCCGACCTGTTCCGGCCCGGAACCCAGCGAGTCGTCCCAGTTGGCGCCCCAGGTGACCTTGGTGTCCTCGCCGGTGATGAGCGACTTGGGCTTGGCCACCGGCGTGGTGTCCATCTGCGGGGCCGACAGCAGATTGTCGTAGTCGTAGCTCCACGGGTCGTAGTAGTCCGACACCGTGGGCAGATCCGGGTTGGCGAAGATATTGAGCAGCCGCTTCATGCGCGACCCGGACTTGAGGGTGAGCCGACCCTTCTTGTCGAGGGTCCAGCCGCCCTTCCACTTCTCCTGGTCCTCATAGCGGCGCGGATAGCCCTGTCCCGGACGGGTTTCCACATTGTTGAACCAGACGTACTCGGTGCCGGCGCGATTGGTCCACGCCTGCTTGCAGGTGACGCTGCAGGTGTGGCAGCCGATGCACTTGTCGAGGTTCATGACCATAGCCAGTTGCGCCATGACTCTCATGTCAGTACTCCACTTCCTGCGAGCGCTTGCGAATGGTGGTGACTTCGTCGCGCTGATTTCCGGTGGGCCCGTGGTAGTTCAGGGCGAAGGCTTGCTGGGCGTAGCCGCCGATGAGGTGCGAGGGCTTGATCATGATGCGGGTCAGCGCATTGTGGATGCCGCCGCGTTTGCCCTTGCCCGCCTTGGTATCCGCCGCGCCCCCGGTGCTGTGCGCCGAAGTGCCTTCGATACGTGGCACGTTCACGGCGCGGTCCTGCGCGTGGTACATGAACACGGTGCCCTCGGGCATGCGGTGCGACACGATGGCCCGCGCAACGACGATGCCGTTGCGGTTGATGGCCTCGATCCAATCGTTGTCGGCCACACCGATCTTGGCGGCGTCCACCTCCGACATCCAGATGGCTTGCCCGCCGCGCGAGAGCGTGAGCATGTGCAGGTTGTCCTGGTAGGCGGAGTGGATGGACCACTTGGAGTGCGGCGTCAGATAGCGCACCGTCACCCCGTTCTCGTTCACCGACCCGATGCCGGGCTCACTGAACAAGGCGGTCATATCCAGCGGCGGCCGGTAGATCGGCAGCTGCTCACCGAGTTCGATCATCCAGTCGTGATCGAGGTAGAAGTGCTGCCGCCCGGTGAGCGTGTGCCAGGGCTTGAGCCGCTCGGTATTGATGGTGAACGGCGAATACCGTCGCCCGCCGGTCTCACTGCCCGACCATTCCGGCGAGGTGATGACCGGCACCGGCCGGGCCTGGGTGTCGGCGAAGGTGATTCGCTTGCCCTCGTGCTCGGCGGCCAGATCCGCGAGCTGGGTGCCCGTGCGCTGCTCGAGCGCGTGGAAACCCTCCACCGCGAGCCGCCCGTTGGTGGTGCCGGACAGCGCCAGAATGGCCTCCGCCGCGTGGACATCCTTGGCCAGCGACGGACGACCTTGTGCGACACCGGAAACCACGGTGCCGTTCATGCCCTTCAGGTATTCGACCTCGGCGTCGGGCAGCGTGGTGATGCCCTTGGTGGTGACGCCGAGGGTGTCCACGAGCGGTCCGAGCGCCGCCATCTTCTCGCCGACGCTCGGGTAGTCCCGCTCGACCATAACGAGTTTCGGCATGGTCTTACCCGGAATGGGCTCGCATTCGCCCTTCTTCCAGTCCAGCACCCGCCCGCCCGCCTGGGCGAGCGCATCGGCCGTATCGTGCTGCAACGGCACCGCGACAATGTCCTTGCGCTTGCCCAGATGCTTCTCGGCCATCCAGGAGAAGCCGCGCGCGATGCGGTGGAAGGCCTCGAAGTCGGTGCGCGCCTCCCACGGCGGGGAGATGGCCGGGGTGAAGGCGTGCACGAACGGGTGCATATCGGTGGAGGACAGATCGTGCTTCTCGTACCAGGTGGCGGCGGGCAGCACGATGTCGGAGAACAGCGTGGTGCTGGTCATCCGGAAGTCCAGGGACAGCAGCAGATCCAGCTTGCCGGTGGCGGCCTGGTCGCGCCATTCCAGTTCCTGCGGCCGCACGCCGGTGGCCTCGGCGGTCTGCAGGTTGGAGTCCGCGCCCAGCAGGTGCTTGTGGAAGTACTCGTTGCCCTTGCCGGAGGAGCCGAGCAGATTGGCCCGCCACACGGTGAGGACTCGCGGGAAGTTCTCCGGCGCGTCCGGGTCCTCGCAGGCGAAGCGCAGGTCACCGGATTTGAGCCCGTCCACGACATAGTCGGCCGCGGACCTGCCCGCCCGCTCGGCCTCGTCGGCCAGGTCCAGGGGATTGCGGTTGAGCGTCGGGTAGGACGGCATCCACCCCAGCCGCGAGGCCAGCGCGATATTGTCCGCGGCGGTCCGGCCCGCGAAGGTGCCCTCGCCGAGCGGGGAGGAGAACGCCTCGGAGGTGAACGGGTCGTAGCGCCACTGGTCGTTGGTGAGGTACCAGAACACGGTGCCCTGCATCTGCCGTGGCGGTCGTTGCCAGTCCAGGCCGAAAGCCAGTGTGGCCCAGCCGGTTACCGGCCGGCACTTCTCCTGCCCGACGTAATGCGCCCAGCCGCCGCCGTTCACGCCCTGGCAGCCGGTGAGCAGCGTGAGGGTGAAGAACGACCGGTAGATCTGATCGGAGTGGAACCAGTGGTTGGTGCCCGCGCCCATGAGAATCATGGACCGGCCCTTGGAATGCTCGGCATTGGCGGCGAATTCGCGGGCGATGCGCTCGGCCTGCTTGGCCGGCACGCCCGTGATGGTCTCCTGCCAAGCGGGCGTGTACGGCTCGCTCGCATCGTCGTACCCGGTGGGCCAGCTGCCCGGCAGCCCGGGCCGCGCCACACCGTATTGCGCGAGCAGCAGATCGAACACCGTGGTCACCCGCTTGCCCGCGACCACCGTGGTCGGCACGCCGCGGGTCAGTACATCGGCGCTGTCGCCGTCGAAACGGGGAAGCTGCACGGCCGCAGCGTCATCGGTGCGGCCGTGCAGGGTCAGCAGGGGGTCGACGCCCCCGAGGTCCAGATTCCACCGGCCCTTGCCGGCTTCGGTGAAGCGGTGTCCCAGTGCGCCATTGGGCACATTGGGGGCGCCGAACCTGTCGAGCAGCACGGTCTGGAATTCGACGCCCTCGCCGGTGTGGCCGAGATCGGCCGCGGTGAGGAACTTGCCGGGCACGCAGACGCCGTACTTCTCCTCGAGGGTGATGAGGTACGGCAGATCGGTGTACTTCTTGATGTAGTCGTCGAAGTACTCGGTGCTGCGGTCGACGAAGAACTCCTTGAGCACCACGTGGCCCATGGCCATGGCGAGCGCGGCATCGGTGCCGGGTCGCGCGGGCACCCATTCGTCGGCGAACTTGGTGTTGTCGGCGTAGTCGGGGGAGACCACCACGACCTTCTGGCCGCGGTAGCGGGCCTCGGTCATGTAGTGCGCGTCCGGGGTCCGGGTGACCGGGACATTGGAGCCCCACATGATGAGGTATCCGGCGTCGAACCAGTCGGCGGATTCCGGCACGTCGGTCTGGTCGCCGAAGACCTGCGGGGAGGCCACCGGCAGGTCGGCGTACCAGTCGTAGAACGACAGCATGGAGCCGCCGATGAGCGAGATGAACCGCGCGCCGACGGCATGGCTGACCATCGACATGGCCGGAATGGGGGAGAACCCGGCCACGCGGTCGGGTCCGTACTTCTTGATGGTGTAGACGTGGGCGGCGGCCGCGATCTCGGCGGCCTCCCACCATTCGGCGCGCACGAATCCGCCCTTGCCGCGCGCGGACTTGTAGGCCTTTGCCTTGTCCGCGTCCTCGACAATGGATTCCCACGCCAGCACCGGATCCTTGAGCCGCGTCTTGGCCTCGCGGTACAGCTCCAGCAGCGCGCCGCGCACATACGGATAGCGGATCCGCGCGGGCGAATAGGTGTACCAGGAGAACGAGGCGCCGCGTGGGCACCCGCGCGGTTCGTACTCGGGCTTGTCCGCGCCCACCGACGGATAGTCGGTCTGCTGCGATTCCCAGGTGATCACACCGTCGGAGACGTAGATCTTCCACGAGCACGAGCCGGTGCAGTTGACCCCGTGCGTGGACCGCACCACCTTGTCGTGCGCCCAGCGGTCGCGATAGAACTCGTCCGCGCCGCGCCCGCCCACCTTGTGCAGGGTGCGCAGATCAGCCGACACCTCACCGCGGTGGAAATATTTGCCCAGTCGGAGCAGTGCCTCTGCGGACGAAGACCCGGTCTGCGAGTTAGCCATGACGCCCCAATCGAGTGCGGAAAATGGGCTGCTTCGTCGACTGTAAGGACGTCGTTGCGGGCGTCAAAACGATTCTCTCACAGTGCGCTTGCCCCGGCTGTGAGTTGTGAGATCGCCGCAACCTGCCGGTCACTGCGGGATTGCGGCACCGTGCCCGATCTTGCGGGCCGACCTGCGATTACGTGTCCTGAACGCGTGAAACGGGCCTTTCGGAAGAGGTTTCGGCGGGGTTCCGGTGAAGCTTTGGAAACGGCTGGTTCTCCCGCGCTTTACATTTGTTAACACGTTTCGGGCGGTTGCCTGTACGCGCTTATCCGCCATCCCGGCAAACCTGTGACGCACGCCCCAAACACCTTCTTACCGCACTTCGACGGCATTAGCTGTCCGATCGCGGACCTATATCCCGCATCCTGTCGCTCGCCCCGAATAGGGTGCCGGCATGCAGCGATTCGAGGGCAGAATCCAGACGGCCAACGGCGGCGGCGCGTATATCCCCATTCCGCCCGATGTGGTGGCGGCCCTCGGCGGGGGCGGCCGCATTCCCGTGCGCGCCACCTTCGACGGCATCGCCTACGCCGGCTCCATCGTCACTATGGGCAACGGCCCGTGCCTCGGGTTGTTGAAGGCCATCCGCACCGAACTCGGCAAGGAGCCCGGCGACGCGGTCACCGTCACCGTCGAACGCGACACCGCCGAGCGCACCGTGGACGTCCCGGAGGATGTCGCGACCGCGCTCGCCGCGGCGGGCCTGCGCCCGGCCTTCGACGAACTGAGCTACTCGCGCCGCCGCGAACAGATCAATGGCATCGCCGAGGCCAAGCGCCCCGAAACCCGGGCCCGCCGCATCGCCAGACTTCTCGAGATACTCGCCGGCTGACCGTGTCCCACCGATCCGCGGCCGCTGTCCGGGTTCGCCGGTATCGCCGCCCTCGGGGTGCTCACCGCGGTGCGCGTCAATCGGGCGACGCGCGCCGCGCGGCCGGAGCGGTCCTACTCCGCGACCAGCTCCGCCTCCGAATCCAATGCTCGCTGAGCCTCTTCCGGGACGCCGACGGCTCCGGGTGAATAGGTGACGGAGCGCAGCGGTCCGGTGTAGCGGAAGACGCCTCGGCGCTCGCGCAGGTCCCAGGAGACCGGACCGCGGGCGTCGAGGCCGACCGAGATGCCGGTCCAGGGGGCCATGCCCACGAGCTGGACCTGGTCGAGGAGGTTGGCGGCGGGGACGCCGTCGACGCCGAGGGTGAAGTCCCAGCGCAGCTTCGGGCGGACGGTCGCGGAGAGGGTGAGGTGACGGGTGCCGGGCGGGATCAGCCCGGCGTCGACGGTGGTGTAGCGGCCATAGGCGTTGTAGCCGAAGAAGAGATGGTCGTTCTCGATATAGAGCAGGTAGCCGGCGAGGGTGTCGCCGTGGGCGACCAGGACGCCTTCATCGCCGCGGCGGTACGCGTCGAGTTCCACGGCAATGGTGAAGTCGCGGTAGGCGATCAGGCGCTGGGAGCGGTAGCGCTCCAGTACTGGCGTACCGGGCAGAATGCGGACGCGCTCGGTGAGGCGGGCTTCCTCGGGGCGACGCCGGGCCAGGTCCTGGCGGGTGATGAGCGGGAAAACCGTATTGCGCCAGGCGGCTTCGTCCCAGGCGGCGGCCAGCTCTGCGACCTTGCCGGGGAATCGCCCGGACAGATCGTGCAGTTCGGTCGGGTCGGTGCGGACATCGAAGAGCTGCCAGCGCGGATCGTCGATATCGCGGCCGGGCTCGTGCAGGGCCAGGAGTTTCCAGCCGTCGCGATAGAAGCCGCGATGGCCGGTCATCTCCGAATACTGCTCGGTGTGGCGGGATACGGCCGCTGGATCGCGGAGCACCTCCACCGCGGAGACGCCGTCGAACTCCTTGGCGGGCAAGCCGTTGCGGATGCTCGGCCGCTGCACTCCGGCGAGCTCGAGCAGGGTGGGCGCGAGATCGGTGACGTAGGTGTACTCCTGGCGGATGCCGGTGTCGGAGCCGGTGCGCGGCAGGCCCTTCGGCCAGGACAGGATGAAGGGCACGCGGACGCCGCCCGCGAAGGTCTGGCCCTTGTAGAAGCGAAAGGGCGTATTCGAGGCCTGGCCCCAGCCGCGGGGATAGTGGACGCCGAGCTTCGCGGTGCCGATGAGCTCGTCGTCGTGCGGGACGTCGCGCTCCCAGTCGGGCTCGTCGACCTGGGCGAATTGCGCGAAGTAGGTGCGGGTGCCCTCCGGCCCGCCCTCGGCGGTGCCGCCGTTGTCGGAGGTGAAGACAATGATGGTGTTGTCGAGTTCGCCGAACTGCTCGAGCGTGTCGACAATGCGGCCCAGGCTCTGATCGATGCTGTCGACCATGCCCGCGTACACCTCCATATAGTGTTCGAAGCGGGACTTCTGCTCGGGGGTGAGCGAATCCCATTCCTGGGCTTCATAACCCGGCTCGGTATTGCGCGGCTTCTGCTCGGTGCCCGCGGGGAAGAGCCCCTGCGCGAGCTGCGAGGCGAATCGGCTCTGCCGCAGGCGATCCCAGCCCTCCCTGTACTTGCCTCGATACTTGTCCCGATCCTCGGGCTTGGCCTGCAACGGCCCGTGCATGGCGGTGTGGGCGAAGTATAGGAAGAACGGCTTCGACGCGTCGTGGGCGCGCAGATCCTTGATGTAGCCGATGGCGCGGTCGGTGTAATCGTCGGTGAGGTAGTAACCCTCCGGATACTCGTCGATATTCACCGGCGAATTGTCGGAAACCAGCTGATTCGGATGGTAGAAGGAGTTCAGCCCCTCCAAAGACCCGTAGTAGCGGTCGAATCCGCGCCGGGTGGGCCAGGAATCGCGATCGGCCGCCGGGTGCAGCGTGGCATCGCGCACCAGATGCCATTTGCCGACGGCGTAGGTCGCATACCCGTTGGCGCGCAGTATCTCCGGCAGCGTCAGCACATCGTCCGCCAGCTCCAGCCGCAGCCCCGGATAGCCCGGATCCGCATTGGCGACGAATCCGAAACCCGCACGGTGCGAATTGATCCCGGTCAGCAACGCCGCCCGCGACGGCGAGCACAGCGGGGTGGTGTGGAAGTTGGTGAGCCGAATCCCGTTCGCGGCCAGCCGGTCCAGGACCGGGGTCTCGATCTCCGAGCCGAACGGCCCGATATCACTGAATCCCATGTCGTCGACGAGCACCACGATGATGTTGGGCGCGCCGTCCGGGGCCGTCGGCGGGTACACCCAGTCCGGCGTCGAATCCGCGGTGGTGCGTCCGATGGCGCCGGAGAAGTTCTCGTATCCACGAGCATGAGGAGGAACAGGCATCGTCCCAGCAAAGAGCCGAAAACGCCTGTCGGCGAGATTTTCACGCACGCTGCGGGAAATAGGTGTCATCGGCGGCGACCCTGATTACCGTCCCCGCCCATGCACAATCTGGATCGTCGTCGTTTTCTCCGCAGCTCCGGCCTGGCCGCTCTCGCCATCTTCGGCGGTGGGGCGCTGGCCGCCTGCACCTCGGCGGTGAACCAGCAAAACGGCGGCGGGGACGAGAACGCGCAGCCGGTGCGCGGGGGCACCCTGAAATACGGCGTGCTGGTGGATCTGGTCCCGGCCAATATCCTCACCAATACCGGGACCACGCCGTATGTGGTCGGACTCGTCTTCGAAACCCTGGTCCGCTATCCGCACGACAAGCTGGAACCGCAACCGCTGCTGGCGAAGAAGTGGACGCTGGCGCCCGACGGGCAGTCGATCACCCTGGAATTGCGCGATGACGTGAAATTCCACAGCGGACGCGCGTTCACGTCGAAGGACGTCGAGTTCTCGCTGCGGACCTACGCCGATCCCAAGTGGTCGGCGCAGCTCAAGAGCACGGCGGCCGCCATCACCGGATTCGACACCACCGATCCGCACAAGATCACGCTGACCTTCGCCCATCCGCTGGGCAATATCTTCGACCTGCTGGATACCGCGCCCATTCTGGACAGCGAATCCATCGAGCAGCTGGGCAGCGGCGAGAAGATCATCGGCACCGGGCCGTTCCGGTTCGTGCAGCGGGTCCCCAACTCGCAGTTGGTGTTCGAGAGGAATCCGGCGTACTGGGTGCCCGAACGCCCGTATCTGGATCGCGTGGAATTCACCATCATCCCGGACAACAATGCGCAGCTGAACGCCCTGAAGTCCGGTCAGATCCACTTCGCGGCGGACGGCATCACCTATCGCGATATCGAGAACCTCGCCAAGAACGACGCCTACTGCGCCATTACCTTCGAGGGCTCCGAGCTGCAGGTGTACGTCGGTGCGAACGTGCAGAATCCAGCCCTGTCGGATGTGCGGCTGCGGCAGGCCATCGCCTACGCCATCGACCGCGAGCGCATCATCAACGAGGTCTTCCGCGGTTCCGGATATCCGGCGAATCTGCCGTGGCCCAAGACATCTCCCGCCTTCGACGAAACCCGCAACACCCGCTACGCCCGCGATACCGCCAAGGCGAACCAGGTGCTCGCCCAGGTGCCGAAGCCGCCGAAACTGCCGCTGGCCTTCAGCTCCAATGTCGCCACCCATGAGGCGTCGGCACAGATCGTGCAGGCCAATCTCGCCGAGATCGGCATCGAGGTGGAATTGGTGCCGACCGAGAGCGCGACCTTCGTCAAACAGCTGATCGGGGCGCAGTTCCCGGGCCTGTGGATCACCGACCACTCGTGGGCGCAGTTCGTGCCGTCCACGCTCACCGTCAGCGCCTACCCCTTCAACGCGCGCAAGAACGCGTCCAAATACGAGTCGCCCGCCTATGTCGCGGCCGCCGACGCCGCCTGGAAGCTGCCGCAGGGCACCGGGCCGGATGCGGTCCGGGCCTATCAGGCGGTCAGTGATCAGCTGCTCGACGGCCTGTTCCTCATCGAGATCGGGGTCCGCTTCCCGCAGGGCGCGGCCACCCGCAAGCTGCACGATCTCGGCTGGACCAAGCGCCGCGAGATCCAGCTCACCGAGGCGTTCCTGGCATGACCGCGTATCTGCTGCGCCGCGTGCCGTCCGCGCTGGCGGTGCTGTTCGCGGCCTCGATACTGATCTTCCTGCTGCTGCGGCTGGTGCCGGGCGATCCGGCGACCACGCTGGCCGGACCGGACGCCACCCCGGAGACGATTGCCGCCATCCGCCATCAGCTGGGTCTCGACGCGTCGATTCCGGCGCAGTATCTGACCTGGCTGCAGGGTGTGCTCACCGGTGATCTCGGCCGCTCCTATGTGATCGGCGGGCAGATCGCCGATCTCATCGGGCGCGGGCTCACCAATACCCTGGTGCTCACCGCGTCGGCGCTGCTGCTGGCCGTGGCGGTGAGCCTGCTGGTGAGCGTCGCCTCCGTGCTGTGGGACAAGCGCTGGCTGAACGCGATTGTCGCCGCCGCGAATACAGTGGCCGTCTCGCTGCCGGTATTCGTGACCGGCGTGCTGCTGGTGCTGGTGTTCGCCGTCGCGATTCCGATCCTGCCCGCGGGCGGCGTCCCGCCGGACGGGTTCATCGCGCATCCGGATATCGCGGTGCAGTATCTGCTGCTGCCCTCCATCTGCCTGGCGCTGCCGGTGACGGCGGCGCTCACCCGGTTCCTCACCGAATCGCTGCGGACCGAATTGCGCAAGCCCTATGTGCTGACCGCGCGGGCGCTGGGTATCTCGCATCGGGAGATCGTCACCCGCGGCGCGCTGCGCAATGCGCTGCCCACCATGCTGACCGTGGTCGGCATCCAGACCGGGCAATTGCTGGGCGGGGCGGTGCTGGTGGAGGCCGCCTTCGCGTGGCCCGGCATCGGGCAGCTGATCGAGCAGGGCATCAATCGGCGCGACTATCCGGTGGTGCAGGCGCTGCTGCTGTTCTCGGTGGCGGTGTTCGTGGCCATCCAGCTGACCACCGATATCGTGCACGCCTACCTCGATCCGCGGATCCGGATCGGAGGACGATCGTGAGCGTTTCAGTGTTGCGCAGGGGGCAGGGACTGGCCGGGATCGTGCTGGTCGGCGTGATCGCCGCGGCGGGGCTCGCCGCCGGGCTGCTCGCGAAATATGATCCGCTGGTTCAGCTTCCGAACGCCAACCTGCTCGAGCCCAGCGCCGAGCACTGGCTCGGCACCGACAATGTCAACCGGGATCTGTTCTCGCGGGTGTTCAATGGGATTCGCGTCAATCTGGTCATCGCCTTCATCGCGGTGCCCATCGGCGCGCTGCTCGGCTCGCTGGCCGGGCTGCTGGCCAGCGTGCACGCGGTCGCGGATGTGATCGCACAGCGCATCTTCGACCTGATTCTCGCCTTCCCGGCGCTGATCTTCGCCATCGCGCTGGCCGCCATCACGGGGCCGGGCGCGCACGCGGTGATCATCGTGATCATCGCGGCCGAGATCCCCATCTTCGGCAGGCAGATTCGCACCGCGGTGCTGGCAGTGCGCGAGCAGCCGTTCGTGGAGGCGTCCGAGGTGATCGGCGCGGGCACCTGGTGGACGCTGCGAAAGCATGTGCTGCCCAATGTGATCGAACCGCTGTCGGTGCAGCTGGCGCTGTCCATGTCCATTGCCGTGTTCGTGGAGGCCGCCATGAGCTTCATCGGCATCGGGGTGCGGCCGCCGGACCCCTCGCTCGGCTCGATCATCGCCGAGTCCATCGCCAATCTGGACGCCAATCCGGCGTTCGCGGTGGGACCGTTGCTGGTCGTCTCCGGGCTGACGCTCGGATTCCTGTTGATCGCCCAGGCACTGGGCCGCGCCCGGAGGATCGGATGAGCGCCGATGACACCGCACCCCTGCTCGACATCCGGGACCTGGTGGTGACATTCGGCGACCGGACGGTCGTCGACGGCGTGAGCGTGCGGGTGCGGGCCGGGGAGACCGTCGCGCTGGTCGGGGAATCGGGATCCGGCAAGTCGCTCACGGCGCGGGCGGTGCTCGGACTGCTCCCCGACGGGGCCGTGGCCGCGGGATCCATCCGGCTCGGCGGCACCGAGATCGTGGGCGCGCCGGACGCGCAGTTGCGCCCGCTGCGCGGCGCCCGCGCCGCCATGGTGTTCCAGGAGCCGCAGACCGCGCTGAATCCGGTGCAGAGGATCGGGACGCAGCTCGTCGCGGCCCTGCGGGCGCACGGCGCGATCGACAAGGCGCGGGCCCGCGCACGGGCCATCGAGTTGCTTGCGATGGTGGATATTCCGGAGCCGGAACAACGCATCGATTGGTATCCGCATCAACTCTCCGGCGGGCAGAAACAACGCGTCGTGATCGCGCTGGCACTGTCGGGTGAACCGGATCTGCTGATCGCCGACGAGCCCACCACCGCACTCGATGTCACCGTGCAGGCCGAGATTCTCGAGTTGCTGCGAGATCTGCAGCGAAACAAGGGAACGGCCATTCTCTTTATTACCCACAACCTGGGCGTGGTGGCGGCCATCGCCGACCGGGTGGTGGTGATGCGTTCCGGGCGGGTGGTGGAAACCCAGCCGGTACACGATCTTTTTGTGAAACCCCGGGATTCTTATACTCGGACATTGCTCGATGCCGTTCCGGCGCTGCCGGATTCGGGGGATGGCGTCGAGCTGGTCGCCGCCGAGCCGGAGCCGGTTGCTGAACCGGTGCTGCGGATTACGGATCTGACCGTTGTATATCGGCGGCACCGCAAGAAATTCCGGGCCCTGCACGAGGTGTCGCTGACTGTCGGCCCGCGCGAGGTGATCGGTCTCGTCGGCGAATCCGGCTCGGGGAAGAGCACTCTCGGCCGTACGGCGCTGGGGCTGGTGCCGGCCACGGCCGGGGAGGTGGAGCTGCAGGGAATCTCGTTGCGCGGGCTCGGGCGGCGCGAGCTGCGCGGACTGCGCAAGCACGTGGCGCTGGTCCATCAGGACGTGACCGCCTCGCTGGATCCCCGCCGGACGCTGGCGGAGTCCATCGGCGAGCCCCTGCTCGTGCACCGGGCGGCCTCCGGTGCGCTGCTCCGCGCCAAGGTCGGTGACCTGCTCGAATCCGTCCGATTGCCGCGCGAGTACGCCGACCGGCGGCCGGGCGAGCTGTCCGGCGGGCAGCGGCAGCGGGTCGCGCTGGCCCGGGCGCTGGCCCTGGCGCCGCGGCTGCTGGTGGCCGATGAGCCCACCAGCGCGCTCGATGTGTCGGTGCAGGCGCAGGTGCTCGAGCTGTTCGCCGACCTGCGCGAGGAGTACGGCTTCGCCTGCCTGTTCATCAGTCACGATCTCGCCGTGGTGAACCGGGTCGCCGATCGCGTGGTGGTGCTGCGGCAGGGTCGCATGGTCGAGACCGGTCCCGCGAGTGCGGTTTTCCGCCGCCCGCGCGCGGAGTACACCCGCCGATTGCTGGCTGCCGTACCGGCGCCGACGCCCGCCGTGCGACCGCTCGCGCTGGGTGCGTGAGAGATCCGGAACAGCGCCGATGCCAGCGGAAAGGAAGCGATAGCCCCGGAAAAACTCGGCCTGCATACTACTTGGTCTTATGGGACGATTTCTCCCGCAGATACCGATAGGAGCATTCGGTGATACAGATAGGGACAGTCGTCGGCACCGAATCTCCCTGTCCGTTGTGGGAGTATCCACACCGAGTGTGAATGCGGCGGGGTCTCCAGGGGAGTTTCGAGACCCGTCGCCGGACATCTGAAGAAGGAGGACGGCGGTGGTCGCACATGCTGCGTACGGGCGGGATTCTCGGGGGTTGGAAGCGCCCACATTCGGTAATCTGCTCCGCCGCCTGCGTGACGACCGCGGGGTATCGCGGGAACGACTGGCCTTCAATGCCGGCGTAAGCGCAAGCTACATCACGCATTTGGAGAAAGGCGACCGCGGCAACCCGACCCGTGAAGTGGTGGAGGCGCTTACCAGATATCTCGATCGCCTCGATCCGCTCACCGGAGCCGATCGCCGGCAGCTGGGTGATCTGGCCGGACTCGGCCTCGACGAGTTGCCCACCGTCGACCAATTGCGCGCCGCCATCACCCCCGATATGGCGCAGGCGCTCACCCTGCACCGGCCGAATCTGGCCGCCTATGTCGACGTCCGAGCGAATGTCCTGGCCTGCAACGACAGCTGGGAGGACGCCTTCCCAGGCGCGGCCGCCGACGGCAATCTGCTGCGCTGGTTCTTCAGCAGCGAAACCGCCAAGCGCGTCATGGTGAATTGGGAATCCGATGTGCGGCAGGTGGTTCGCTGGATGCGCGGTCTCATGGGCCGCTCCGGCAATACCGCCGTATTCACCGACCTGATTCACGAACTCGGCCAATTCCCGAGTTTCCGCCAGGCCTGGGCCGAGGGCGGCGTCGAGTTCGCCCCGCACGTGTGGACGCTGCACCTGCGCAATCCGGTGACCGGATTGCGGCGCAAGATCTACGCCCAGGCCGGCCGGCTGGACGGAATCGACTATCCCGGGCAGCTGCTCGCGGTCCTGGGGCTGCCCGCCTGACGGCTCAGTCCGGTGGCGCGAGCCTGCCCTCCGCGTCGGCGGTATCCAGGTCGTCGGCGGCGTTCAGGTCGTCGGCGGCATTGAGCAGGGCCGCCGCCAGACGGCGCGCCTCGGCGCCGGTGAGCTCGGTCATCTCGTCGTCCCACACCGTCAGGCCCACCACCACGCGGCGCCCGGCGCGGGTGTCACCGGCGCACAGCTGCACCCGGACCTCGGCGCCGGAACGCAGTGGTCCCAGCACCGGCACCGTCCGCACCGGGCCGCAGTGCCATTGGTCGGACTCCGGATCCATTGCCTCGTCGTGCCATTCGCACCAGGGCGGGCACGGCGGTAGCATCCCGGCCGGCACTCGTGCCTCCCACAGATCCCCGACCGCGATGAGCGCGTCGGCGAGCCGCCGGGCCTGCGCCACGGTCAGCTCGGCATGCGCGCGGCTCGGCGCGACCAGATCGATCCAGCTGTGCCGCCGGCCGTCACAGTCGTGCGCATTGAGCTGCACGAAGAGCACGGGCAGTCCGAACCGCGCGGGCGCGCCCACCAGCACGGGTAATTCGTGGCCGCAATGCCGGCCGCCGTCGCCGGGCTCGAAGGGGTCCGGGTCGTCGTGCTCGACGCACCATGCGGGACATGGCAGGACCGTTCTCATATCGACCAATCTCTGACGCAATGCATCCGCGAGGGCTGGGCCCCCTTCGCGCAGCCCTCGCGGACGAGCCCCCGGCCGAATACGGGCGGGGCGACTGATGGGCGGTGATGGAGCAATCAGACCATTCGGTGTTCGAGGGGGTAAAGACGCCGGACGCACGCCGTGCAGAGGGACCTCTGGCCAGTGGGTGGACCGGGGAATCAGCGGGATCCACGCTGCCGCTTGGCTTTCCGTGGTGTCCGAGATCACACTCGGCCGCGCCGGGGATCGCCCGCGGCGGGTATTCTGCAGGCCGTGAACGCCGGCCACTCTGTCTCGGGGGGAGTCGGGGCCGACCGGCTGCTGGCCCCCAATCTCGCCGATTTCGTCCGCACCCACCGCACCCGCGCGCGGCCGGAGCATCCCCGTGGCCTCAGCCGCCCGGCCCTGGCCGGCATCAGTGACGTGAGCGCCAGCTATATCGCGCAGATCGAGCAGCGGGAGAAGACCGCGCCCAGTCCGGAAGTGGTGGACGCCATTGCCCGCGCGCTGGCGTTGACGCCGGCCGAGCGGCAGCACATGCACAATCTGTCCGCCCCGAAGACGCCCGGCCCGCGCACCCACGCGCCGCTGCCGGTGGCCGGCATGCGCGAGCTGATCACCGCCGATCTGCGCGCCGCCGCCGCGGATCTGAGCCCGCACCTGTCCGGCTACGTCGACGAGCGCTGGAATGTGCTGTGGGCCAACCAGGTCTACGACCGCGCCTATCCGCGACTGCTCGAGGTCGTGAACATCCTGGTGTGGTTCTTCCTCGTCCCCGAATCGCGCCGGGTGATGTTGGAGTGGGAGGACGAGGCCCGGCTCACGGTGAACTGGTTCCGCTGGCACATGGGCAGATATCAGAATCCGCAGTGGGCCCTGGATCTGCTCGACCGGCTCAGTTCCTGCGAGGCGTTCCGCACCATGTATCTGGCCGAGCGCGTCGATTTCGAGCGGCACCAGCCGTTGATGCACCTGCGCGATCCCGATACCCGCGAGCCCTACAGCGTGCGGGTGCGGATCACCGATGTCCCGGGCGTGGACGCGCCGTTCCAGTGGTTCATCGGAATCCGGCAGCCGTTCAACGGGCCGCCGGGGTTGCTTGCCGACTGAGGAATCCGCCGATCGCCGCATTGACCAGGTCCGGAGCCGTCCAGTTCGCGGCGTGCCCGGCGCCCGGAATCGTCACCACCGGATCGGCGCCCGGCAGTCCCGCCGCCAGTGCGGCGGATTTCCCGGCCGTGCTCGCCGCATCGGTCTCACCGCGCAGCACCAGTGCGGGGCAGGTGATCTCGGGCAGCCGATCCAGGATGGACTCCCGCGTCGTGAGGCAGTCGGCGGCCGCCGTGATGGCGGAGCGGTCACTGGCGGCCCATTTCGCCCGCCATGGCGCTTGATCGGCCGCGGTGCCGCCGATCAGGCCCGGCGCCAGATTGTCCGCCAGCGCCGTGATCGGCACCTCCGGATTGGTCCAGGCGTCGAACAACCGGCGGTACTCGGCCTGCTGCTCCGCGGACGAGGCGCTGGCTTCGGTATCCAGGAGGAGCAGTGCGCCGACCCGTTCCGGGGCCAGCAGGGCCGCGCGCAGGACCGCGTATCCGCCCTGCGACATCCCGCCCAGGATCGCCCGGTCCACGCCGGCGGCATCCATGACCGCCAGCAGGTCGCGGGCGGAGTCCCAATAGGTGAACGAGCCGCCCGGATCGGTGACGGTAGTGCCGCCGTGCCCGCGGGCATCCCAGCACAGCACCCGGAAACCCTTGGCCTCCAAGTACTCCGCCTGCGGTGCGAACATCGACAGATCCATGAAGAATCCATGGCTCAACACCACTGCGGGCCGCGTCCGATCACCGGAATCGGTGTAGAACACGCGGGCCCCATCGGTACTGACGTACGGCATGGCCCGTAGCGTAGCCGCGCGTTCGGCCGGCTGTCGCGGCCCGGAAGGCACTCTGTGCAGAGGTCGTCCCGGGCCGGATCAGAAGTACCAGGGGTAGGGCTTCCAGTCCGGGTCGCGTTTTTGCAGGAAGGCGTCGCGGCCTTCGACGGCTTCGTCGGTCATGTAGGCCAGC